>CACXNV010000067.1 GCA_902769185.1 uncultured Erysipelotrichaceae bacterium | reverse complement strand
TTGCCATAATTCAAATTTCTTTTATAGTAATCCAAACATCTAGTTTTTTGATGTTAGGTGTGTCGTTATAGTTCACTTGAATACATTCTTCTTTTGTTCGATGAATCTGATCTGGGAAGTCACATATAATTTCACCAGCTATGTCATTTACCATTTCATAATCTTCTTCAACAGGCAAAGAGTTAACATAGGCTATTATATGTAAGAGTTTATTGTTGACTCCTAAAGTCACAGCAACCACATTAGGCCTCAGGTTGCTCTCAATCGCCCTTTGTGCCGACCATTTTAATGTGTCTTTATCATTTTTTTCCATTCTTTTTGAGTCACTGAACCGATTGCCACGTTTATTATATCTAATTAAAAACCATTCGTATACACCAATTAGAACGAAAGACAAAAACATATAAGCCCAAGAGCGATATGGCATAGCTTGAACGCCCGATATCCAATAAGCAAAACAAATTAGATAAGGTATGAAAAAATAAATCTTACGTCTTGATAAAAGAAGATTAATTAACAGGGCAATTAGTAAAGAAACAAATAAAACAACAGCACCAAAACGGAAAGTTATACCCATAGCCACATCTTGTTTGGCTAAAGGGCACACCCAGTTTATTAGATCAATGCCTAATAAAAAGATTACACAAATAATAATATTCAAGATTATTAGTAATATAACTCTCATTTTGATATTATTTTGCCATAATTTAATTTCTTAATCTATATAGTGTTGTAGTGTTTTTGCCAGTGAAGAACAAGTCGGCATTGTCATGTTCGAGGACGATAGAGTCGTTTGAGATATGCTTGATGTGGCATTTTCCTTTTGACTCATCACTAATCACCACTTTGATTGACAAATCGTCATTATTTTGATTGAAATAATAGTTCTCTATTCTCAATATGGAATCTTGACAAGTATCTATTTCCTCAACTGAGATATGTCCATAAGGGCCATGGCTGTCTATATCGTCCCAGTAGCAAGCAATAATTATCAATGAGGACTTATCATTACTGATTTTAGCAACATTTTAGCAACAGTGTCCACATAAACATTGCCTATAAACTTATCGTACTTGGAATTGCCAGCTTTATTGCCGGTGCAACACGAAAATATAACAAGCAAAAACGCGATTGCCAATAGGTTTCTCATAAGCATAAATGACGATTAATCAGAATTTGTAAGTCAGCAGTTATAACTAAAAATCACAAGTAACAGTAATAATAGATTAATTTATTATTTATTGTGTCTATAGTTAGTTCTATAATTTTCGAGTCTCTGTCTATCCTTTTATAGTAACCAGCTCCATTAACGATATATTTTGAATATTCAGAATTAATAATTACATTTTTGTCAAAGGTATTAAAATTTTCATTTTCACATTTGGATTTCAAGTATTCAGTATCTAATATCTTATATACCTCTACTCTATATCCATCTCCGCCAAAAGTTTGCCAATATTCCTCAGAGGTCAAATAACAAACTTTTCCGTTTAAAGATGTATTTAAGATAGATTCCACATCATTTAGATGACTACGACTACACCCAAAAAGAACTATGCTTAAAAGTATTATTATAGCAAATTTTTTCATTTTCTAATAGAATAATTACTCCTTATTTTAAAATTCTGAGCTGTAATAGGTGACAAAAAAATTTCTTGTCATAATTCAATCTGTTTTCTCCCATCCGCAAAGATAGCGATTATTTCGTTAAATATGAACTATTAATGCTCATCAGTTCTTATTAAAGTGTTGTTTTATATAAGGAGGGACACTGTCTAAATCATGTTTCTTAAAGAATTCTTTTTCACCATCAAACTTGTCACGAAAGAGGGCTATACTATCTCCTTCTTCAGTTAAAAACTGTATTATATCATCTGGTTTGTTTTGTCGTCTATATACAATGAATGAATAAGATTTATCTAGTGTTAGACTATCTTCTTCCAACAATTGCTTATCTCTAAAATAATAAAATTTATCATTAGATATAACTATAAAACAATCATCATAGGGTAGTCTATCACTACGCATAATGTGTATACACTTATATTCTTTCCATACCTGCCAGCATTCTTTGACAGAATCATAATCTTCATTAAGGGAAATTGATGTTCCTTTTGCCGTGCCACCGCACGAGAGCAACAAGCCCAAGCAAGCTATTGCAAGAATAATATGTAATCTTAGTTTTGCCATAATTCAATCTGTTTTCTGCCATCGGCAAAGATAGCGGTTTTTTGTAAAATCATTCAAATATTGGCCAATGAAGAACTATTTTTGAAAATATACTTTTCTCATTTTCATTTCTTTTCCATTTAAAAGAATTATCTCATTTTTAAAATGATCAAAGTAGTTAATACTATCAATAATATTGTCTTCATATCCTGGCGAATAAAAATCGGCATCAAGTATCATCTTATCATCATAATCATTGTAA
>CACXNV010000066.1 GCA_902769185.1 uncultured Erysipelotrichaceae bacterium | reverse complement strand
ATAGTAAATAGTAGTTCTACACCTAGAGCCGCTGTTATAAATGTCAATCCTATTGCTCAAACAGTAGCGAACTCAGGTAGCATGATTGCTATCATTGCTATTAGCTCAGTTTCTATTGCGGCTATAGGTGGATACTTCTTATTTAAAAAGAAGAAAAACGATTAAGGTAACAATTTCTATCGACTCCCGAAAGTTATAATGTTAGATAGAATTTGATACAGAAGGCGACTTTGTCGCCTTTTTTAATTTATTGTTCCTAATACTATTTTTATTTAATAAAAAGTTGTAATAAAAAGTGGTTAATTGAATAATTAATTGCAACTTTCTCGAAAAACAGTCTCGCGTACACGCATAATGCGAGGAGCGAGCTTTTTTCTTGTTGAAAATAATAAAGATCACTGGTTATATTATGAGTAGAAAGCAAAGCAAAAAAATGTTGCCTCTTGTTCTTGAACAAGTAATTGCAACTTCATGTTTCGAGACTAGCGATGCTTCCTAATTGACGTTAAACCGTGGTTACTTTTGCTTCAGTACTCGAGCGGTTAAATTAACGTCTTTTCTTTTGATTTCTTCAATTCCAAGTAATTTAACAATGTCGTTTCCAAACTTTTCTCTCATTGCTTCAATAGGCGTTTTCCAATCTAGAGATTTTCTAGGATATGAATTTATATGCGAATTAATGATTTGTATGTCTTCCTCATTAATCGTGTCCAAAGTTTTGCCCTTCTTTCTGATATAGCGGAATAATTCATGATTTCTTTCACATTCTGCTTTATCGCTAGATCGATAAGTCCTGGTATAGAAAACTCTACACATTATTTCTCCATCTATATCATGTTCTAGTTCGATTAGATTATCGAATTCTGTTCCATTGTCGCTTAATAAGACACGGAACACTTTAGAAAATCTTTCTTTTCCAAGCTTATTTCTAATTGCCATAAAAGCATTGTTAACTCTTAAGGCAGTTTTATTTAGCAAGAGAATATACATCTGAAAGTGGAGTGTGTCCGCGTGGATTGTTAAAAGGCATTTCTTATCATCTCTTTTTCCAAAAACTGTGTCGCATTGAAATGTGACTGTCTTAGGGTGCTTATTCATATAGCGAACATAATCATCATATAGATGATCGATCTTCTTTAAAGGATCATGGGAATAACTTCTAGGATAGTTATAATTATTTGAAGTAGTAATAGACAATTTTCTTCTTAAATCAATATTTTTAGCGGTCAATAGACCTTTATCAATATAGCTTCTAAGAGTTTTTGAACATACTGGAAAATCTTTATTTGATGAATATGATTTAACTGCTTCTGGAGACTGTCCATTTATTATCAGTGTAGATACATACTTATCAAATTTCCTTAATTCAGTCTCATCAAGTTTAATCTTTGTTTTGCCGTTTCTGAATCTCTTTTTAGCGACATCATGAGCGATTTCTGGATGATAAATAAGATGTTCAAATTTACATTCTTTAATCCTTTCGCAGAAGTTACATACCTCATATGGCTTTGTTATTAGTGAACAAGTCTTAGGAAGATACTTCATACAAACTTCCGGGCATCTACTTATTTTAGGACCACATATTGATGCATTTTTGCAAAGCCTAGTTTTGAATCCCCATCCAAATTGAGGGTGCTTATTTTCAACAACAGAGTTAAGAATAATTTCTCTATATATCGATGTCTTGTTAAATCCAAGAATCCTTGCGATCTTCGGAATATTAAAGCCAAGAGACAAATACTTTAGTATTTTAAATCTATCAAAACTTGTAATATGTTTTTTGCTTCCTTTTTCGTGGTTTTCCATCTTTCCTCCTTCCTAGGAAGCATCATAAATATTATACTGAAAAGGTAATTTAAACTTATATTTCGAGAAAGTTGCAATTAATTATTCAATTAACGTTGTAATAAAAAGTGTTGTTATAAATTGTAAGTTAAGGTAAACTATCAGCAATCTACATTTATAGAACTTTCGGGAGGTTTTATTTATGAGAGTTAAAAGAA
>CACXNV010000065.1 GCA_902769185.1 uncultured Erysipelotrichaceae bacterium | reverse complement strand
TGTAGAAATCGATGAAGAACTCAATAGCACAATCCACGGCAAAGAAGCTTTAATCTCCACTCCAAATAGCAAGATTAAAGTGGCGGTTATCCCAACTAACGAAGAAGTGATGATTGCCCGTGATGCCTATAAAATGTGCTGTTAGGAGGATGTATGAAATTAGCCCCAGAAATTAAAGCTATTGGTAAAAAATTTAAAGCCCAAATTAACGGCATTGAAGCTTCAATTAGAAAATATAAGAAAATTGCTATTTTCAGACACATTATGCCTGACTTTGATGCTTTAGGAACGCAAATGGGTTTATATTATTTTCTAAAAGAAAATTTCCCAGAAAAAGATATAAAAGTATTAGGTGATAACCATGTCACATTTACTCCACGTCTATTTCCAGAAATGGATAAGATTAGTGACTCTTGGTTTAACGAACCATTTTTAGCCATTATTGTTGATGTCTCTAATAAAAGTAGAATCGCTGATCCTAGATTTGAAAAAGCGGAATGCATTGTCAAGGTCGACCATCACCCAAATGTCGAAGAATTTGCTAAATACAATATTGTTGATACATCTATGGCTGCTGCCAGCGAATTACTTGTTTCAATTTTATTGAACTTCAAACACAAATACACTTTAGGTAAAGATAGCGCGACTAATTTCTATATTGGTATTGTTGGAGATAGCGGACGTTTCCAATATTCCTCCACTAGCGCTCATACATTTGCTATTGCAAGCGAACTCATTAGTAGAAAAATTTCTTTAAATGAAATCTACGCGAAAATGTATGTCAAACAAATCGATGACTTAGCGGTCACCGCTTATATACTTAACAATTACAAGATCTCTCCTAAAGGTGTGGCCTATTACGTTTTAGATTCTAAAATTCAAAAAGAACTTAAAATCACTACTGAAAGAGGCAAGGAAAACGTTAACCTATTTTCCAACATTACAGGAATCAACATTTGGTGCTCCATCACTCAAGATGACGATCCAAAAGAACCATGTTGGAGAATCTCTATTAGAAGTAGAGACTATGTTATTAACGGAGTCGCTACAGAATTTGGTGGAGGCGGTCACGCTCAAGCTAGCGGAGCTAAAATTACAACTCTTGCAGAACTCCCAAAATTCATTGATGCTTTAGATGCTTTAATTAAATAAAGTTAACAAAACAAATATGAGCCCCTATTATCGGGGCTTTTTATTTTATAAATTATCGTGATAATTAATATATTTTTTAGTAATATATTTATATGTTCATCCCTCTAAGAATTATCTCTGGATATTCATTCCTGCAAAGTGGATTAACTATGGAGAAAATCTCTCATAGTGTTCTTTCAAGTGGTTATCTAGGAGCGGGACTAGCGGATTTTAATTATTTATATGGCGTTCCTCATTTTTTTGAGGAGATGAACAAAATCAAAAAGAAGGCCATTATTGGAATTTCTGTTTTAATTAACGATTACTCTTTAGTGCTTTATGCCTTAAACGAAGATGGCTATAAAAATTTAATCAAAGTCTCTTCTATTATTTCTAAAGGAGAACCAGTAGAAGATTATCTAAAAGATAATCATTCTGGTTTATTAGGAGTATTAGAAGCTAGTTATAACGCTTTTGCTCTTGAATTTGATAATCCTGACTTTGCTAAAAAAGTAGCAAAAATATCGAATTTAGTGGATAACTTCTATATCGGAGTAGAAATTAACGACAAAGAAGACATCCCTTATATAGAAAAAGTTAGAGAGTTTGCCTCTAATCACACTTATCAAACGGTTGCCTTCCCTCGCATTCAATATCAAAAGAAAAACGAGGCGATTACTTTAGATATCTTAAAAGCTATTGATAAAGGTGAAAAAATCGAAGAAAAAGTTAAATCAGGTGAGCAATATTTTAAATCAATTGAAGTGTTTGAATCTTTATATAATAAAGATGAAGTTGATTTAACCGTTAAAATATTAGAGTCCACGACTTTTGATTTTAATAAAAAACGTGGTGAATTATATCACTATCCAGTAAGTGACT
>CACXNV010000064.1 GCA_902769185.1 uncultured Erysipelotrichaceae bacterium | reverse complement strand
TCTGCTTCTAATGATATGCTTCTTCCAATTGAGAAGAAGAAAATGGAGAAAGTTACCGCGATGGCGGATAAATATTTATAGGAGATTTTCTTATGGAAAATAATCAAATTAAAAATCAATCAATCACTAGACAAGAAGATGATTTTGCTCAGTGGTACACTGATGTATGTAAAAAAGCGGAATTAATGGATTATTCCTCTGTTAAAGGTTTTATTATTTATCGTCCTTATGGCTATGCCATTTGGGAACAAATTCAAAATTACTTAGACAAAAGATTTAAAGAAACTGGTCATGAAAATGTTTATATGCCAATGGTCATCCCAGAATCTTTATTTAATAAAGAAAAAGAACACGTTGAAGGATTTGCTCCAGAATGTTTAGTGGCCACTCAAGGTGGGAAAGAATATTTAGAAGATAAATTAATTGTTAGACCAACTAGTGAAGTGCTTTTCTGTGATCACTACGCGAAAATCATTAAATCATATAGAGATTTACCAAAACTATATAATCAGTGGTGTTCCGTTGTTAGATGGGAAAAGACCACTAGACCATTTTTAAGAGGCGCAGAATTCTTGTGGCAAGAAGGTCACACGATGCACGCTAGTGAAGTAGAAGCAAGAACCGAAACCCTAAAAATGCTTGAAGTTTATGATGATTTAGGTAGAGACATATTAGCGATTCCATTTTCTAAAGGTAGAAAAACCGATAAAGAAAAATTCTCTGGTGCTTTAGAAACCTATTCTATTGAAGCGCTTATGCCTGACGGCAAAGCTTTACAGTGCGGCACAACCCACTATTTTGGTAGTGGCTTTGCAAAAGCCTTTGGAATTCAATTCCAATCTAAAGAAGGAAAATTAGAAAACCCATATCAAACTTCTTGGGGTGTTTCTACTAGATTAATTGGTGCCACTATTATGGTGCATGGAGATGATAACGGTTTAGTTTTACCTCCATATGTTGCACCTATCCAAATCGTAGTTATTCCTGTAGCGGCAAATAAGCCAGGCGTTATTCCTGCTGCTAGAGAAGTCGCTAATAGATTAGCTAAGGCTGGTTATAGAGTAAAATTAGATGATTCTGATAAAACTCCAGGATGGAAATTCTCTGAATACGAAATGAAAGGCGTTCCACTTAGAGTGGAAATGGGCCCTAGAGATATCGAAAAAGGACAAGTAGTGATCGCTAAAAGAAATGATGGCTCTAAAGTATTTGTCTCTTTAGAAGAACTCGAAGATAAAGTTAATGAACTTATTAAAGTGATTCACCAAGAAATGTATGAAAAAGCTTATAAATATTTATTAGCGCACACAACTGATGTACACAATATGGATGAACTCAACAAAGCCTTAGATTTTGGCGGCTATTCTAAAATGATGTGGTGCGGCGATAGAGCGTGTGAAGATAAAATTAAAGAGCTCACGAACGCGACCGCTAGATGTCTACCATTTAATCAAATGGCTAACGGAGAGATTTGTCCAGTATGCGGTAAGAAGGCTAATAAAGTTGTCTTATTTGCAAAAGCTTATTAAAAAAACAAGGAACTTAAAGTTCCTTTTTTCTTACTTTTTTATATAAGAGATATAAGCCAATAGATGAGCCTAGAGCGACTAGATTAAGCCCTATTAGCATAATAAAGCCTACTCCTAATCCATAAGTTCCAAAGGCGTACCAATCCCAGCCGTCAATATTTCCAAAATCGTTAAATGCAGTTAAACAAATAATATAAATAGTCCCATATGTTCCAGAAGGAATCATGGAGAAGAAATTCCATTTAAATTTGAGATCTACTTTTGGTTCTATAAATATAAAGGTGAAAATTGAGACGACTGGAATAAATAAGTGCATATATAAATTAGCACCTAAAAACACCATATTAATACCCATAAGCCCATAAGTGGAGCTAAATAGGCTAGCACTGTTAAAAATGTCAAAGTTAGACAAGTAGTGGATATTAATTTTAAAATAGTTACCCAAGTTGGATATTTATCTTTTTTAAATAGTAAATAAAATAAGGATATAAAGGCACTTATCCCCATAAAGATATTACTTTGTACTGTAAAATACTTTAGAGCTTTCAATTTTGAGCCTTTAATTATTCCATCACTAGTAGTGATCATTAGATAAATAGAGATTAATACTAAAATAACGATAAGAAAATTGAAAAATAGATTTAAATTTCTTTTTCTAGTATTCATTACTTAATAATTCTATATCAAAGATGTCTTTAATAAATATAGATTTTTGGCTTTCAAAAATTATTCTCTTCTCAATATAATCGATTTTTTTAACTGTGCCTTGAAAAGTTAAGTACTTCTTTTTATTTGATACATAGTATTCTACTTCAACTGAGTCTCCTTTATTTAAGTTATGAAGTAGCTTTTCAATTTCTTCTTTTTTATCTTCACTAATGATTTTCTTGTCTTCTAAATATTCTTGAGAAGAAGTTATTGCCTCACTATAACCAACAAGCGCTGCAAAAGGAGCGAACTGAGCTGCTCGATTTTCTAAACTCATCTGTGGATGGTTTTTACTAGTGTGGTGAGGAAGATTAATAATGTCGTCGTATTTACCCATTATGCCTTATGACCACCGATTTGTTCATTTCTTTCTCTAGTGGTCCCTCCTTCTTCAAAATCTCTTCCTTTAAGAACTTTGTTCTTGCCGTACTTCTTTTTAATAGAATTTATTGTTTCTTGAAGTTTATTTTCTTCTTCTAATTTCGCTTTAACGATTTTCTTTTTCTTTTCTAATTCATCATAATCAACAAATAGATTTAGTTGCTCATAATCTCTTTCAAATTTCTTTATTTCGTTGATTTTGATAACTCTAGTAGCCGCTATATACATTCTTCTAACATGAAGTTTTTTATTCACTAATTTATCAAATAACTTGACGGAGGCCGCCTCAATTAAAGTGGTGGAATTAGTAAATTGACCAATATTAATTGAACTATGATTACCTTTAGGTACGTCTCGACCATACCAATCTTTATCAACAACAATGTTATCCTGAGTTAAGTCTTTAACGTCATATCCAATTGAAATAGCGATTTGATCAGTCAAAAGTCCTTTTGCGGACATATCTAAAGATAGAGATTCCGCCATTTCTTTAATTACGATTAAAGCTTTTTTATATTCATATGGTCCAGGAAGAACTTGTCCCACCGATAAAGAATTATTTTCAGGCTCATAAGATTTTATCTTGTCCATCGTAACTGGTTCATATCCCCAGGCATGATCAATTAACAATTCAGCATTAATTCCAAATTCTTCGTATAAAACGTCTTCATTTATTAAAGATTGTCTAGCAATATCACCCATAGTGAATAGACCAAGATTATATAATCTTTTAGTTAAGCCTCTACCCACTCTCCAAAAATCAGTTAAAGGTAGATGATCCCAAAGGAGTTTACGATAACTCATCTCATCTAGAGAAGCAATTCTTACTCCGTCTTCATTTTCTTTAGCGTGTTTCGCTAATATATCCATCGCGACTTTACATAAATATAAATTATCACCAACTCCTGCGGTCGCAGTGATACCAGTTTTTTCATATACCTCTTTAATTAACATAGAAGCGATTTGACTAGCGTTCTTTTTATAAGTCTTTAAATATTTAGTGACATCAATAAATACTTCATCAATGGAATAGACGTGTATATCTTCACTATCGATATATTTAAGATATATTTTATATATCTCTACACTTCTTGCGATATATTTTGCCATCTGTGGAGGAGCAATAATAAAATCTAATTCTAAAGATGAATTTCTTTTTAGTTCATCATCATCAAATGATTTAGCGATAAATTTGTGATTAGGGGCTTTTTTAATTCTTTGATAATTAATCTTTTTAATTGCCTCTTTAGCTTCAAAATGCCATATTGCTTTAAAGAAGGAGAAACCGCTAGACAAATAGTTTTATCAGTTCTAGTTGGGTCTGCAACCACTAAATTAGTCTTTAAAGGATCTAAATTTCTTTCTTTACATTCTACGGATGCATAAAAAGATTTTAAGTCAATTGCGATATATTGCTTTTTAATTTCAGGCATAAGAATATTTTATAAAAAAATCACCTTCTTTAGAAGATGATTTTCATTAATTTATTTAATTATTATTTAAATGTTCCTTCAGGATAGCAGCGGTGCATAGTCTTTTCAATGGCCTCTTTTAATCCGCCTCTACCCATATGAAGTTCTTCGGCAACTTTATCTAGGACTTCTGGCTCGATACAGCATTTATTACCAGACATAATCTCTTTCATTACAAGCTTGAAATTAAGTCCCGGTTCTAAACCTTTTTTCATTTCTTTTTTAGCAACCATTTTTCCGCCCCAGGCGCATAGCGTCTTTCCTGGATGAATAATCTTTCTTGGCTTTTTAAGTACTGCTCCAGTCATAGTGCTAAGCATAAAATCAAATGATTTATTTTCATCGCCAACTGGATACTTTTCTCCATCTTTTCCATATTCAATTGCTCCAAGGGCTGCTTCTGCGATATGTTCAACGGCAATCATAGTGGTGCTTCCTTTTGGGAAGAATATAAATTTATGACCGTTAACATAGCGGTCTAAAAAGACATCTCTCCAAATCGGCATTCTTTCTGGCATGGTTCCAAAAATATATGGGAATTCAAGCATTACAACTTCCATATTTTTCTTTTGTTCATTTAATAATTTTGCTTGTTCCACTCGGCATCTAATATATGGATGTTTTTCCGCTAATTTCATTTCTGGATATCTTCTATCAAAATAAGCAAAATATGAATTAAAACAAGCGGCTTTTTTAATACCTGCTCTTTCAGCGGCTCTGAAGCATTTAGCGCATTCAACAACTAATCTTCTATGAAAATATTCATAGGCAGGAGCTTTAGGAGTTTCTCTATCGTCTGGTCCAACAGAATAAATCATATAGTCATAACCTTTAAACATTTCTGTTAAAGTGTCTTCATCGGTTTCAAATAAATCAGTAAATCTCACATCAACTTCTTTAGGATACCAGCCTTCTAAATTGACATCATTTAAAGAGATAGAACCAACTTCGTATCCTTTTTTGAGGGCCAACATAGTGGTGTAGTAACCTAAAAAACCAGTTCCCCCTAGAATTAACAGTTTCTTTTTCATATCTATACCTCTTAGTGATAATTATTGCATTATTTAAAAATCTTAACTACTCAAAATTAAATATATTTTGATGTATACTAATAATCTAATTATGGCTCCTAAATTATATATATTTGATTTAGATGGTACTTTAGTAAATACCGTAAAAGATTTAAACAGAGGAATTAACTACGCTTTAAATAAAAACGGCTATCCTAGTAAAAGTGTAGCCCATACCTCTAAAGCGATTGGTAATGGCATTTTTAAAACATTTTTAAGAAGTTTGCCAATAGAAGATTTAGAAACGGCTAAACAATGTTTGATAGATTTTAGAGATTATTATTCCAAGCATTATCTAGATTATTCTTACCGTTATAAAGGAATGTTAACAACTTTAAGAATGCTTAAAAAAGAAGGACATCTTCTAGCGGTCGCTACTAATAAGTTAGATAAAATTGCGATAAATCTAGTTAATACTTTATATCCAAATATATTCGATATGATTCTTGGGGATGATGGGATAAGTCCAATTAAACCAGATCCATCAATGATTAATAAAATTATTAATACTTTAAAAGTAAATAAA
>CACXNV010000063.1 GCA_902769185.1 uncultured Erysipelotrichaceae bacterium | reverse complement strand
ACTCAAGTGAGTATAGAAAGGTAAACTAGTTTCATCTAATAATTCTTTAGTGGTTTTAAACATCTCATCTGTTGGAGTGTATTCACTATGTAAACCAATAACCGCTTTTACTAAGCCATCTTTTTCTTTATTACATTTAGTTAACTCTAAGCATGTTTTTTTATCTCTACTAGCAGGATCATACATGATGAGATTGACGCATCTAAAACCATACTCTTTACAAGCTTTTTCAAATTCTTCAGGGAAGAAATATTGATCAATCACTCCGGTAATACCACTAGTTAAATATTCAAGTAAAGCCACTTTACCAAGTTCATAGACACAGCCTTTATATAAATTAGCTTCTCTAGGGAAGATTTCTTTAAATAACCAATCTTGAAGTTTAGAATCATCAGCTTTACTACGTAAAAATGTCATTGCACTATGAGTGTGAGCATCTTTAAATCCAGGCATTAATAAATTGCCTTCACAGTCGATAACCTTATCATATTTAGCGTTTATGTCCGCTTTAGAACCAATCTCACTAATTCGGTTATCACTAATTACAATATGACCTTCTCTAATTTGGTCATCTTTCATTGATAAAATTTTGGCGTTTTTAAGTAATGTTTTCATATGTTCACATTATAAAGAAAATCCCTTTAGAATTAAAGACTAAGGGGATTTAATTTAACTATTTTCCTTCGTAAGCTTCTTTTAGAATCACTTTCATGTCTTCCACAAGAGGGACTCTTGGATTACATGGGGAACATTGATCTTCAAAGGCTAATACGGCAATGCGGTCAATATGAGTGTAGAAGTTATCTTTATCAATGCCGGTATCTTTGAAGCAAGTGGCTAAACCAATATCTTTAGCTAAATCTTCACAAGCCTTTGCTAAGGATTCAACACCTTGTTCTGGGGTATCAGCCTTTAAGCCAAGGAGTTTAGCGATATCTTGATATTTCTTATCAGCACAATAATGGTTATATTTTGGCCAGACACTAAGTTTAGTAGGCACTTGTCCATTATATCTAATGACATGTGGCAATAAGATAGAGCAGGCTAAGCCATGCACTGTATGGAATTCTGCTCCAACTTTATGAGCCATAGAGTGGGTCATTCCCAAGAATGCATTAGCAAATGCCATACCAGCAATAGTAGCGGCGTTATGCATCTTTTCTCTAGCTTCTAAATCGTGTTGTCCGTCTTTGACACATCTTGGTAAATATTCAAAGACTAATTGAATAGCCTTTAAGGCTAAGCCGTCCGTATAATCGCTTGCCATCACACTAACATAAGCTTCAATCGCGTGAGTTAAGACATCCATACCAGTCATCGCGGTTGGGCGTGGAGGTAAGTTAGTAGTAAATTCTGGATCAACAATAGCGATTGTTGGAGTTAAAGAATAGTCAGTTAAAGGATATTTCTTGTTATTCTTCTTATCGGAAATAACCGCAAATGGGGTTACTTCAGCTCTTTTTCTAATATCCATGAACTTTTGTTTTAAATCATCAAAGTTCACTTCTGGATGTTCATAGAATAACCACATACCTTTAGCAGCATCCATAACCGAACCACCACCTAAAGCGATAATGGTGTCTGGTTGGAAGATTTTCATTTGTTCAGTTCCCTTACGAACTGTCTCAATATCTGGATCTGGTTCCACATCGCAGAAAAGCTGCATCGTAACTTTGTTACGTCTACTATTAATTTGTTCAGCAATCTTTTTAAAGAAACCGAATTCCACCATTGAGGTATCAGTAACAATAAAGACCTTTTCCATGTCTTTACAGGATTTTAAATATTGTATTGAATTTCTCTCAAAATAAATTTTGCGAGGGACTTTAAACCATTGCACAGTGTTTCTCCTTTTACCAACTTTCTTAATGTTGATTAAATTAACTGCGGAGACATTACCTCCGATAGAGTTTTTGCCATAACTTCCACAACCTAGTGTTAATGATGGTAGGAATGAGTTATAAACATTACCAATTCCACCAAAGGTGGCAGGAGAATTCCAAATAATTCTCATCGCTAAAACTTTATCGCCAAATTTATCTGCTAATGATTGTTCAGCACAGTGGATTGCAGCACTATGGCCTAAACCGTTAAAGGCTACCATTTGCGCTGCTCTTTCAATGCCTTCATCTTCTGAATTAACTTTAAAGAAGGCTAATACTGGAGATAATTTTTCTCTACTAATTGGTTCACTTGGCCCCACAACTTTACATTCCACACCAATAACAGATGTATCTTTTGGAATACTAAAGCCGGCTTGTTCAGCAATCCACCAGGCTGGTTTACCAACGATATCAGGGTTAAGTTTCGCACCTTCCACCCCTTCATCACCAACAGCGTAGCCAAACATATATCTAGATAATTTCTTCTTTTCTTCTTCGTTTACAAAGTAAACCTTGAATCTTTTGAATAATTCAATGGCTTCTTTATAAATTTCTTTGTCAATAATTGCTGCTTGTTCAGAAGCGCAGATCATACCGTTATCAAATGATTTAGATAAAACGATATCATTAACTGCTTGTTCAACATTACATGATTTATGCATATAAGCAGGAACATTACCTGCTCCAACACCCATTGCAGGTTTCCCACAGCTATAAGCTGCTTTAACCATGGCGTTACCACCAGTTGCTAAAATAGTGGCTACTCCTGGGTGATTCATTAAAGCGCTTGTAGCTTCCATACTTGGATGTTCAATCCATTGAATGCAGTTTTCAGGAGCTCCAGCAGCAATAGCGGCGTCTCTCATAATAATCGCAGCTTGTTTAGATGATTGTTGAGCGCTTGGATGGAACGCAAAAATAATTGGGTTTCTTGTTTTAATACAAATTAAGGATTTAAAGATAACTGTACTAGTTGGGTTAGTAACAGGGGTAATTCCACAAATAACACCAATTGGTTCAGCAATTTCTGTAATTCCAGTAACAGGATCTTCAGAAATAACACCAACAGTCTTTAAATGACGCATATTATTAACAACATATTCGCAAGCGAATAAGTTCTTGGTTGCTTTATCTTCAAAAACACCTCTTTTAGTTTCTTCAATAGCAGCTTGAGCAAGAGTGCCGTGATGGTCTAATCCACTAACAGACATTTTTGCAACTATATAATCGATTTGATCTTGTGTGAAATTAGAAAATTCTTTTAACGCTACTTGAGCTTTACTAACTAATTCATTAACTTCATCTACAGGTGAAATAGTTTCTTCTTTTTTAACATTATTAACAGGTTTTTTAGCATCACTAGGAATATTCCATGTTTTTCCAGTTAAAAAAGCACCTTCAACTTTGCCTTCTGCACAATAATTACGGATACTTCTTTCAGAAAGCTTCCATTTTTTGGCAGTTTCGGCGACTGACATATATTTCATATTTATGTACCTCTGGTTATAATATAGGCTCTTTAACGGCAATATGCAACAGATATAATTTTTATTTGCCGATAAAGGAAAAAATCGGCCTTAAAAATCAAAAAATAAATTATATATTTAATAAAAAGTATTAAATGTGTTATGATATGTAGCGTTCACAAGAACTGGAGTAGTACCCAAGTTGGTGAAGGGGCTTCCCTGCTAAGGAAGTAGATCGGGCAACTGGTGCGAGAGTTCGAGTCTCTCCTACTCCGCCA
>CACXNV010000062.1 GCA_902769185.1 uncultured Erysipelotrichaceae bacterium | reverse complement strand
TACTGCTTCATCAGAAAGATTTTTTTGTTTTTCGCTTCTAATTCCTGCAAGGGAAAGGAAAGAATCCTCGAATGTCATTTCATCGAGCTTTTTTCTTTTATTCACTTGCTCTTCAAACCAGCCCATTCTTACTCCTTTCTATTCGTTAGTGACAAGGTCATAATATGAACCTTTCAATTTCATCAGTTCATCATGAGTTCCTTGTTCCACAATATGTCCTTTTTGTAACACCACGATTAAATCAGCGTCTCTAATTGTGGATAATCTATGTGCGATAACTATTGTAGTAATGCCTCTAGCTTTAATGGCTTTAACTACTTCATATTCAGTTTTCGCATCAAGCGCACTAGTAGCCTCATCTAAAATGATGATGCTAGGATCTGCGGCTAAAGATCTAGCAATTTCTAATCTTTGTTTTTCTCCACCAGAGAAGTTTTTACCACCTTCAAGTACTGGAGCGTTATATCCACCTTCTCTAGCCATAATTTGTTTATGAATCTGCGCATCGTTACAGGCCATAATCACTTCGTAATCTTCAATCGATTCATCCCACATCTTGACGTTATTCATAATCGTATCTTCAAATAGTGTGATATCTTGATCCACTACAGCGATTGAAGAGGTAAAGATTTCATGATCGATTTCATTCATCTTTTTACCGTTAAAGACTATTTCTCCAGACCAAGGAGAATATAATCCAGAAATTAATTTAGATAATGTGGACTTACCACTTCCTGTAGTACCCACAATTGCAACTTTTTGACCTTGCTTGATTTCTAAATTGAATCCTTCTAAGATTGGATTGTCTAATCTAGAATAACCAAACACAAGATCTTTTAAGATAAGGTTACCTTTAATTTTACTAACTTCATCCATATCAATATGACGAGTAACATTCTCATCTAAAGGATATTCTAAAACGTCATCCACTCGCTCCATTTGTGTTCTCATTTCTTGGAGAGTTTGTCCGCTATTAATCATCGTCATAGCAGGTGACATAAAGGCTCCTAAAATACCTTGGAAGACTAAAATAGAGCCGATTGTGAATTGATTTTGAATTGTATAATAAACGCCTAAAATTAAGACCGAATAATTCGCTAGCATAGATATAAAAGCAGGTAAAAGAGCGAGGGTTTGATTGGTTTTTGCCATTTTTATCTTCCCTTTAACCACACTTTCTTGAGCTTCACTCCAAGAATCAAAATAGGCTTGTTCTGCTCCATTAGATTTAATGGTTTCAATCATCTCAATACCTTTAGAGGTCATCGCTGATAATTTCGCGTTATCACGGGATTGAACTCTAGAAATATTCACTCTCACTTTAGAGATATATTTAGACATGAATGCATTTAAAGTAACAGTAGCGACACCCACCAAAGCTAAGATCCAGCTCTTATTAATCATGATCACTAAATAAATCACAATCATAATCGCGTTAAAGGCAAGAGGAGCAAAAACATTAACTAAAGTGTCCGCTATAGAGGCATTCTCAGATTGTCTAGACTGTAAATCTCCAACCATTCTTTGAGAGAAGAATTCGATTGGTAATCTTAAGATTCTCCACATATATGTAGTAGAGCCAATTAAATCTAATTTACCTTTGATCTTATAGCTATAGATGGCTTGGACACCAGTAACAATGACTTCTAGTAAACCAACTCCAGCGACTATATAGATAAACGGCAACACCCAGCTAGGATTATTCCCGCCTAATAAATAGTCTACAAAGACCTGAGACATCACCGGTTTAATGATAGTGAATAAATAGAAAATAATCGTGGTAATAGCAAAGAAGGCAATTAAAGCAGCAGCTCCTTTTAATCTTTTCTTAGCAAATGAAAGAATTGATTTCTTTTTGCCTCCAGGAACAAAATCTTCTCCTGGCACTATTTCGATATAAATACCTGTAAAGAATTTATCAAAAGTTTTTAAATCAACTTTAAGTAATCCTTTAGCAGGATCATTAATGATGGCTTTATTTCCTCTAAAACCATTTAAAACAACAAAGTGAGCGCCACCCCAGTGAATAATTGCAGGGAACTTGCCTCTTTCTTTAAGTTTTTGAATGTTATAAGCATACCCTTTAGTAATAAAGCCGTATTTATTCGCGGCTCTGGTGATATTTTTCGCATTAGCCCCGTTTCTAGAGACACCACAATCCACTCTCACTTGTTCTAGAGCGACCCATTTATCGTAATAGGCCATAACCATAGCTAAAGATGCCGCTCCACATTCTAGAGCTTCTAGTTGCATGATAATCGGAGTATT
>CACXNV010000061.1 GCA_902769185.1 uncultured Erysipelotrichaceae bacterium | reverse complement strand
GGGGCACAAGGCCCACCAAAACGGAATTTTTTCATAGTCGAACATACGTGCAAAGGTACTAAAAAATATGGGGATTTGCAAGTTTTTTGTGTCTTTTTTTACAATAAATTTGTTTGCATACACTAACAGTTTTGTTGCATACACCAGATTACATTCTATTAATCAGTAAGTTGCGACTTAGTGTATGCAGTGTATGCAAATTCAACGAAAAAAACATATTCATTGCATCTTTCCTAGATAATCAATAATTTTATGGGCAATACATGAGTCTAGGACATGATAACCCTTTTCGTTCAAATGCATGAGCCCTTCATCATATAGTCCTCGCAGATCTTTATACCCATCAGGATTCCAATCTTCACTCGATATGGTTATTACTTTTTTCTCCCATTCTTTTTCATAAATTAAGTCGGTATATGTTCTCCTATAATCATTAATACAATCCATCTTGGACCAAGTAATTATCATTGATATTAGGTATTGCAATTTGACCCATCGATTTCTTCTTTTATAAGAAAAGCGAATATCATAAGTAGGTATCTCTAATATTATTGGGACAATCTTGTATTCTAAAAGAGTTTCAATCAACAATTCCATATTATCCTTATAATAACTCCGTCCCATTTTCCTATCAGAATCATTTATACCAGCTACAACAAAACAAAAATCTGGCCCCCACTCCATTACGTCCCTCATAGACTCATTTCTATATAAACCATAATAGATATTCTTAGTAGTTAGTCCACTAACACCTGCTATACGCACCAAAACGGGCCTCTTTATTATACTACTTACAATGGAATCTATATCACAATTAACATTCTTGTGACCTTCAGCCCAACTATCGCCAATATAAGCAATCCTGACAGTATCATCTCTATGTGATTTAACTTTTAGCCCATGCAACTTCTTTGCCGAGGAATAATATGGTTTAATATATAAACCTACACCACAAAATAGAATAATTATCACAAAAAGTAATACTATTATATACCATTTCATATCTTTTTTCTGCAAAAATATAAAAATTCGTGTAGAAACAAAAATAAATTAGCAAATAATTACTATTTTTGCAAAATAAATATTGCAAAATGAAGAATCCAAGAAATAATCATATAACAATCGCTAAAGCACTTGGTATCATAATGATGGTCATTGGACACTCTGGGTGTCCTGCCATCATAGGAAACTTCATATATTTTTTCCACATGCCACTTTTTTTTGTTTGTTCTGGTTACTTCTTTAACGAAATACTCGACAAGGGATTATTACAATCTTTCTATATTAAAAGAATAAAGGGGCTCTATATACCATATTTGAAATGGAGTTTATTTTTTCTGATGATTCATAATCTTCTTCTATATATGTATATTATTAATAGCCATTACTATCATATACAAGACTACATAAGACAATTCACAAAGATTGTTTTAATGATAGATTATGAGTTATTAATTCGTCCATTTTGGTTTATTAAAGAGCTGTTCCTTGTTTCCCTACTTGTTGCGACTATTTCCCTATGTCGAAAATGTTTGTTTCCTAAAATTGATAATACGCTGCTTTTGATA
Source organism: uncultured Erysipelotrichaceae bacterium (assembly GCA_902769185.1). Classification (GTDB taxonomy): domain Bacteria; phylum Bacillota_I; class Bacilli_A; order RFN20; family CAG-826; genus UBA2450. The sequence continues at coordinate 704 of CACXNV010000061.1, read as the reverse complement.
CTATTTCTGTTTGCATCCATCTTGTCAAAATTCTGCCCAACAATTCCAATTATAGGTGATTGTTCCGTTTTGTTATTCAGCATAACTTATTATTATACTGGTATTGTTATCTATAAACATAGAGACCAGATTATTCAATCGAATTATATTCTTATAGTAATTTTCATATTATTATTCATTTGCTGCTTTATTTGGAACAATATTGTTGATATGCGATTTACAACAATAATCAACCATTTGCCGTATTACATATTGTCTGTTTTGGGAATCATTTTAACTTTTAATGTATCTATTAAACTTAATCATAGGCTCTCGGATGGATCCATCATTTATTATATCGGCAACCACACAATGCCTATCTTAGCATTAAATTTGCTTGCTCTCAAGATTGGCAATTTAATAAAGATTTGGATTTATAATTTACCAATTGAAACACTTGCTTCGCACACTGTAATTTATGATTATAATACTTATTTTTGGATTGTTTATTCAATTATTGGAACAACCATTCCGTTATTATTATATTATTTCTACCACAATTATATTATAAAACAATAGAATGTTTTTGTGTTATTTCTTTGGATATAATAAAATTATTATGTAGATTTGCAGCGATGATAGAGTACATCCGACTGCTACGTCCGCTGCAATGGCTAAAGAATGTGTTTGTCTTTGCACCGATATTCTTCAGCAACAATCTGTTG
>CACXNV010000060.1:443-2852 GCA_902769185.1 uncultured Erysipelotrichaceae bacterium | reverse complement strand
AAAAGGCAGTAGAAAAGAAATTGAATTACGTATTAAAGAACTTGAAAAGCAAATGCGAGAAGCTGCTAAGAACTATGATTTTGAGCGAGCAGCAGAATTGCGTGATATCATCTTAGAATTTAAATCTTCACTAAATTAAAAAAACGCTTACACGCGCTAAATAATTTATGTAATATATACGCACAAACATATATTTGTTTCGATATGAGGAACACTTATGAAAAAGCGTAAAGGATTTTTGTTTCCAGTTTTGTCTATCCCTCTAATTTTAGCGGGATGTGGTTCTACTCCAACTCCAGAGACAACCGTTTCTGTAACAGGAGTGTCATTAAATAAGTCTGAACTTGTTTTAAAATTGAACGCTGAATATCAATTAGTTGCTTCTATTGCACCTAGTAACGCTACAAATTCTACTGTCACTTGGACTAGTAGCAATGAAGAAGCGGTTTATGTCACTAAAAGTGGTTTAGCAAAAGGATTATCAGTAGGTAGTTCTGTTGTTACTGTTACGACAGTGGATGGCGGATATACTGCAACTTGTAATGTCACTGTTCAAGAAGATAGCATTCCAGTTACTGGTGTATCAGTTACCCAATCATCTATGAGTTTAGAAGTTGGCGACAAAGTGTATTTAGAAGCAAATATTGAACCTGATTATGCTTCTAATCAAAATTTAACATATTCAAGTAGCAATGAAGAATGCGCATCAATTGATTCTAATGGATTAATTACTTCCTTAGCAGTTGGTTCATCCACTATGACTGTTACTACAGTGGATGGAGGATTTACCGCGACTTGTGAAGTCACTATTAGTGAAAAAGAGTCTGGTGGCAGTGAATATGTTCCTACTGAAAGCGATGATATTTTATTTATCACGACTACTGAAGTATCAACAGAGCCTATTACTGTTTCTGTTTCTGAAAATTATAAACAAATTTATGTTAACGCTCCTGATAACGATGTGGAAATTGAGTTAAATGGGGTGACAATTGAAAATAGCGAAAATTCTCCAATATTTGTTGAAACATGTAACTCTATTGAAATATCTGCGAAAAAGAATACTGTTAATTACATTAAAGATACTCGACCAACATATACCGAAGATGATGACGCTCAAGGTAAAGGGGCAATCATGGTCTATGATGGTGATTTGACTTTAAAAGGTAAAGGCGAACTTAATATTAGTGCAAATTATTATAATGGTGTGCATGGTAAGGATGATGTTGATATTAAAAACCTCACTTTAAATGTCACATCTGTGAATCATGCAATTAGAGCATCTGATAATCTAAACATTGAAAGTGGTACCATTACTATTGTTAGTGGTGGGGATGGCTTAAAAACTACGGGAAGTGGATTATCCAGTAAAGGAAAACAAAAGGGATATATCATTATTTCTGGTGGTAAAATTTCCATTAACACTTGGACTGATGCGATTTCTGCCGGATATAACGTCGTTACCACTAACGAACCAGAGATTACAATCGCTACTAATAAATATTCAACTTATATTGGCGAAGTTATTGAACCAGATACCACCAATTGTTATTTAAAAGTTCCTTCTACTGTTCAAAGCGAAACTCAAACCGATTATACATACGCAGCCTATGTAAATGAAGAATTTATTGAACTTGCTTATGTGAAATTTAAGTCTAGTGATATGGGTGGTGGACCTATGTTTGCTCCAGGTGGTGGAGGCGGATGGGGCCCTGGTGGAGGTGGATCCTCTAGTGGCAGCTACCATGTCTATAAATTTGAAAAACCAGTATCCGCAACTAGCTTTGTTTTATATCGATTTGCTGGTGCAAATAACACTAATTTTTCAACCACAAGTTATAACGCCAAAAGTAGTACAGTTTCCTTCAATTCTTCAAAAGATATGATTGCGATTAATAGCATTAGTGGTTCGACTATTTCCATGGGTAGTTGGTCTATTTATTCCACTAGTAACACTAATAAAGCCGATGTCTCCGCTAAAGGAATTAAGGGATATAACGAAGTTCGTATTGAAGGTGGAACAATTTCAATTAACGCTTTTGATGATGGTATTTCTACCCCAGCTTCTACTACTTTAGATAATGGCTTATCTGCAACAGGATATGTTTATATTGCTGGTGGAGAAGTTTCTATTAGTTCTGCAGATGATGGGATTCACGCGAGAACTAGCTTGTATATTGAAGGTGGCTCACTAAGCGTTACTAAGGCCTACGAAGGAATCGAAGCCTCTTATATTTATGTTAGTGGTGGAGAAGCCCATGTATTCGCTAGCGATGATGGAGTAAATGCTGGTAAAGATTTAACAGTCACTGGTGGCTTACTTGATGTTGCTGTTGCTCCTAGTGGAGATACGGACGGCATTGACTCTAATGGCACAATCCATATTCAAGGTGGAGCTGTTATAGTAAGAGG
>CACXNV010000060.1:0-437 GCA_902769185.1 uncultured Erysipelotrichaceae bacterium | reverse complement strand
AGGTCCAAATAGCACAAATATGGCAGCTGTCGATACTGATGACGGAGTCACTATTACTGTCGGGACATTAATTACCTTTGGAAAAATTGCTGAAACTCCTAGTAAAACCAGTAACATCACTTTAACAAGTAAATCTGGCACATATTCTAGTGGCAAAACATATAATGTGAGCTTTACTGGTGGTACAGTTTATAGTTGTGCGATGGGGAATTATTCGTATACGAATTGCACTGTTTATTCCTCTTTAGGCACCGCAACTGTGGCACAAGCTTAAAATAATAATTGATAAATTTATTTATTTTACTTACAATATAACAGCGCAAAAAGGAAAAAGGAGAAAAACAATATGTTAGCATGGTATGACTGGGTATTAATGGCAACTAGTGTAATCATTATTGTTTTATGCTTACTTCAAGGTGGTAAATCTGAAGGTGCTT
>CACXNV010000059.1 GCA_902769185.1 uncultured Erysipelotrichaceae bacterium | reverse complement strand
ATAAAGATGAAGTTGATTTAACCGTTAAAATATTAGAGTCCACGACTTTTGATTTTAATAAAAAACGTGGTGAATTATATCACTATCCAGTAAGTGACTCAGTTGATACTTTAAAAAGAAAAGTCCATCAAGGTTTAAAAGATAAAGGGATTCTAGATCAAAAGCATATCGAAAGATGTAAAAAGGAACTTGATGTCATTATTGAAATGGGGTTCCAAGATTATTTCTTAATTGTTTCTGATTATGTGAATTACGCTAAAAATAACGACATATTAGTGGGCCCAGGAAGAGGTTCTGCAGATATCATTAAATGATTCTGGCTTAAGAATTTTAATCGCATTTTTCATTCCTGAACTTTCAAGTTGGAAAATACCAATGGTCTGTAGATTTTTAAATAAAGCTAGAAAAACCATGCCAGATATTGATGTCGACTTTATGGACACCAAGCGAGAAGACATGGTCGAATATATGAGAAAGACATATGGGAACGATAAAGTTGCTTATATTGTCGCTATTCAAACAATTCAGGCCAAACAAGCTCTTCGAGACATTGGAAGAATCTATGATATTCCAACTAGACACATTGATTTGTTACCCAGATAAAGTAAATTTAAGAGAAGCCTATAAAACTGTTCCTCAATTTAAAACTTTAGTCGATAGCGATAAATATTTCCTAGAAATAGTCTCATTAGCTTCTAAAATTGAGGGCTTACCTCGACAAGCTGGAACTCACGCTGCCGGTATTGTTTTAAATCAAGACTCATTAACTGATGTAATTCCAGTCACTATTGATTATGAAAATCATTACACTGTGCAATATGAAAAAGACTATCTTGAACCACAAGGCATTCTTAAGATGGACTTTTTAGCGATTAGAACCTTATCAATTATTGAATACTGCATCGAACTCGTTAATCAAAACCACAATTTAAATTTAGATTTCTATCATCTTCCTTATTTAGATAAGGAATGCTTTTATTTAAAAATCTACAGACCATTGGTATTTTCCAACTTGAAAGTTCAGGAATGAAAAATGCGATTAAAATTCTTAAGCCAGAATCATTTAATGATATCGTGGCTTTAATCGCTTTATTTAGACCTGGCCCAATGGATAACATCAAAGACTATGCAGATCGAAAAGCCGGAAGAATCAAACCAAAATATTTATCTAAAGATGTTGAAGAAATATTATCTTCTACTTATGGAGTATTAATCTATCAAGAACAAATATCTTCTTTAGCCATAAAAATGGCGGGATATTCTCCAGAAGAGGCTGATTTATTTAGACGAGCAGTGTCTCATAAAGAAAAATCAGTTTTGGAAAGTAGTAAAAAACAATTTGTCACTGGCTCCATTAAAAATGGATACACAGAAAAAGATGCGACTCAGATGTTTAATAACATCTTAAAATTCGCTAATTACGGATTTAATAAATCTCACGCGGTGGTTTATGCGATTATTGCTTGTCGAATGGCCTATTTAAAATACCACTACCCACTTGAGTTCTATGCTTCAATATTAACGATTTCTTCAGGAGGAACTGACGCTAAATTTGGCGATTATGTTTCTGAGTTAAAGAAAAGAAAATTAAAAGTATTACTTCCTGATATTAATAAAAGCGACAAACACTTTGTCATAGACAAAGATGGACTATTATTCCCACTTAATATGATTAGAGGAGTAAATGTTGATGTTACTAATCGAATAATTGATGAAAGACATTTAAAAGGAGAATTCACTGATTTCTTTAATTTTGTTAGCCGTATGTATTCTCAAAATGTCAGCGAAACTGTTTTACTAAAAATCATCAATTCTGGAGCGTTAGATATTTTCAATAAGAATCGAGAGACTTTAAGAGCCACTCTCCACTACGCCTATCAACTCGCGGAACTATCTTTAGATAACGAAGGGAACTTTCTTTAGATAATGAAGGACAATTAATATTAGATTCCACTTTAGATCATCAAAAACAATATTTTGAAGTGAAAGATGATCCACTTACCAACTTAAATTATGAATATGAAGAACTTGGCATAATGCTAAGCGATAATCCGCTTCGCTATAAAAAAGACTTACTTGATAAATTCAAAGTAGTAAGTATCGCTGATATTACTAGTTCGATAGGCTACATTAATATCGCAGGAATTGTCTCTACCATCAAAGTAATTAAATCAAAGAAAAACAATACTTCGATGGCCTTTATGAAAGTGTTTGATGAGGACGGAGAAATTGAAGTTATTGTCTTTGCTAAAGTATATGAAAGAGTGTTTTCTCTTTTAGAGAAAAATAACATCTTATTAATTAACGGACGCTACGACCAAAAAGAAGATAAAGATAGCTTTATCGCTAACGAAATAAAACTGCTTGAGGAATAAATTATGGGGAAATTAACAATTATTGACGGCAATTCACTTTTATTTAGAGCCTATTTTGCTACCGCATATCCAGGAATGGAAATTATGCGTAATCAAGAAGGCATTCCTACTAATGCCATTTTTGCCTTTAGTAATATGATTAACAAAATCATTTCTTCTTTGAAAGAAGGAGAAGGAATTATTGTCGCTTTTGACGCCGCTAAACATAATTTCCGTCATGATGCTTTAGAAACTTATAAAGCCAACCGTAAACCAGCCCCTAAAGAATTAGTAGAGCAATTCCCAATTGCTAGAGATTTCTTAAGAAACTTTGGTATTTTTCAATTTGAAGAAGAAGGTTTTGAAGGAGATGATATCGCTGGCACTATTGCTAAAAAAGCAGAAGCAGCAGGCTATGAAGTGACTATTTATACTTCTGATCGAGATTTCCTCCAATTAGTGGATAATAAAATCACAGTCAACATCATAAGAAAAGGCTTATCTGATGTTGTCGCTATGACTCCAAGTGTAGTAAAAGAAACATATGGATTTGAGCCAAAACAAATCATTGATTATAAAGGATTAAGAGGAGATAGCAGCGATAATCTTCCTGGCATACCAGGAATTGGAGAAAAAACTGCGGTTAAATTAATCGAAGAATATGGCTCTTTTGATAATATCATTGCTCACGCTACGGAAATCAAAGGAAAAGTCGGAGAAGCAATTAAAGAAAACGAAGAAATTGGTCGCATTTCTCGAGATTTAGCGATCATTAAAACCGACATTGATTTACCTTTCACTATTGAAGATACAGTTTATGAAGGCTATTCCTTTAAAGCGATAAATGAATTCTGTCAAAAATATGGTCTAAAACAATTCTTATCTAAAGTCTCACCTAAATGGAAAAAAAGCGAAGGCGGAGTTGTTTTAGAAGTTAGTAAAGTTTCTTCTTTAGAAGGACTCGAGTTAGATAAAGAATTTGGTATTGCTTTAGATTATGAAGATTATGAAGATTATTATCGTTCAGAAATCTTTGGTATAGCCTTAAGTGATAAAAAACACCACTACTACATTTCTATAGAAGACGCTAAAAAAGATAAAAAGTTATTAGAAATCTTAAACTCTAGTGAATATAAAAAATACTGTTTCGACTATAAGGCTATTAAAGTATCTTTATCTAATAATGACATAGTCATTAACGGATTAGGATTTGATATTTTAATTGCCTCATATCTATTAGACACAACGATTAAAAATAGTCCGCAAACTGTCTTTAATTTATATGGAGTAGATATTTCTAGTGAAACTAAAGAAGATTCAATGAGTTTATTCACTAGTGAAAATCCTGATTATACCTGTCAAATTGCTTACAATTCCTATGCTTTAGCTAGTAAAGTAAAAGCGGAATTAGTAAAAATTTCTACCTATGATTTATATGAATCTGTGGAATTACCTTTAATAGATACACTTGCTAATATTGAAATTGAAGGTTTCCCACTAGACACCAAAGTATTAGATGAATTTGGCGATATCTATAAAGCCAAATTAAAAGAAATTGAACAAGAAATCTATGATTTAGTTGGTGAAAAATTTAATGTCTCCTCTTCTAAACAAACCGCGGTTATTCTATATGAAAAACTCGGTTTACCATCAAATAAAAAAGGATCAACTTCTTTTGATAATTTAAAAGAACTAGTCAATAAACATCCAGTGGTAAATAAAATTTTAGAATATCGTAAATACTCTAAACTTATCTCTACTTATATTGAAGGATTAAAACCTCATGTTTATAAAGATGGAAAGATCCATGCTTGTTTTAATCAAGCCTTGACTCAAACTGGAAGATTATCGTCTTCTAATCCAAATTTACAAAATATTTCTATTAGAGATGAAGAAGGCAAAATGATTAGAAAAGCATTTTATTATCCTAATCATGAATTTGAGATTTTAAGTCTAGATTATTCACAAATCGAATTAAGAATTTTAGCCCATCTTTCGGGGTGTGAATCTTTAAAGAAAGTCTTTGAATCTAACGAAGATATTCATACCGCTACTGCAAAAAAAGTTTTTAACCTAGAAGGCGAACCAACTCCTTTACAAAGAAGAAAAGCAAAAGCGGT
>CACXNV010000058.1 GCA_902769185.1 uncultured Erysipelotrichaceae bacterium | reverse complement strand
GATAAAAACAACAATGTCGAGATTGAAGAGATTGCAATAGCCACTATGTTATTTCCGATAAGAATAATCGTTAAGGCACGATCATATTTATCTATAATTTTTAATAATATTTTAGGAATGGTTTTTCCTTCATCAGCATCAACTTGCATTTTAAACTTATTACAGCAAGCGATGGAGGTTTCGGCCCCAGAAAAGAAAAAGTGTAAAATTATTAGAACAATAATGATAATCCACGATATAGCGGGGTCAGGCATTAAATAACCACTTCCATTCTGAACTTACGAGTTCGGTTAATAATTATATCATATAATTGTTAAATTTTTAGGATATAAAAAAGACCAACACAGTTGGTCTAATTTATTTGAAAGTCGATTATTCTTCTTCTTTCTCTTTTTTCTTGTCGCTTGCCATTTCGGCTTTAAGTTCTTTAATCCAGTTAACTTTTCCGACTTCACCTTGTTCAAGGTTATCTTTTTCCATAACTGCTTGAATGAGGTCTTTACATCTTCTAACAGATAATCCAGATTTAACTTTAAAGACTAATGGGATTTCTGCATACATTTCTTTATTAGAAGCATCTTGCACTGGGATTGTACTTCCTTCATAATCTTTAGGATCTAAAGCGAAGTATAATTTAAGTGATTTACCAGCAACAGTGATTCTAACATACATTTTCTTATGCAAACGGAATGTATCGCCGACTGCAGAAATACGAGACTTCACTCCATAACTAAGAATTTCATTCTTAAGTTCATTATATAAATCATGTAATTCTTTATCAGATTTTAATAATCTCTCAGCAAATCCGATTCTTTCGTATTTTGGAGCTTCTGGTTGTCCAGGTTCTTCTGGCTTTTTGGTAAATAGAGGAACTGGTTCCGCTTTAACTTCAGGAGCAGGAGCAGGTTCAGGTTTAACTTCTTCTTTCACTGGCTCTGGTTCAGGCTTTTTCTCTTCAACAGGAGCTGGTTCTTCTTTTACAGGTTCGGCTTTAGGAGCTTCCGCCACTACAGGAGCAGCAGGAGTTACACCATTAATTCCGCCATTAAAATATTGAACAACAAGTGGTCCACCAAAAGTGGCACCAGTAATAGTTTGATTTCCAGCAGGAGATTGTTGTGTCTTTTCTGGTTGATTAGCGTTATTACGAGCAATTTCGTCTCTAACGATATCTCTAACCACTTCTCTTAATAAGGAAGCAAGAGAGTTTTGATCTAATCCACTTGCGCCAACATTAACATTAACTTGTTGCGCTGGCTCTGGTTCTGGCTTCGCTTCTTCTTCTTTAGCTGGTTCAGGTTCAGCAGCAGGAGCTTCTTCTACTGGTTCAGCAACAACGACTGGTTCTTCAACATTTGGAGCAGATAATTCTTCTCCTTCTTCAACGATTTCTGGATCAGCGGCTTCTTCAGCAACTGGAGCAATTTCAACTTCTTCGACTTGTTGGACTTTTTTAGACCAAGCTAATCCTAAGGCGTAGGTAACATAGCAAAGAACAAATCCTAGACCACCAAGTAAGAAATAGAAGATACCAAGCATAACAGCAAGTGAAGTACCAGAGACAATCATTAATGAGAATGCTTGGCCATAAGCTAATAATGCGAGTGCAGCAAATAAAGCAAGCACCATCACAGGAATATAGACTAAATATATATTTCTTTTCTTTAAGCATGAAACAACAATGCCTAAAACTAAAGAAACTAACCAAACACCACTAACGACTAAAGCAATAATGGAAAGGGCTAATGGTAAGCCTTCGCCACCCATAAATGGTGTAGTAAATAATTTACCAATTTCTCCAAATAATGACGCTAATGTTGGACCCTCAACAAACACAGGCATCAACATGAAAAGTGTAGTAAATGCCACTAATAAAAATGCAGTCACTGAAGTAAGTACAATTAATGTGATTTTGCGACTTTTTTTCATAGACAAAAATCTCCTTATCTAAGGTTAATTATATCTATATATGCGTGTGTGTAAAGTAAAATTTAAAAAAATAATGGGTTTTTTCGCTAAATTTATCGTAAAAACGCCACTATTTGATGTTTTGATTAAAATTATTTCTCGCTATTGTTTAGCCTATCTTCGGCCTCTTTATAGTATCTAATATAACTCTTTTTACAGTACTTTGGATGCTTGTCTTTTTCCACTTCTTGAGGTTCTTTAAACTTATATCTTCCATTCACTTTCCATAGTTGCAAGAAACCAGTAGAGAAGGCATTAGTAGGACAATTGAATGAGCATCTTGCACATAATGTACACTGCCAGTGGAACTTAAATTTATCATCCTTAAATTCAATGTTTTGATGAGGACAAGAGTTCACACATTTCATACATTTGATGCACTTCTTTTTATTGATTCTAAGCATCTTTCCATAAAGTGGTCCATAGACTTGTTCTATTCTAAAAGCCCAAATTAATGGTCTGGCCCATTTATGTTTATTTAAACGATGTGCCTTACTATTAACCAAGTAGTCTTTAACATCAAGTTCCACCAAAGAATTCATGGTTTTATACATATCATAAGCACGTTTTTCTGTGTGTCTAAAGATCATGTTATAAGGTCATATTTCTTTTCTTTAAAATTGACTTTAATTTTAGGTGGCTAGAATGATTTAGATTCATATATTCGCCAGACACCATCACTACAAAGAAAGGTTTTTGTGAGTCGCATTTAATAAACTTTTTAGCGGATTTCAAAACAATTCTAGGTGCATTAAAAGCGTGAATTGGATAAGCAATACCAACTTTATCATAGTTATTTACATCAATGGTTTTATCAGTAACCTCTTCAAATTTAAAAAGATCACATTCAATATTGTGTTTACTAGCCTCACTAGCCCATTTTTTTACGGTTAATTCAGTATTACCGGTTCCAGAAAAATAATAAATCGCAATCTTCATCTAACTAACCTATTTTCTTATAGTGAGCGTTGAATTTTTCATCAAAATAGTAATAATTATCTTCATTTTGCTCATGTCTATCATACCAAATTTGTGCATAAACCTTGTCTTTTTTACTTAATCGGTCAAAATCCCAAGCATGTTCTTTATAGGAGATATTATACCAGTGACCGCAATATAAAACGGTGTGCGGACAAGCAACAAATCTTTCTCCATCTTGAGTTTCCCATTCTAACTTTTTATAGATATCACCACGTTTAAATTCTTTTGTGATGAGCTTACCAGCATGGGCTTCAGCAACTTTCCTTAAATCTTCAATAGTGAGTTCATTTCTTGGTTTATCAATATCAAAGAAATGTTCTAATCTAGTTGGATGGCTTCTTAAATAATCATAATCAACTTTATTACCTTCTAAGTCTTTGCCTTTACATAAAATATTAAAGTCACTCCAGTTCTTTGGAAGATTTTCATATTGCTTAATGCCACCAAAATAGGCAATCATTCTCGCTTCATCTTGGTGTTTATACCAATACATAGGAGCGTTATCATCTTTTAATAATGGTTTAATAATAAAAGCTTTGAGTAACTTCTTAGGAACTATACGACCTAAAGCAAATAATTTATGATTTTTAGCGACATTATCCCAGAAATCGTAAACGGCCTCGCCAATGTAATGGAACATATTTTCTAATTTATATCCATCAGAATACCATAGTCCGTGGAAATTTCTTGTTGCATTATAGTTTGGATTAAAGAATTGGAAGAAGTTTGCTCCAATCATCCTAAAACCAAGTTCCACTGTTTCAAAACCAGTGATTCTATTTTTCTCTCCGCCTGTTAGATTAAAGCAATGTTTCCAGAAATTATCGGTATTTAATTCTCCTTTAACATCCGCTCTTATAATGTTTCGATATAAAACTGCACTAGTTCTAGCAGTAGACCACTCTAGAGGTGAGTTAACGCAAGTATGAAACATTAAGCCATCGTCAATATTTTTAGCAAGCATCTTGTCATATAACATCGCGGTTTGTCTAATTACAGTCCAGTTTTCAATATTAGACTCTAAAACCATGAATTCTCCGCGCATCTTCGTTAAAGCGTAGATATCAAAAGGAGAAATTAATAAAGGATCTCCCACTTCCCCATATAAATGTTTATCACTTCTATCTCCATATAATCCGACTGTTGAAGTATGAATTAATTTTGGCTGATGTTCTTTAATTTCTTCGATTACTTCTATTAAAGTTTTAACTCCGATTTCATTAGCTTCAATAGCGTGATCTGGGTGTTTATCACTTTCTGGAGGGATAGCAGCGGCTAAATTAATAACATAATCCACTCCGTTAATTAATTCTTTTACTATTTCTTTATTTGCAAGAGAGCCAATAAATACTTTGACTTTATTAAGA
>CACXNV010000057.1 GCA_902769185.1 uncultured Erysipelotrichaceae bacterium | reverse complement strand
CACTTGATTCCAGTTTTTCCCACCATTAGTAGACTTGTAAAGTCTTGCCTCAGAAGTAAATTGTTCACTAATGAAATGACCACAAGCATACAGTTCGTCATTTAGAACAATAAACTCGTTAATAGCAACTCGCTCGGGAATGCCATTACCGTCCTTTACCCAGTTTTGTCCAAACACAGTTGTAGCAACAAAAGGTAACAATACCAAAACTCCTTTTTTCATAATCTTATTAACTATTATTAATTACTAAAACCCATAATCTAATCCCTTGATAATTTTGTCTGTCTCTAATTGCTTACGCAAATCATTATACGATATTACGACAATCTTACCTATTTTATATAACTTACCCACCTTAATTAAACTATTCTGCTCAACATAATTGTTTAGAGCCACTCTAGTGTAATTTAAATATTTACCATCGTTAAAGAAATCATCAAAATAGTCCTTATGATTCTCATAACCGTCTTCCACAAGAGCCTTGCGCCCCTTCATGCGACCAGAATCCGAAACGCCTTTAAACAAGACGCCTTTTATAGCATTTATCTTAGCTAGATCTTCACTTATCTGGGGCTTTTTGTTATAGCACCAGACTTTCACTACCAACGTACCTGGCTCGCCGACTTCTGCCATTTCAATTTCATAACGATTATTATCAACCTTTTCTTTGGCTGAACCAACAGTATTAGTTCCAACAAATATAAATAATAACAATAAAAGTTTCTTCATAATTTCTTAATTAATTGATACCTTTTAATGATATTGAGTTTTCTTATTTGCCTTTTTGTTTAATGAGCATTCCAGGAGCTATTTTTGACACATTACCTTTAAAATAGGTTCTGTCAACATCGGGATTAGCTTTAACTTTGCCTTCACCTGTATCAATTGTCACCTCATGCCCGTTGTCTTTCTGCAAAACAATCTGGGTGTCACTATCACTACGACCCACATAATTGCCATCTAAATCATATCTATTATCCCAAATCCTATTCTTATCCACTTCGACTGTTCCGATTTTTTTGTATCTATAAGTATTCTTTTCTTCATTATATACTTTCTCATATATTTCGTATTTATCACCTTTATTCAAGCCTTCTTTAAGTCCAACAAAGGCAGATATTGCTTTGTCTTCTACATCTATAACGGGTGCCATCACAGCAAAGTTAGGATATTTTTTCTGCAAACGCGCAAGTCCATTGTCTATAGCACGATATGTAGCAGCCTTTATCAACTTAAGACTATTCTCGTCTTTTGTACTGATACCCGTATTAGCTTTTATTCTAGCCTGACTAGTTTGACTATCAAGAAATTCTAAAGAATAATTGGCTTCATTTATAAAAGTATTAACATCTGAGATTTCCCAATATTTCTGAATGAATTCATCCTCACTAGTTTCATCCCAAATGAGCTTAAATAAGTAAATAGTTGCATCAATATAATATCCTGCTTGGTTTTCTCCTGATTTACGTTTATAATAAGAAATTATTTCAAATGGATTAAAAGATCTTCCATCTTCTGTAGTAGCTGTAACACCTGAATTATCCCATCGATCCGCAGTACGATTGTAATGATCTTGAGCAGACATATATTTCAACCTAACAATAGCTAAATAAGTATTAGGAATTAAATCCATTCCTGCATCTTTCAATATTGCCATACCTCTAACCGACTCTTTTGAACGAAGTTTTTCTAATTCTGATGCGCTATAAGCACCGCGCTCTTTTATCAACTCCATATTAAAGAATGAGCCATCTTTTTTCTCCTGCGATGGATTAAACCATTTTGCAACAAGCTGATTTGCTATATTATTTTGTTTGGCGAATTTTATTAGTTTGCGAGGTATCACTTCGAAATTGTATCTATGTTCCTTCCAGTATTTTTCGTTCTCTTCTGATGACTTTAATACTGTCATAAGTGTTCCCATTTTTATTGGGTTTATATGACTTTTTATATCTACCATTTCATCTTCTAAAGATAATTCAATAATAGAAGGATTAACTATCATCCACCCGATACTATGATCATTAAACTTGTCTGAAATCTGATATTGTTTTAAAACATTTAAAACTAAGGATTTTTCTCTATCAGTTCTCAGTCCCTCTACTATGTAACCTAAACATAATGAGTTTCTACGATAGTTATCATTTATAATCTTTTTCTGGGCATTAACTGGCATTGAATAATATATCAATAACAATGCAAACAAAATAAACTTTACAATTTTCATAACATTTACCATAATTTACTTGATAATTCTATCCCCTCGGCTCATCAGGTGCTTTGTTAATAGATTTAGGTTTTCGCTAAGGCACAAAAAGAAAGTGTGAGCCTACTTAACGTATTCTATCTGTAGGCTCTCGACTGCCCGAATTAATGAATAAGAAAAGTCGCTCACACCTCGGGCTGTATATGTAGATGATACATATATACGAACCTAAGGTTGCGTCTTTTGCTTGTCCGATTAATTCAGTGAGTTGTCGAGATTCACAGATACGGAATAGCGAAACGCTTCCTAATTATGTCTGCCGCAGATTATATGCGGCATCGCAAATATAAGAAGTATTTTTCAGAAACGCAAATTTGTGAGCGACTTTTTTCATTATAATTGTTTTTGAACTTTAAGGATTTAACTTGCCGCAAAGATAAACAAACTATTGGAAAGGGCAAGCATCCATTTCATCCACTTGAACAAGGTTGGCAGAGCCTTTACTGCTTCTTACGAGACGGCAGGAATGTCTGACTGTCGTAGTACTCGCGAACCTTCTCG
>CACXNV010000056.1 GCA_902769185.1 uncultured Erysipelotrichaceae bacterium | reverse complement strand
GCCTTAATTTATTACGTGGCGCGCCATGAAGGACTCGAACCCTCAACTTCCAGATTCGAAGTCTGACACTCTATCCAGTTGAGTTAATGGCGCATACCACTATATTAAACACTTTTACGTTTAATTTTTCTATATAAGATTAATAAAGAATTAATGACCATTAATACAGTTAAACCAGTATCCGCCAAAACTGCGGCCCACATTGGAATAAGTTCACCTTTACCAAGTAAACTAGTAATAATGGCGGCTAATTCCACACCTAACTTCACACTTAAGGCGAAGATAATGTTGAATATTGAAGTGTGTCTAGCGATTTTCGCAATTCTAATAGAATCATAGACCTTCATTGGCTCGTCATTCATAATCACGACATCAGCGCTTTCAATAGCAGCGTCACTGCCAATTGCCCCCATAGCAAAGCCAATATCTGCTCTTTTAATTGAAGCCGCGTCGTTAATTCCGTCTCCAATAAAACCAGTCGCATATTTATTAGAAAGTTCTTTTTCTAAACATTCAATCTTTTGATCAGGAAGTAAGGAAGAATAATATTTTTTAATTCCTAACTCGTTACATAATTTTTGAGTGTTATGCTCTTTATCTCCAGTAAGTAGAACAACATCAACTCCACTATTTTGAAGCGAAGAAACTAACTCTTTACTACTTTCTCTAACTTCGTCAGAAATGACTAAATAGCCAATGTATTTTCCGTCATATACGCAATAGACAACAACACCATTTTCATCGACTTCTTCAAACTCAACTTCATATTCATTTAAGAGCTTAGAATTACCAATTAAAACCATATCGCCTTTATATTCAGCGCATACACCTAAACCTGCTAATTCTTCAAAATTTTCGCTCAAAACACTGCTTTTTTTCAATTTTGCAATAGTTTTCCCAATTGGGTGGTTGCTTAAAGACTCCACACTAGACATCACATCTAATAAGAAATCTTCTTTAACTCCGATAGGGACAATCTTACTAATTTCAAAGACGCCCTTAGTTAAAGTTCCGGTCTTATCAGTCACTAATTTTTCCATACGATTAAGTTCATCAATATAGTTAGTGCCTTTAAAGACAATGCCGTTTTTACTGGCTAATCCTAAAGCTGCAAAATAAGCAAGTGGCACAGAAATAACAATCGCACATGGGCAAGCCACCACCATCATCTTAAGTCCTAAAATAACCCAGTCTTTCCAGTTATTAGTAACTGCTCCTCCAATAACAGCGACAAGTAAAGAAGCGATAAAGACAATTGGTGTATACCATTTAGCAAATTTTGAAACAAATTCATCAGCTTTAGATTTTTTAGCGCCACTATTAGAGATTAAATCAATAATCTTACTAACAGCAGAATTTTGATAAGTTCTAATAACTTTTAAATTTAATGTTCCTTCTTTTAATAAATATCCAGAATATAGTTCCATATCTACTTTTGCGGATACAGGAACAAATTCACCAGTTAAACTAGAAGTATCAACTTGACCTTCTCCAGAAATAACAACAGCGTCAACTGGAATATATTCTCCAGCAGTCACCACAACCACATCATTAACATTAAGCATGTCTGGAGAGACTTCTTGAATTTCTCCGTTAACTAATCTCGCAGCGTGTTCAATTCTTAAATTGACCGCTCTAGCAACTGCTTCTTTAGATTTATTAGTGGCAATGCCTTCAATTATCTTGCCGACTTGATATAAAGTAACAACCATTAAAGCTTCCATAAAGAAATGTGCTTCATGAGCAATAATAGCGACAATAAAGGCTCCTACAGTACATAAAGTAATTAATAAAGATTCATCTATTGGATTTTCTTTATGAATAATATGGAGAATTACTTTCCAAGTAACATCATAAGTTAATAAGGCAATTCCAAAAGCGTATAAGCCTAATTGGATATAAAATTGCTCGTGAGTTAAAGCAATAGAGCACACTAAGATAATCGTGACACCAATTAATACTCTAATTAGGGTATACCAGAAATCTTTATTAAAGATTTTGTATCTTTTCTTTTCTTTATTAGCATCTTCTATTTCAATTGGATCAGATTCTACTTCCGCGATTGATTTTAAAATATCATCAATTGTTAATTCTTTATCTTTATATTCAATAAATAATTTATCTTTAGCAAAATCAATCACCGCACTATTAATGGCAGGATGTTTATTTAAATGCTTTTCACTTTTAAGCGCGCAATGTGCGCAGTCAAATCCAGTGATATGGTAGCTCTTCTTAATCATGGTGTTCTCCTTCTAAAACATGTTCATAAGTAATTTGCATAATTTGCTTTACGTGCTCATCTTTTAATGAATAATAAATCTTAGTGCCTTCTTTTCTTGCTTTCACAAAGTCTCCATCTTTTAAATCTTTTAATTGATGAGAGACTAAAGACTGACTACAACCAATTTGTAAAGCGATATCATTAACGCATTTTTCAATTAAATGATGAGGATCACTACTAGAGGTATCTAATTCATCTAATAGACAAAATAATATTTTTAATCTAGTCGCATCTCCTGCTAACTTTAAGGTATCTTGCATCTTATTTATTACGTGTTCGTTGATATACATAATTATTTACCTCGAGTATATTATATGAACATCTATTCATATTTGCAACAATAAAATGAACAATCATTCATATTTATCTGATTGTCCATACTTTTACTAAATAAATTTATATGAAATTAATTTATCTTTAAGATAATTTAATTCAAGTTCAAAATAAGGTTCATTGTTTAATAATTTCTTAAGGAAGATTTTATCTCCT
>CACXNV010000055.1 GCA_902769185.1 uncultured Erysipelotrichaceae bacterium | reverse complement strand
AACATCCGCTCTTATAATGTTTCGATATAAAACTGCACTAGTTCTAGCAGTAGACCACTCTAGAGGTGAGTTAACGCAAGTATGAAACATTAACCCATCATCAACGTTTTTAGCAAGCATCTTGTCATATAACATCGCGGTTTGTCTAATCACAGTCCAATTTTCAATATTAGACTCTAAAACCATGAATTCTCCGCGCATCTTTGTTAAAGCGTAGATATCAAAAGGAGAAATTAATAAAGGATCTCCCACTTCTCCATATAAATGTTTATCACTTCTGTCTCCATATAATCCGACTGTTGAAGTATGAATTAATTTTGGCTGATGTTCTTTAATTTCTTCAATTGCTTCGATTAAAGTTTTAACTCCAGTTTCATTAGCTTCAATAGCGTGATCTGGGTGTTTATCGCTTTCTGGAGGAATTGCAGCGGCTAAATTAATAACATAATCCACTCCGTTAATTAATTCTTTTACTATTTCTTTATTTGCAAGAGAGCCAAGCAGCGGCTAAATTAATAACATAATCCACTCCGTTAATTAATTCTTTTACTATTTCTTTATTTGCAAGAGAGCCAATAAATACTTTGACTTTATTAAGATATTTCTTATTGGCTTTTAAAATTTTTTTGGTGCCTTTTTTGTCGTGATCAAGAATTCGAATTTCTTCAACATAATCTTCAGGAAGTAAATAGGCAAATAGTCTTTCGCCCATATTTCCACTTGCACCAGTAAGAGCAATTTTAATCTTTTTCATATTAAATACCTAAATAAGAAGATAACACTACCCAAACCGCAAGAGTTAATAAAATACAACCTCCGATAATTTGTGTAACCTCATATTTCCCTTTGAATAATTTAACAATTTGTTTTCCTAATATCACACCGATAAAAGATAGAACAAATGTAATAACTAAAATAATTGAAACGTGTAACCAGATGGTGACATTGTTAGACATATTTGAGTGTAACGCTACTCCTGATGCTAAAGCATCAATCGCAGTAGCAACACCCATAATTAATACTTCTTTATAAGAAAATAATTTGGCTTTCTTTTCTTCTGGAGGTTTTCTTAATTCTTTAATGCCTTCTAGTAGCATTTTTAAGCCGATAAAGATTAATAAAGCAAAGGCAAGCCAAGTAACAATTAAGGCCATTACATTCGCGTATTTATCATTACCCACTGCTACTTCAATTCCTTCAACTAACCAATAGCCAATTAAAGGCATAAGAGCTTGCATCACACCAAAGGTAGTAGCGATAAATAAAGCTTTCTTCTTATTAATATCTTGATATACAAGGCCATCTGTAACAGAAACTGCAAAAGCATCCATTGCTAGAGCAATTCCTAGATAGATGACTAATAAAATAATTTCTACACTCATAATCGAATACGATTATCTATTTTAGCAAACTAATAGAATAATGCACGATATATTTACTCTCCTATATAATAGAGGTAGATATGAAATATGTAGTTTTATCTGGTGTCTCTGGAGGAATGGGACTAGCCACTTGTAAAAAGTTAATTGAAAATGGTTATCATGTTTTTGGTTTAGATATCAAAGCTCCAAAAGAAGAAATCAAGGAATTAACATTTATCAAAACTGATTTAAGAGACGCTAAATCAATTGAAGCAAGTTATATAGAAGTCTCTCATAAAGCTAAAGAAATAGACGCTATTATCTCTATGGCAGGGATATATGACGTTAACTCTTTAGTGGAAATGTCTGAAGAAGCATTTATCAGAATCTTTGATATTAATGTCTTTGCGATTTATCGATTAAACAAAATCTATCTTCCTTTATTAAAGGAAAGAGGTAAAGTCATTGTCGTATCTAGTGAATTAGCCCCACTGGACCCACTTCCATTTACTGGAATATATGGAATTACTAAAACCACAATCGAAAAATATGCCTATTCTTTAAGAATGGAATTACAGTTATTAAATAAACAAGTCATTGTTATTCGTCCAGGAGCGGTAGACACTACCTTATTAGATGATTCCACTAGCGGAATTAAAAGATTTTCTAATTCCACTGAACTATATAAATATAACGCTAATAAATTCATGGACATCACTAATAAAGTAGAAGCTAAAAAGATATCTCCAGAAAAAATAGCGAAATTAACATATAAAATTTTAAAGAAAAAGAAACCTAAATACGTTTATAAGATTAACCGTAATAAACTTCTACTACTTCTAAATATTCTTCCAGATAGATTACAAAACTATATCATTAGGAAAATCTTATTATCAAAAAATAAAAAATCCGATTAAATCGGATTAATTATTGTTCAAAGATTCTACCAGGATAATAAACTTCGGAAATTCCTTTCTTTCCTTTTTTAACATCCTTAATCGCGTCTAATTTTAGTTTATAAACTCCATTACCATTTTTCTTATCTTTTTTAGCAGATAATTTGAGTTGAATCTTTTTAGCAAGATAATATCTATAAGGAAGATGTTTCTTTAATAAATATAAATGGTTCCTAAAGCCATAATAATCTTTCCAAATATATTTTAAATGTGGGGTATATTCATAGTCATGATCAATCACAATAGAAGGGACTAGATAAGATTTATATCCACTTTTCTTTTCGTATGTTCTTAAAGAATATTCGGTATCGTCATACCAAATAAAATAATCTTTTTCTGGTAGGCCGCACTTTAACATCAATTCTTTTTTAATAAAGATACCAACAAAAGTATAAGAATCAATTTCAAAATATGGCTTTTGATAATCTGATTCAGTATTTGGAACTTTTTGCATATGAATGAAGCTACGATTAAAGTTGCTTCTAGCCGCATAGGCTGTATTTCCTCGCATTAAGACTTTACCCGCGACTAGTCCAGTTTTTGGATCTTCTAATTTTTCAAAGTTTTGAAATATTTCAATGCCTTTAGAATCTAAATAAGCATCATCATCTCCTAAATATACCCAATCACAATCTTCGACAGTTCCAGCGTATTCCATTCCTGCATAAAATCCACCAGAACCTCCATAATTTTTATCTAGAGTAATTACTTTTTTACGGTATTTACCTTTTTGATTAACCCAAGTAGCTAAAAACTCTTTAGTCGAATCAGTAGAGGCATTATCCACTACTACGAGTTCTGTAATAGGAACAGTTTGTTTATCAAAAGCGTTAATCGTGTTTTTTAATTTGTCTAAACGATTAAAAGTGACACACACTGCGACAACATTCTTATTCATGTAACAACCCCTTAATAAAATTAAGTGCTTCTAAAATCACTTTATCCATATCTAAATATTTGTATAAACCTAAGCGGCC
>CACXNV010000054.1 GCA_902769185.1 uncultured Erysipelotrichaceae bacterium | reverse complement strand
TACATTTATTGATACTCCAATTAAGGGAGTATACGTTATCGAAGTGAAAAGGTATGGAGATAACCGTGGCTATTTCATGGAGACTTATAAAAAAGAGGACTTTGAAAAAGCTGGATTAGTTTTTGATTTTGTTCAAGATAATCAATCTAAAAGCAAAAAAGGTGTTCTTAGAGGCTTACATTATCAAAAGAAATTCCCTCAAACAAAACTCGTAAGAGTTATTGAAGGGGAAGTTTATGATGTGGCAGTTGATTTAAGAAAAGATTCTTCAACATTCGGTAAGTATTTTGGTGTTGTTCTTTCCGCAGAAAAAGGAAATCAGTTTTTAATCCCTAAAGGGTTTGCGCACGGCTTTTACGTTTTAAGTGAAACCGCTACTTTTGTTTATAAAGTTGATGAGTTTTATCATCCTGAAGATGAGGGCGGCTTTATGTGGAACGATCCTGAAGTCGGAGTGAAGTGGCCTTTAGACGGAGAACCTCTTTTATCAGAGAAAGACAAAGTTCAATTATCATTTGAAGATAGCAAAGGATTATTTTAATGAATAAAGACTTAAAAATCTTAGTTACTGGAGTAAAAGGACAACTGGGTTTTGACTGTGTTAGAATCCTAAAAGAGCGGGGCTACTGTAGGGTTTTAGGCATTGATAAGGATGAATTAGACATCACTGATGAGGAAGCAGTTAATCGATTTATCTTAGAATATAAACCTGATGTAATTATGCATAATGCAGCCTGGACTGCAGTGGATAAAGCCGAAGAAATGCCTGACCTAGTTTATAAAGTTAATGCTTTAGGTCCTAAATATATTGCTACCGCTGCTAATAAGGTTGGTGCGAAGATGTTTTATATCTCTACTGACTATGTTTTTGATGGAGAAGGAACTGTTCCTTTTGAAGTAGATTCTCCTAAAGATGGTTTATCTATATACGGCAAGACTAAGTCTCAAGGAGAAGATTTTGTTATTAATGGAACTAATAAATATTTTATTATTCGTATTTCTTGGGTATTTGGGATTAACGGTAACAATTACATCAAAACAATGTTGAAACTATCTAAGATTAAAGACGAATTAAATATTGTTTGTGATCAAGTTGGTTCACCTACCTATACATATGACCTTGCTAACTTGATGGCGGATATGATGGAAACAGATAAATATGGTGTTTATCACGCCACTAATGAAGGGTTCTGTTCTTGGTATGATTTCACAAAATATATTTATAAAGCCAAATGGATTACTAATGTAAAAGTTAATCCTATTACTACTGAAGAGTATTTAAAGATTAATCCAAATCAAGCAAAAAGACCTCTTAATAGTAGAATGTCTAAGGCATCACTAGTAAAAGCAGGATTTAATTTACTTCCAAAATGGGAAGACGCAGTTGATAGATATTTAAAGGAATTAGGTAATGATTATTGATGGAGTTGTAGTTTTATATAACCCAGATAAAGAAGTAGTTGAAAACATTAAAAGTTATCAATCTTTTTTGCGTAAATTATTCGTTATTGATAACTCTACTTCATATAATGAAGAAGTCATTAATAAGTTAAAAGAGTATCCAAATATTGTCTATGTGTCTTTAGATGGTAATAAAGGTATCGCTAAAGCACTTAAAGAGGGCTTAGAATTATCAATTAAAGACAAAGCAGACTTTACCTTAACCATGGATCAAGACTCAATCTTTCCGAGTGAAAAATTAGATGTTGTTAAAACTTATTTAGAAAAATATTCAAGTGAATATGCGATTATTGGTCTTAACTTTAATAGCGACTCAAAAGAAGCAAAATTAGTGGAAGAACAATTCTTGTTAACTTCTGGTAATTTCATTAATAATAAAGACTATCAGAAAATAAGTGGTTTTAAAGAAGAATTATTTATCGATTGGGTAGACTTTGATTTATGTGAGCAGTTCTATTCAATTGGAAAAAAAGTTGGCTATATTAACGAAGTTTCTTTACTTCACACGATGGGTAATCCAGAAAGCCATAATTTATTAGGCAAAAAAGTTACTGCGCTTAATCATCCACTTATTAGATATTATTATCGATATCGTAATGGATTATATCTATATAAAAGAAACAAGAAGTTTTTCAAAAAGAAATATAAACACGACATAATTATTGATAGAATTAAGATTCTTCTTTATGAGAAGAACAAACACGCGAAATTTAAAATGATAAGAAGAGGTCGAAAAGACGCTAAAAGAAATATATTAGGGCCTTATAAGGAGGAAAAATAATATGGCAAAATTCTTAGTTACTGGAGGAGCAGGTTTTATTGGAGGAAATTTCCTTCACATCATGGTGAATAAATATCCAAAAGACCAATATGTCTGTATTGACGCATTAACTTATGCAGGCAATATGGAAACTTTAGCTCCTATTATGAATAAACCTAACTTTAAATTTGTTCATGAAAATATTTGTAATAGAGAGGCAGTGTTCAAATTATTTGAACAAGAGCATTTTGATTATGTAATTAATTTTGCTGCTGAATCTCATGTAGATCGAAGTATTGAAAATCCAGAAATCTTCTTAAAAACCAATATTTTAGGTACTCAAGTTTTAATGGATGCTTGCCGTAAATATGGAATCAAAAGATATCATCAAGTGTCTACTGATGAAGTCTATGGCGATTTACCATTAGATAGACCTGATTTATTCTTCCATGAAGATACCCCAATTCATACTTCTAGTCCATATAGTGCGTCTAAAGCTAGTGCGGACTTATTAGTGCTTGCTTATCACCGCACATTCAAATTACCTGTTACCATTTCTAGATGTAGTAATAACTATGGGCCATATCATTTCCCAGAAAAACTTATTCCTTTAATGATTCAAAAAGCATTAAGAGATGAACCATTACCGGTATATGGCAAAGGTGAAAACGTCAGAGACTGGCTTTATGTAGGTGACCACTGCACCGCGATTGACTTAGTGGTTAGACACGGTAGAGACGGCGAAGTCTATAATATCGGCGGACATAACGAAAGAACTAATCTTGAAGTAGTGAAGACCATTTTAAGAGCGTTAGGCAAACCAGAGAGTCTTATCACCTATGTTAAAGATCGCCCGGGTCATGACCTTAGATATGCGATGGATCCAACTAAGATTGA
>CACXNV010000053.1 GCA_902769185.1 uncultured Erysipelotrichaceae bacterium | reverse complement strand
CTCCTTTGACAAGAATATTGTACATAAAGCTCGAATTTCGGGCTTTTTTTAACATAAGAAAAAGGGCGTTAAGATTCTAATTTCTTAACAGCCCCTTTTATTTATTCTTTTTATATCTAGTTTCACTTTGCGGTCTTCTACCAAATAGAACTGGAAGAACGTCACCAACATCAAGTTTGCCTTGAATGATATTATAAGCGGCTTCAATAATTGGTAATTCTACCTTATATTTCATTTGTAGTTGCTTAGCGGCAATAAGAGCGTTAACTCCTTCCACCACCATTCCAATTTCTTTAAGTGTATCTTCTAAGGAATAACCTTTACCAAGTAAAACACCAGCGTTATGGTTACGAGAATGGGTACTAGTTGCAGTAACAACTATATCGCCAATACCAGCTAAGCCATAAAATGTTTTGGTTTTACAGTGCATCTTTTTACCTAGTCTAGTGATTTCCGCTAAACCTCTAGTAATAATTGCAGCTTTCGCGTTATCTCCATAACCTAAACCTTCTGACATACCAGCCGCTAAAGCGACAATATTTTTTAGCGCGCCACAAAGTTCTACGCCTCTAATGTCTTTATTTGTATAAACACGAAGAATATCATTAGAGAATTCTTTTTGCACGATTCGACGTGCTTCTTTATTTTTAGAAGCAGAGACAATACAAGTTGGCTGACATATCGCCACTTCTTCAGCGTGAGTTGGTCCGCTTAAGGCCACTATCTTATAGCCTTTACCAAGTACATCTTCCATGATTTCACTCATAAAATAGTGAGTATCTGGTTCAATACCTTTAGCAACACACACCAAGATTTGTTTTTTATTTACATATGGTTTAGCCTTTGTAACACTTGCTCTAATATAAGGAGATGGGGATGCAAAGATAATAATATCTTTATTTAAACACGCTTTATCGACATCGTTAGTGAATTCAATTTTATCAGTTAATTCGCAATCTAAATGAGGATGTCTATGTGTTTTAACTAGTGACTCAGTTTCTTCTTTAAAAGAAGAATATAAAGTCACTTCATGCTCATGTAGAGCAAGCATATTAGCTAAAGCGGTACCCCAAGTACCAGAACCTAATATTCCGATTTTAGACATATTAAATACCTAATAGAGCCTTAAATTTCTCGTAAAGTAATTTTGGTTTAGCTTCTGCTTCTTTTAAAGAACCAGCCTTAACACCAATATAGAATTTAACTTTAGCTTCGGTTCCAGATGGACGGACCGCAATGGTTGTGCCATCTTCAAAATAAAGTTTAATAACGTTACTCTTTGGTAAATCAATTTTCTTACAGATATCTTTTGCTTTACTTAATGATAATTGATAATCATCAACCTTAATTACTTTATTTCCATCTAATTCAATAAATGGATTAGTTCTTAAGTTAGTCATTAAAGCCTTCATTTGTTGATCTCCAGCAGAACCCGCAAAAGCAATAGAGTAGACTTGATCTTCGTGATAGCCAAAGCGTCTTCCAAGATCTTCCCACACCATATCTAAAGTCTTACCTTGTAAATGATAATATAAGGCCATTTCACTATACATTGTAATAGCTTGTAAACCGTCTTTATCTCTAGCAAATGGAGCAATTAAACAGCCATAACTTTCTTCATAGCCAAATTCAAAAAAGTGACCGCCACCATGTTTTTCATAATAATCGATACGATTACCAATAAATTTAAATCCTGTTAAGAATTGTTCGGTTTTTACTCCATAATATGAAGCAACTTCTTCTCCTAAAGAAGAAGTAACCACTGTGTTATACATCACTCCGTCTTTATGCAATAAGCCTCTTTCTTGTCTAACATGGAAAATATAATCCATGAGCATCGCGGCACTTTGATTACCAGTCAAAGTTTTATATTCACCTTTACTTGATAAATAGGCTAAGCCACATCTATCTCCATCAGGGTCAGTCATCACTACAAGTTGAACCCCAATTTCTTTAGCAAGTTTAATCGGTTCAATATAGCTTCTAGGATCTTCTGGATTTGGAGATAATGTTCCGGAGAAATCTGGATCAGGATCACATTGAGATAAGACTGGATATACTTCATAGCCTAAATCTTTATACACTCTCATCGCGTTAACATAAGAGGTGCCGTGATTAGGAGTAAAGACAATTTTAAATCCTTTTTTATTTAAATCATTGTTTAAAACAATGGATTCTACGAGTCTCACATATTCATCATCAACTTCTTTAGAAAGGGTAATGACTTCAGCAGGTTTAGCTACTGGGGTATATTCCACTTCAAGTTCATTAGGGAGTTCACCAATAATTTCTACAAGTCTAGCAATTTTATCAGGGACTAATTGACAACCAGTTTCATCATAAACTTTATAACCGTTATGTTCTTTAGGATTATGGCTAGCAGTAATCATCACTCCTCCAATAGCCTTCATATATCTGACTGCAAAGGATAATTCTGGAGTAGGTCTAAGCGAATCAAAGATATAAGCTTTAATTCCAAATTCAGAAAGAATTTTAGCGGTTAATAAAGTAAATTCTCTAGACATATGTCTATTATCATGAGAAATAACGACACCTGCACTTTTAGCGTTTTCATATTTTTCTAATAAATATTTAGCAAATCCCACTGTCGCTTTTTTAACAGTAAATTCATTTAATCTATTGGTACCAGGTCCTAAAATCCCTCTCATACCAGCTGTGCCAAATTCGACATCTTTAAAAAAGGCATCATCAATTTCAACTTGAGACATTTTTCTTAATGCTTCTTTGTCAGTTTCGCTCACTTTTGGTGATTCTAACCAACGCTTATAATTTTCAGTAGTAGCCATGTTATTCTCCTTTGATACTATTTATTAAATTTAAGAATTCATCATTTAATGAAATCTTAAAAGATCTTCCTGATAAATATTTTAACGGATTATTTAATTTATGGAAATCTAATTGATAAGCTTCTAAGAATTGATTCTTAAAGTTATATTTAGATTCTAATAATTTGTTGAGTTCATAATCACCATATTTAGAATCTCCAATTACTGGGTGATTAATATAGGCCATATGGACTCTAATTTGGTGGGTTCGCCCAGTTAAAAGTTCTACTTCTAAAAGAGTATAGCCTTTAAAGGTTTCCACTACTTTATATCTAGTAATAGAAGGTTTACCTTC
>CACXNV010000052.1 GCA_902769185.1 uncultured Erysipelotrichaceae bacterium | reverse complement strand
AGAAAATCATATAAAAGAGCAAATGAATAATTTCTTAACAACGTAGTTGTTTGCCAAAAAGAAAAGGGCGTTAAGATTCTAATTTCTTAACAGCCCCTTATTTTATTCCAAGAATTTTCTTTTTTGCTATTGAGAATTCTTCATCGGTTAAAGCGTCTTTTTCATGAAGAGCAACTAATCTTTCAAGCTCAGAAATGCAGTCATCTTTTTTTGATTCGGGCTCAACTTCAATAGCGGGTTCTTCAATAACACTTTTATTTACTTTTTGCACTGCTTCATAAAGAAGTTTTCTTAATGTATCTGCTTTATAAAGATATAAATTTATATTCTCGCCGTTTTTTAAAGAAACAATCACTGTCTTTTTTATTCCATATATAATTTTGACATCATCGATATCTTTATAATAGATTTTAAATCCTTCTCCAGTACTACGATTAATCCATTCGCAATAATCGTCGTAGAAATTAATGTGGCCATCACCTTTACTAGAGTCACAGACCATTTTTTCATTTGGCATCACAAACATAAGTATTTTTCCTTTGAATTTAAATATTATTCCTGACACCAGCTATCTACCGCATCAATTAATCGGTGATAATTTGTTGGGTCTTTTTCTTCAGTTATTTCTTCGTGTTTACTATTTCGGAAATAAACATAGCCATTAACATTATCGCTTGGTTTAGAGTAATAAGTGACGTGAGCCTCATCTAAAGCCTTTTGTAAAGTTGCGAATTGATTAATACCTACTACATAATCTAAGCCAGCATAAGCACAGATAATTGGGAATTTAGAGGCTTCATCAGCCCTTTTAATCCAATAAGTAACAGATAATTGATCTTCCCCGTGCCCTTCAGCTGTAATATCGACGTAAGAAGCAGCACTAGGATTAGTTTTTGCTTCTTCAACTTCGGCTAAAGTATAAGGCAATCCACACATTCCGTTAGCAATTCTAAAGGTTTCGTAGTTATCCCAATATTTAGTTTCTGATCCACCATCGCTAATTTTTAAAGTAGACAAGTTACTAGCACTTTCTTGAGTGGCTATTGCGTTTTTGTCTAAGCCAGCATCTAAAACAGCATCAGTAGGATGAGTAAACTCTTTCCAGGCTCCTGGTTTAATATCAACAGGGCCAACTCCATCAACAACGAATTTAATTGGGATTGCGGATTCTTTACCTCTGGAATAAGCATATAGCATCGCTAAATGCGCTCCTGAAGAGGCTCCACCAATAACTAATTGAGTTTTAGAGGTATCAAAGCCAAGTGTAGACAAAGAATTTTTTATTGATTTGATGCAAGCATCAATTTCATCTAAATTACGGAAAATGGATAAAGAAGGGTCATCCATCTCATTACGTAAGAGTGTGTATTTAATAGTCGCAGTGATATATCCTTTAGAAGCAAAATCGTGGATATAAGGATTAACATCAGTTTTTACTCCCATAGTCCAAGCTCCACCATGAATAAATAAAATTACGATATGCTTTTGATCTCTAGGAGTCTTGCTAGCGGAAGGAACATATAAATCATAGTTATTCTTTAAGCTAGTAGCGTCAAGATAGTCGTTACCACCATTAATGTTATAACCCATATGGTGAGTTCCACCCACTTTATAAGTATTA
Organism: uncultured Erysipelotrichaceae bacterium; assembly: GCA_902769185.1. GTDB lineage: Bacteria > Bacillota_I > Bacilli_A > RFN20 > CAG-826 > UBA2450. Next base: position 1,892 of record CACXNV010000052.1, on the reverse strand, counting down.
GTGATATAAAATCTATCGTTTGCTTCGTCATAAGGAGCATAGCCGACATTTTTAAAAACTTTAGTGCCTTCACCAGCATCCTCAGGAGCATCTTTTTCCGCCACACCATCAATAATAGGAGTACCTGGAGGAACTACTTCTGGTTCATCATATTGAGGATTGAAGATATTCGGCTCCATAATATCGTTATCGTTAAATAGCGAGCAACTAGAAAGAGCTAAAGTTCCGCTTAATAATAAAATCGAAAGTAGGAGTTTTTTATTCATGAATAATTACCTCCTTAGGTTTTGGCCCTCTATTATTTCTACCATCTCTATATTCTTTCTTCACAGAGTGAGCAAGAATTGTGTAAACAATAGCAAAGATAATCATTCCCAAGAAAATCATTGAAGGAATAAGCATCGATGTTCTAGGAGCAACTGCAATGCTTTTAATTGGGGTTCCTTCTAATGCTCTTTGCATAAATGACATACTCGGTAAATAGAATTTGCAGAATATCGTCAAGGCTAAGCCTAATACAACTTGTAAACTACCAACAATCCAAAACCATGGGCCAAATATCGTCCAAGGTTTCTTACTAGAGAATGTTCTTGCTAAAGTGATAATTATTAATATTGCCCAAATAGCAGCAAATACGAGTACTCCGATAAATAAGCCTAAAGATGAATAACCAATAATGGTATAGAAGACATCAGGAAGCATATTATGCGCATATAGCTGTGCTAATCTTCCTGCGTAATCTTCTCTAGTTTCACCAGTTTGAGGTTCTAATTCACCAGCAGGAACAGAACTAGTTAGTTGTTCTTTTAAGATTTTAGCTAAAAAGACATAAGCGGCTTTTTCCATTTTCACAAAGGTTTCGCCGTCTTCTTGAATCAAATCAGCAGCGGTAATAACACTGATAAAGCCGTTCCTAAGGTCGTTATCTAAGTCAGGGTTATTAAGCATTGCTTCTTTATTAACATGGCCGCCTGTAATTTGATCAGCTTCATCTAGGACACTTTCTAGTTGCTGCTTAATTGTTGCAATGAATGTAGTAACAGAACATCCATCATCTGGTTTATCAGGATTTGGAGTATCAGGAATATTAGCGGTGTCATATAAGGTTTTAGCAAAACCTCTAAAGTAGTTATCATTCATTCCTACTTCATCCATAATATCAGTAGCGGTAGATGGATAATGGGTATCTTCTAGAGATTTTTTAACTTGCTTATAAATCTCTTTTTTGGCCACGCTTCTTAAAGCGGTTCTAGCGGTGTATTCTGTTAAAATGCTCACCGCTTCGTGTAAGTCAGTAAAGATAGCTGCTAAGTTTTTATCGAGTAATTCTTGATTGATAAGGTCTTTATCAACCTTGCCCATAATCGTATTAATCTCGTTAAAATTTAAATCGAATTGAACTTTAAGATTAATGTGGTCAGTTCCTAAAATCTTTGTAACATTAATTTCATTAATAAATGGCTCTTTTAAAACTGGATCAGTCTCACTTTCAGTTGGCTCATTAATCTTATTAACAACGGTTGCAAAGAAATCATTAACAAACTCATTATCAAAAGAAATACGAGAATTAAAAGTTAAAGTCGAATTTATAAATAGTAAAGCAATCGCAAGTCCGCTAACTGCCATAATGATTAAATTAAAAATACGAACAACGGATTTCATATATTAAGTTTATCTATTTATATAATAATAGATTTCAAGAATATTATGTAGATTTTGTTTATCTTTTAATAAACTCAACTTTTGCCAAGAAAGAAGGATTTCCATCTACTTTACCAATGATAACCTCAGGATTATTTTTATTAGAATAAATCTCGATTTCGCTTGGATGAGTGATTTCTTTTTCATAGTTAAGTAAGATTCGACTCACTTTATTTTCTTTATAAAACTCT
>CACXNV010000051.1 GCA_902769185.1 uncultured Erysipelotrichaceae bacterium | reverse complement strand
TTATGTAGTCGCTACTGCTACGGGATTACTGTTAATGAGGGCCGTCCAAAGCTTTGTTAACTCACGTATATCAATAAAGATTGAAAAAGCGGTTTTAGCTGCAACAATGATGAGGGTATTATCTTTACCTGCTTCATTCTTTAAGAAATATAATACCGGTGAGTTAAGCGCGAGATTTGCTAGTGTCCCTAGACTCGCTTCCATCATTATTAACGGCATCTTCATTACTTTAGTGTCTGTAGTGATGTCTTTAGCTTATTTATTCCAATTAGTGGGCTTTGCTCCAACTTTAATTCTTCCAGTTGTTTTAATTTTATTGGTATCCACTGTGTTTTCTATTTCTGTTTCTTTACTTCAAAGGAAATATCAAAAGAAACAATTAGAATTGTCTTCTAAAGAAGCTGGTGTCACTTATGAATTAATTAATGGTATTCAAAAGATTAGATTAGCGGGTTCAGAAAAGCGAGTTTTCGCTAAATGGGCTAATTCTTATGCTAGATCAGCAAAAGTCATTTATCATCCACCTCTAATTTTAAGACTTGCTCCTGCTATTAATTTATTAATTACCTTACTTGGCAATATCGTTTTATATTATGTCGCGATTAGATATAACGTTGATGTTGGTAGTTACATGGCCTTTACTACAAGCTATGGTGTTCTTTCTGGAGCCTTTGCCTCAGTTGTGGAGATGGTGGGAGTAATATTTACTATTCAACCTGTTTATAATATGGCGCGCCCAATTTTAGAAGCCGATATTGAAAATACTCAAAATAAGAAAATAGTGGAATCTATTTCTGGAAATATTAAATTAGAAAATGTTTCCTTTAGATATAGTGAAACTGGACCACTCATTGTTAATGACCTTTCTTTAGAAATTAAAGAAGGCGATTACATCGCGATTGTCGGACAAACTGGATGTGGGAAATCTACTTTAGTTAGACTCTTATTAGGTTTTGAAAAACCTATAGAAGGTAAAGTCTTATATGACGATATGAATATTGAAGAATTGGATACCTCTTCTTTAAGAAGAAATATTGGCACTGTTATGCAAAATGGATCTTTATTCCACGCAGATATCTATTCTAATATCATAATTTCTTGCCCGTCCATGAGCGAAGAAGATGCTTGGGTAGCAGCGGAAATCGCTAATATCGCAGACGACATTAGAGAAATGCCAATGGGGATGAAAACTGTCATTTCAGAAGGTCAAGGCGGCATCTCTGGAGGACAAAAACAAAGAATCATGATTGCTCGAGCAATTGTTCATAAACCAAAAGTTTTAATCTTTGATGAGGCCACTAGTGCGCTTGATAATAAGACTCAAAAAAGCATTTCTGAATCCATTAATAAATTAAAATGCACTAGAATAGTTATTGCTCACCGTTTATCAACAATCCAAAATGCTGATAGAATAATTATGCTTGAAGGTGGCAAGATTATTGAAGACGGCAATTATCAACAGTTGATTGCCAAAAAAGGAAAATTTGCAGAATTAGTCGATAGACAACGACTAGACAATAAATAAATTACGGAGGAAACCATATGAAACACTTTATCGAAAAAGAAACACTCACTATCTTTTTAGAAGGAGAGCTCAACTCTTATAATTCTGAAGAAGTGGAAAAAGAAATCGACGCGATTGTCTCTAAAAAAGGATTTAAGTCCATTAAACTTGATTTAAGAGAATTACGTTATATTTCTTCAGCAGGACTTAGAATTATAGTTCGCTTAAAACAACAATATGATGACACCACTTTAGTTAATGTTCCTAAAGGTGTTTATGATATTTTTGAAATGGTTGGATTTACCAACTTATTTACCATTGAAAGAATTTAATTAGATTATGGAATACAAATTAGAAAAAGATGTTTTAACCATCTCTTTAGAAGGTGAATTAAATTCCGTTAATTCGGAAAGTGTTGGCGAAGAGATTGATAAGATTATTGAGGGCAAAGCATTCAAGAGTCTTGTTTTAGATTTTGATAATGTTTCTTATATTTCTAGTGCAGGATTAAGAATTATTCTTAAATTAAAACAACGTTATGATGATTTCTCTGTAATTAATGCTTCTTTAGAAGTCTATGATGTTTTTCAAATGACTGGCTTTACTAGCATGATGTCTATTAAAAAAGCACTTAGAAAAATTGATTTAACAGGAGCAGAAATCATCGGTGATGGTTTCTTCTCTACAGTCTATAGATTAAACAAAGACACAATTGTGAAAGTCTTTAACCGCACAAGTGATCCTGAACAAATTGAAAGAGAACTTCGCTTAGCAAAAGAAGCATTTGTTTTAGGTGTTCCTACAGCGATTTCTTTTGATGTTGTTAAAGTTGGCGATAAGATGGGTGTTTGCTTTGAAATGCTCGACTGTATGTCTTTAAAGACCGCCGTATTAACTCAAAAAGGAAAATACAAAGAATATTTAGAAAAATATGCAGCCTTATTAAAGAAAATTAACACAACAGAGTGTTTTAATCCTTTGATTCCAGATATTAAAGAAAAGTCTTTAAAAAAAGTTGAAGCTATTAAACCATATTTAGAAGAAAAGTATTATTTAAAAGCTAAGGCTTTAATGGAATCTATTCCAGAGAGAAAAACCTTTGTTCATGGAGATTGCCACTTTAAAAATATTATGGTGCAAGGAGATGACCTTTTATTAATTGATATGGATACTTTATCAGTTGGTCATCCAATCTTTGAACTAGCGGCAATTTATGCGCCTTATTGCGCATTTAATGAAGATGATCCAGGTAATAGCGAGAGATTCTTCGGAATTAGTGATGAGGAAGGAAGAAAATTATATAACGAGACACTTAATCTTTATTTTGGAAAAGATGACCCAGTTATTAAAGATAAGATTAAAGTTGTTGCCTACATCCATATGGTGTGGTGGAACCGCGTTAATGAACCTAATAATAATGTGCGATTAGAAGGATGTAGAAGTCGTTTATACGCATTGTTAGATAAAATTGACGACTTAGATATTGGTATTTAATTATGGCAATTAAAAAGGATAGAACTTATCAAGAAGCCTATTACGATAATGAAGCCGATGCGAATAAACAGATGTCCTATGTTAATGCGGCAGCTGGTGCATTAGCTATTGTAATTTGGCTTTTATATCTCACCAAGGTATTTACAATCCCTGATCATTTTTTCGTTTTTATTTGTGTTTTATTCCCAGTGATTGCGGTATTAATGTTTATCCCACTTTTCTTTGTTAAAACTGACTATATAAGAAAACCTGGATATAAATATTTCATCCTATTTTCTCTTCTTGCAGTCATATGTGCTTTAAACGTATCTATTCCTAAACACAGCGTTTTATTCTGGCCATTTGCGATTTTAATTGCGAATCATTATTATAATCCAACAATCGGAAGAGTTATTTATGTTGTTTCTATAATTTTAATGCTGATTTGCATATATTTAGGAATGTTTTTCGGGGAATTTGACGAGAATTTATTTCAATCGGTACAGTTGAGACCTTTGAAGAGCGACTACAGCTATTAAGAGAACGAGTTGCTAGTGGAGATAATCGTTATCTTAAAGTTTTCCTATTCTACTATTTTCCAAGAGCGATGATCGTCTCATTATTCTTTATGGTATCTAACCTACTCAATAAGAGAACATATAAATTATTAGATAAAGAAATTAAAGTTCACGATGAGCAAGAAAAAGCTAAAACTGAACTTGGGGTTGCTAAAGAAATTCAACTTAATACTTTGCCAGACGGCATTCTTGATTCTAAAGATGTTGAGATTGTTGGTGAACTTAAAGCCGCAAAAGAAGTTGGTGGCGACTTATACGATTATTTAGACATTGATGAAGATCATGTTGCCGCTTTAATTGGTGACGTTTCTGGAAAAGGGGTACCTGCTGCGATGTTTATGATGAAGACAATTACTTCATTTAGAGATTTC
>CACXNV010000050.1 GCA_902769185.1 uncultured Erysipelotrichaceae bacterium | reverse complement strand
GATCAAATCTATCAAATATATAAGTCACTAGGAAAATAAGTTTTCTTGATTAACAAAATATATACGGTTAGTTAAGAAAACTTTTTATTTTTCTTAATACTTGTATATAATACATATGGACTTATAAAGGAGAAAAATAATCATGGCAAAAATTGTCAAAGTTCATGGTCGCGAAGTTCTCGATTCTCGTGGCAACCCAACCGTTGAAGTTGAAGTTGTTTTAGAGGACGGTACAAAAGCACGCGCTATTGTTCCTTCTGGAGCATCCACTGGAGAAAGTGAAGCTTTAGAATTAAGAGATGGCGACAAATCTAGATATGGCGGAAAAGGTGTTTTAAAAGCAGTTGAAAATGTGAACACCAAAATCGCTCCAGCAGTAGTTGGTTTAGAAGCTACTGATCAAGTTTTAGTGGATTCCACTATGCTTAAATTAGATGGCACCCCATTTAAAAAGAATTTAGGTGCTAATGCAGTCTTAGGCGTTTCCTTAGCAGTTGCTAGAGCCGCTGCAGAATCCTTAAAAATGCCATTATATCGTTATATTGGTGGTACCAACGGAAAAGTTATTCCTACCCCATGTATGAACGTTATTAATGGTGGCGCTCACGCTCAAAGTAGCGTTGACTTCCAAGAATTCTTCATTATCCCAGCTGGTTTCCCATGCTTTAGAGAAGCTTTAAGAGCAGGTACAGAAATCTTCCACACCTTACAAAAGGTTGTTAAAGAACACGGTTATGAAACTGGTGTTGGTGATGAAGGTGGATTTGCTCCAAGTTGTAAACATGGTAATAAAGAACCACTCGCTTTAATCGCTGAAGCTGTCGAAAGAGCAGGATATAAATTAGGCGAACAAATCTTCTTAGGTATGGACGTTGCTTCCTCTGAATTCTATGAAGGTAACGGAATGTATAACCTCGTTAAATCTGGAGAAGGTAAAAAGACTACCGAAGAATTAATTGCTTACTTAGAAGAAATGGTCAAAGAATACCCAAGCATCGTTACCATCGAAGATGGTTTAGCAGAATCTGATTGGGAAGGCTGGGCTAAATTAACTCAAAGATTAGGCAAGAAGATTCAACTCGTTGGTGATGACTTATTCGTCACAAACCCAGAATTCGTTAGAAAAGGTATCGTTAACGATGTCGCTAACTCTGTCTTAATTAAAGTTAACCAAATCGGTACATTAACCGAAACATTAGACGCCATTAGACTTGCTCAAACTAATGGTTACACCTGCATGGTCTCCCATAGATCTGGCGAAACCGAAGATAGCACTATCGCTGACTTAGCTGTCGCCGTTAATGCTGGACAAATCAAAACCGGTTCTGCTAGTAGAACTGATAGAATGGCGAAATACAATCAATTGTTAAGAATTGAAGAAGAATTAGGCGAACACGCTGAATTCTTAGGTGTCAAAGCCTTCGCTAATCGTAAATTCTAATTGAACTAAGCAAAACAAAAAAGTCGATTACGATGTAATCGGCTTTTCTTTTACTCATCTTTTTCTTTTTTGAACTCGGTGTCTATCACTCGAAGTTTATTAACCGCGTATTCATCCGCATTAAGAACTTCACATTCATAGCGGTCAGCAAAAGTGAATTTATCTCCAGTCACTGCAAATCTATCTAATATTTCTTGGCAGAATCCTCCAACAGTCTCATAATCAGTTTCAAATTCACCTTTATATTCAATTAATTCAAAGAAGTCTTCAATATTCATTGATCCGTCAACAATATAGGTTCCGTTGCCGTTATCAATATATTCTTCTTCAATTTCATCGGTTTCATCAAAAATATCGCCCACAATTTCTTCTAAAATATCTTCCATAGTGACAATACCTTCTAGTCCACCATATTCATCCATCACTAGAGCAATATGAATTTTAGAAGATTTAAATTCTTCTAATAAATCTAATAATTGTCGATGACGAGGAATAATTAAAGGTTTATAACATAACGATAAAATATCGATATTTTCGTCTTTTCTAAATATTGCTTTAGCAAGTTCTTTAATTGGTAAAATGCCAATTACATTATCGATTGTGTCTTCATAAACCGGAATACGAGAATGTTTAAAGATTTCTCCTTCTTTAATAATTTCCGATAAATCATCTTCTATATTAATCGCGTATACATCTACACGTGGAGTCATAATCTCATGAGCTTCAACATCATTAATATCAATCGCGCTTCTTACTAGTTCCGCGTCTTGCTCATCATATTCTTCAGTTTCTTCTAGTTCATCCACCATGTTCATCAGAACATCCTCATCGATTTGATCTTCTTCTTTTGATTTCTTTTTAAATAAGCGACCAATTAAAGAGAATAATTTAGATATAGGCCAGACAAAAGGAGAGGTGAGATATTTAAAGAAAATGACTGGATAAGCATAAACAATCGCTAAGGAGTAAGAATACTTCTTAGAGAAGCTTTTAGGGGCGAATTCCGCAAAGATAATAATAAAGATAGTAAATATTACTGAAGCCACTGTTGTGCCCCAAGTAATCCCTTGTTTCATATTCCACCAGACACCAATTAAAGTGATAATTGATGAAGCTAAAATATTAACAAGGTTATTGCCAAATAAAATAGAAGCAATGGAGAATTCGTAATCTTTAGCAATGCTTAAAGCAACTTTCGCTTTTTTATTTCCTTTTTTTATTGCGTCTTCAAGCTTAGATTGGTTAACCACACTATAAACCATATCCGCACTAGAAAAGAACATACTAAGAAAAGATAATACGGCAATCGCTAACCAATACCACCACTGCATTATGCTTTTCTCCTTTTCTGACTAGCAGGTTCAGAAATATCACTAACAATCTCTTCTAAAATATCTTCCATCGTGACCATACCAATAATTCGATTATTCGCATTTCTTACTAAAGCGATATGGGTACGATGCTTTCTAAAACCATGAAATAAATCATCAATCATAACTTTGCTAGAAACAAAATATGGTTTTTGTAAAATACTTCGAATTGAGACATGAGGATCTTTTGAATATTCCTCAAAATAGATTTTGACGTTTAATATGCCAATTACATTATCAAAGACCTTATCATAAACAGGAATACGGGAATAATTAGTGTTAGTAATGATATTTTGTAGATATTCATTAGTCAAATCACGCATATTTATTGCAAAAACAGCGTCTCTAGGAGTTAAGACCTTCTCTACTGAGGTATCTAAATAATCCATTGTTGACTGCACAATTTCTGCCTGTTCTTCGTCAATCATTTCTCCTTCGGAAGCTTTTTCAATTTCATCAATTAAATCTTCTTCGGTAAATTCTTCCTCTTCTTTTAATCTAAAGATTTTAGATGTCAGCTTCACCCCACCTTCAAAAATGATGGTGACTGGAAAAAGTAAATACATTAATACATATATAGGAAGGGCAACAATTTTAGAGAAAGTATCAGGAATACTTCTAGCGATTGTCTTTGGTAAAGTATCTCCCACTACATAAACGATAAAAGTCATAGTAATAGAGGATATTAAAGAAATAGTTGCTTCAGGAATACCAACACTATCAAAATACGATAAAAACAACAATGTCGAGATTGAAGAGATTGCAATAGCCACTATGTTATTTCCGATAAGAATAATCGTTAAGGCACGATCATATTTATCTATAATT
>CACXNV010000049.1:3802-5360 GCA_902769185.1 uncultured Erysipelotrichaceae bacterium | reverse complement strand
ATAAGTATCTAATGTGCCAGGGGCGGTCGCTCCATCAACAAAACATACAAGTTCTGGTAAAGATTCAAAGAATAAGGTTCCACCATAATTACCGTTTTCTTCATCGATACACCATGGATTATTACTTCCACTAGCTTGTGATTTAGCGGTTGTTAAGAATACTTCTCTTAATCTAGCGCATTTTTTAAAGCAGTCTTTTCCTAAGTACTGTAAGTTTTTAGAAGCTTTAAATCTTAATAAGTTCTTGGCTGTATGGAAAACGTTTGAATAGAAAGATGTGGTATATGTGTTGTCATTTGCGTGATCTGGATCATCTTCCATATATACAGAATATAAACAGTTAGCTTCTTGGAAGGCGTATTTACCAACCGCATAACATCTAGAGGTATTGTTATGATAATAATATTTATTAGTGTCATATTCTTTAGCGATATGTTTAAAGTTCGCCTTTTTAGCGTCCGCATCATTTAGTGATTTAGGTAATTTTAATTCAACATTACCCTTATTATCCGCGATACTATAGCCAAGTCTAAAGAAAGCTAAATCATCAATCGCTTTTACATTATTTGGTAAGACAAAGTCATTAACGTTATAAAACATGGAGAAGGCAAATCCACCAATGTATTCAAGACAATCAGGTAATCTTAAGCTTGTAAGAAGTTCATTGTGGAGTTGTTGATTATCATAGTCATATTCATAGAACGCGTAATAACTCACTTCTTTTAATTTTTCACAAAGAGTGAAGTTAAGATTGCTAATATTCATACAGTTAACAAAGGCACGATTACAAATCTGCACTAAGTTTTTAGAGAAATTAATGGTTTTAATATATGGGTTATTAGCAAATGCTGAACTTTTAATAACCTTTACTTTTTTGCCGTCGATTGTTTCTGGAATTGTTAAAGTACCGCTACTAACAATAAAACACCCTGGAACATCAACACTTGGGGTATCAAATTTATAAATAACTGCGTATTCACCTTCACTAGATATTTCTGCTGCATTGATGACATCTACTGTTGGAGTTCTACCTTGAGCGGAGTCTAGTGGGACCACACTATTTTCAATTGTATATCTTAAGCAAGGATAATCATCAGCAGGATAAATAACTGGATGTTCAACATCAACTGGAATTAAAGCAGTTAAATCAGTGGCGATTCTAAAATCTCTCCAGTGATCTTGGCTAACTCCTTCTTTAGAATAAGAAGGTATTTCAGTACCAGTATATTTAATATGTAAGTTCTCATTTGTATCTACAAAAGCGTAGTTATCAATTTCTGCAACATTAGTTTCAAAATAGATATAAACAAGAGACTTACAGTCCGCAAAAGCGTAAGGTCTAACAGTAATATGGTTTTTAATTACTCCATCTTCCTTTATAGAAGAAGGGAAATAATAGTTAACTAAACTACGACAGTTTTTAAAACAGCTCTCCCCATAATACACTAGGGATTTTGGGCTATAGAATTCTCTTAAAGAGACACACGAATCAAAAGCGTGATCGCCAATTGATTTAATCTTGTCATTGCTAAAAGCAATTTTATCTTCAGAGTCTCGA
>CACXNV010000049.1:0-3771 GCA_902769185.1 uncultured Erysipelotrichaceae bacterium | reverse complement strand
TTTGGGATTTTAATTGAAGTAAAATCACAATATCTAAAGCCGTGTTTAGCAATCGCTCTAACAGTATAATCAATTGTGTTATAGCTAACAGTATTAGGAAGAATTAATTCACTAGGTGTATTAGTAGGAGTTTCTGCCCACGCAATAGCGACACCAGGAACAGGATCTCCTTCATTATCATGGAAGAAATAACATCGATATGTATATCCATAACCATCAGTGTATAGGAAAGAAGAACTATCATTAACTTGTAGTAAAGTCGCTAAAACAGGAGCGACAGTTCCTGCGCAGACAAAAAGGATAGAGCCTAATATTAGACTTAAAGAAGATAAGACTGTAATTTTTCTTTTAGCTTTCATCTATTTTCTCCTTTCTATACCACATAATCATAAGTTTCTTCATCTATTAGTTGCCCATTGAACATATATACATGTTCTGTTTTCATAGATTTAAGATGCATCGATGTCACAAATACTGAGCTGTTATTAAACGTAATTCTCATATATTTCTTATCGCCAGCGATATAAACGTCATGAGTTATTGTACCACTTGTATTATTAAATACACCTTTATAATAGAACATCGCTTTATCTAAAGAAGAACCCGCGAAAGTATCTAAGGTTGGTTTAGTTAATAAGAAGTCCACTCCGTTAATCTTATCGTCTAATTCTAAGATTTCATTGGCTCCGATAGTGCCGTCTGTTTGACCTTGAACCGCTAAGAAATAGATTTTTGCAGTACTAGATCTAGCGCCTAAAACATAATGTCCTTTTTTAAGTTTGAAGATATGTCCATAAGCTACACCTGTATCTTTTAAGGAATTACCTCCTTCAACAATACTAGTGCCGGTTTCTCCGGTTTCTACATCATAGGTAAAGTATCTGCCCATATCTTCTTCTTCTCTATTACGAGAATACATTGTGTATAAAGCAGTAACATCATTAGCAGGTGAATCTGGATCGAGAGAATAGATGGTGATGTCATCGCCATTTCCGACAACAGAGACGTTCGCACCATTTTTATTTTCAATATCAAAGACGATAGAGTTAGATGGGTAATATTTGGTTGTTCCTTCACTAGTGAAGGCGTGTTTGTCTCCAGGTTTACCAACTGGCATATAGGAAGTTAAAGCAGGTAAAAATTCATTTTCTGATGAACGGAACATAAATCCAAATCTCGCACTTCCTGGAGTAACAGGATCACCATATTTATCAATAAGCTTGCTAGATAAGTAGTTAGATAAGAATCCACTATCAGTGTTATACATATAGTCATTACCTTGAGCTTTTTCAATATCTCTTAAATCAAGTTCAAAGCAATAATCGAAGTCTCTAGAGAAAGGATATTCAAAGGAGAGCACATCGCTATAAGATGGCAAAGTTGTTGCTCTTTTTGGCATATCGTCTAAGACTGAATTCCATAAATAATTATCTGGATTTTCCTTGGAGTGATCATATTCAGCAGTAGAGAAGATAACCTTTTCTTTTGGATTAGTGGCTTCATTAACAATACGGCAGTTCCCAATATTATTAACCATATAAGCACCATATCGATCAGGATTATTCTTTGCATCAGCGTTATAAGTAGAGACAATTTTAAAGACACCAAGTCCACGATCGACATCATCTTCATCTTCCACAACTCTATTCCATAAGAAGTCAACGGTGTTAAAGTCATTTGGAACATTATTAGGGATGTTATAGCTATGCCACACTCCATCTCCAACATTAGTGCCAGTTCCAGAAATGAATTCGTATTCATCTTTTAAGCCATCATAATATCTTAAATAATCCGCGAACATATCAATTGAAGTTGGATTAATAAAGTTTTTATAAGATAAATAGTTTACAAAGCTAGTGCCACCTTCAGGAATCTTTTTACCTGCCATAACAGAGGTTCCACCAACGGAGTCACTTCTAATTAATCCATAGATTTTAGAGAAGTTCATGATACCAATATCGCCGTTAACGACTAATCCGATATCAGGATCCATATTATTTTTAACGTTTTTACCAACTTCACCAACTAAAGCAGTGTCAGTTTCAGCATATACTGGGTGATATCCAGTTTCATTAAACGTAAGAGTACCGTTATAGACATAGCAGTCTTTCATAGATCCATCGACGTGACCAGCAACTAAACCAACATTCACTCCATGATGATAGCCAGTAACTTTATCATTAGCCTCACCTTGATCAATGTAATCACAGAAAATAGAAGCGACATAACCGCCATCTTCATATTTAGTGGATTTAGAATAAATCTCAATTGTGTAAGATTGAATAACTCTAGAGAAAGAAACTCCATCCACTTTAGTGGACGCTACTAAATAGATTTTAGCGTTAGCCTGATATTCTTTGCCTTTATTAAAGTCAATTGAGTCATATAAAGGGGTAAAATCAAACGTTAAATCTGTTGGGCTACTTCCTTCAATTGCTAAATTTTCAACTGGAACAATTAAAGAAGAAGATGACATTATCGAATATGTAAATGGGTCGTTTTCAACTTCTGGGAAGGTTGGTTTAAAGTAGCCATTAAAATATTTAGTCCCGCTAATTGTATTATCATCAGAGTTAATTTGAGTTAATTGAGTGCCATTAGCACCGTTAAGTTTCTTTAAATTTTTCGCATCATAATCATCGGTTGTGGAATTATGATCATATAAAGTTAAACTAGTGCCAGTAGCTAAATAAGAAGCACTATGGAAAATGTCTTCAATATTTTGAGAGAACAATAAGTAATCGTTTTTAGTGTGGTCGTTATTATAGCCTAAAGAAGTAACTTCTAGATTATCGAAGACCATATTCTTCACTACACCAGAATGGGCAACATAACCAAAGACGCCTACATCTTCTGGATTGCCTAATACTTTTAAATTTCTTATAGGTAATCCGTTACCATCAATTTCACTAACAAATGGAGCGAATTCTCCTCCAATAGTGTGAACATCATAACGAGAACTAAAATCGCCCATATCTAAGTAATCAGCAAAAATAGGGTTGCCCTGCTCATCATAGCCACTAATACATCTAATACATTCTTGACCTTCAATTTCAAAAACACTACCAACACGGAAATATGTCTTTTGAGGGAAGACGCCTAAGTTTTGTAATCTAGTCAAATTATAGTAATGAACTGGTTGAACAATCTCGTATGGACTTTCTTGAGTGCCGTCCCCTTGATAGAAATAATTTCTTAAACCAATTTCTCCGTTTAGGAAGTTATCGGTAGACTCAACATTAGGTCCATTAAACCACGATAAAGTGAAGGCACTTAAACCAACAACCGCAAGGGAAGTAGAGATTAACGAAATAGCGAAAATCTTAGTCTTATTAGCCATTATTCGTTAACTCCTGTATAGAAAAAGAAATTAAATCCGAAGTCGCAAATAGCAACAATGTTCATATGATAGATTTTGTACATTGTATATTCTAATTGTGCTGGAGAATAGTTGACATTAACATATAATGTTAATATCTTAGTGTCTAAAGTAGAATCATATTCAAAAGTGACATCAGTATCTTCCGTCATTGAGCCATCATCATCATATAAATTAGCGTGATCTCTCGCTAAAGATGATAAATAAGAAATCTTATAAAAAACTTCTTCTTCATCAGTTAATGAATCGCTCTTATCAATATAAGTTGGATAATACATCTTATGATCATCACCATCAGTAAAAGCGGGATTAGAATCTAATAAATCACTTTCATAATAAATATCAAAATCTGCACAAGTAGTAAGGAAGATCTCATTTTCATCTTTAATACG
>CACXNV010000048.1 GCA_902769185.1 uncultured Erysipelotrichaceae bacterium | reverse complement strand
GGATAGCGTATCTCTTTAAGATAACTAGGATATTCTTTATCAAGGATAGTTAAGACATTACATTTTATACTTTTTAAATAAGTCTCAGCTTGAGCTTCATCAATAAATTCTTTGTTTAATAAAGCTTGAGTAATAGCCAACACATCTCCTTGATAATGGATGGCCATTGCAATTATAAGATTTCTCGAATTCATAAAAAGTCCCTCTATTATATAAAGAGTGGATTTTTTCGATTTTTTTGCAAAAAAAGTTAAAAAAGTTTAATTTTTTCGATTGTGAGTTCTTTAACAGGACCATAGCTAAAACGGTATAATCCTTTGATTGGGCCATACTTTTTTAGCATTTCCATATGTAATTTAGTGCCATAACCTTTGTGTTTGGCAATTTGAAGCTCAGGATATTTCTTATCTAGTTCATAACAAATATGATCTCGAGTAACTTTCGCCATAATAGAGGCGGCCGCAATACACAGTGCTTTAGCATCTCCATGGATAATAGCTTCAAAAGGCAAATCGGTTTGCATTTTTACTGCGTCAGTAAGAATCATGTCATAACGATGATTAAGTTTATTTAACGCCATTACCATCGCTTTTCTAGAAGCATTTAAAATATTGATTTCATCTATTTCTTCAGCGGATACTTCTGCAACCGCCCAACTAATCGCGTTTTCTTTAATAATTTGATAAGCTTCTTCTCTTTGTTTTTCACTTAACTGCTTAGAGTCGTTAATTAAATCACACTTAAAATCTTTAGGGAGAATCACCGCTCCAGCGACAACTGGTCCTAATAAGCAGCCTCTACCAGCTTCATCACAACCAGCGATATATTTAATATCCTTACTATAATATTGTTGTTCGTAATCTAAACTCATTGGGCGTGTTCTAAAGAAATACGGCCTAATTTACCGTCTTTAAATTCTTTTAAAAGAAGCGAATAAGCTCTTTCATAATCATTTAATAAGCCTCTTCTTTTACAAATTTCTTGGATGACTATTTCAAAATTTGAAAGGTCAATAACCCCAAATCTTTCTTTTAAGGCTTCTGGATAGAATTTATTTAAGTATTTAATTAAGTAAATAGATAAATCCTCATTCGGTAAGATTTCTTCTCTTATTGAGCCTAAAAGCGCTAAATTAATCGCTTTAGTTTTATCATCATAGTTCATTGGTAAAACCCCTGGAGTGTCTAAAAGAATAAAATCATTGTTTACTTTAATGAATTGCTCGCCTCTAGTATATCCTGGCTTATTTTGCACTCCTGCTGCGCTTCTTTTTGCTAAACGATTAATTAAAGAAGATTTACCAACATTAGGAACACCAATAATCATAGTTTTTAGTGGTTGAGGTTTCATTCCTTTAAGAGCTTCTTTTGTGTGCTTTTCAGCACCTAACTTTTTCACTTCATTAGCGATAATTTGCGTGGATTTTTGCTCATTTAGATTCAAAATAAGCAGCGAATCTACGCTTTTTTTTAAATATTCTTCCCATTTTTTTGTTTCAATAGGATCGGCTAAATCGCTTTTAGATAATACAAAAATACGCTTCTTATTTTGGACTCTTTTTTCAAATTCAGGATTAATAGAACTAAGTGGGGCTCTAGCATCAAGAATTTCAATTACAATGTCCACTAATTTGATTTTAGCCTCAATTTCATTTAAGGCTTTTTTCATATGTCCTGGAAACCAATGTATTTGACTCATATTAGAATTCATACCTCGGTGCAAATTCATGCATATCAGTATTTTCACCAGTTCCGGAATTAAACGTTACATAGGCATTTAAGGAGATAACTCGCCCTTGCAATTCATTAGCGGTTAATTTATTTGGGTTTGCCATATTATCATAAGAATCGGTACTTCCTTGCCAATTATCGCCCATTACAAAATATTCATTATCCGCTAAAGCTTTATGGAAAACTCTAGTCTTACCAGCACTTGATTCTGGAGTGAAATGAGAAGTTCTAAACGTTTTATTAGGTAAAACAAATTCGTTTATTGTATATTTAAGGGTCTTATTAACGAACTTAGTTTGTCCATCTTTGTAATAATATGTCTCAAATGTTTGCTCATATTCTTTTTGAGTGGAAGTTAAAACATATTTAGGGCTACCCATTTTTTGAGCGGTAAATGTATAGACACGAGATATTTCATCATAAGTCATTTGAATGGTTTCACCAGGAAAACCCCAAACTCTTTTGATCTTATAGTCGTTTGTGCCACCCCATCCTTGAGGATAATAAGTAACAACTACATCAAATCTATGAAGACTATAGACTGAACTTTTGCTAATGTCCGCTAAACCATAGTGATATCTAAGGTGATATGCATTACCACCTTCAGAAACAGTACCTCCTCCGGTTAAGGTTGGCCACATTGAGTGTCCATTAACCACAATTGGTTGATAATACTTCTTTTTGAAGATGAAACAACCAGTTATCACAATGGAAACTGCAAGCAAAAAATATAAGATAGGGAAAAACCATGCTTGAAATTTTTCATTTTTGTAAAATTTCTTTGTCATGTTTTAAATTATACATAGTATACATGCGATAAACAAGAAAAAAGGAACCGATTAATCGATTCCTTTTAGTTGCTAGAATTTGAAAATTATAGAACTTCCTTAATACGAGCAGCTTTACCTGAACGTTTACGGATATAAGTGATTTTGTTTCTTCTCACTTTACCTTTTCTCATTACTTCGATTCCCGCGATACTTGGAGAATGTAATGGGAAGGTTCTTTCCACACCGATGCCACTGGACATCTTACGAACGGTAAACGTAGCATTAACACCGCCACCTCTTCTTTGGATAACAACACCTTGGAATACTTGGATTCTGGATTTGTTACCTTCAATAATACGAACAGAAACTTTGACTTCGTCACCAGATTTGAATTCTGGAAGATCTGAACGGAGTTGGGATGCGGTAATTTCTTCAACTAATCTGTTGTTCATTTTGTACGCCTCCTATTAGATGATTGTTCTCTTGGTGTTCATTCTCATTTGACAGCGGAGCACCCGTATCATGTTTAAAACATGCTTGATAATAATACCATAGTGAACACTCATTGCAAGCATTAATTTTATTAATTTGAAGAAAAATATATCCCTGTAAAGTAAAAATGCTTGACACATATAAAAATAAACCTTACTATTAGTAGGCAAAATTTGGAGGAAACAAAAAATGGCAGTTAAAATCAGATTAACAAGAATTGGTAGACATAAAGATCCATTCTTTAGAATCGTCGCCGCTGATAGTAGATACGCAAGAGATGGCAGATACATCGAACAAATCGGTTACTTCGATCCAGAAAAAGGCGTTGAAAATGCAGTTATCGATGAAGAATTAGCATTAAAGTGGTTAGCTTTAGGTGCTACACCATCCGAAACAGTCAAAGCTATGTTCAATAGAAAAGGACTTAACGCTAAAGCTGTTGAAGCCAAAAAAGGAAAATAGTTCTATGGATTACGAAAATATAGTCCATACCTTAATCGACGATATTGTAGAAGATCCAAAATCAATTTTAATTAGAGTCTCTGAAGGAACAACTCCTAAAGATGTGCTCATAATTATTGCAGCGGAAAAAGAAGATACCGCTCGATTAATTGGTCACAAAGGAATTATTGCGAATGCCTTAAGAGAAGTTGTGGGTATTGCGGGTAAAAGCGAAAATAAACGCATTCATATCAAATTTGAGTCATTCGAAGACGAAAAGGTGGATTAATATCCTCCTTTTTCTTAATATAGAAATATCTCATTAACAATATATGTATCCAAGGGATGCGTTAATGCTTGACCTCTAGGGGTCGCTTTTTATTCCTTGGTAAAATAAATAAGGATAGTCGCGG
>CACXNV010000047.1 GCA_902769185.1 uncultured Erysipelotrichaceae bacterium | reverse complement strand
CAAAAACAAAAGCTAATACTAAAGCGCTATCTTTTAATGCGTCTAACAATACATCTTTTACAATATCCCAAGTCATAAGAAATAAAATTTGCTTTATATAATATATAACTTTAGTGAAAACTATTCAAATAAAAGGAACATAATATGTCTATGAAAATAAAAACATCTCTAATGAGACGTTTATATCAAACAGGGCGCTGAATCCTGAATCGCCGACATCCATTTCCGAAGAAATGCGCCGTGGTCGCACAACGACTTTCCACCTTTGACAAGTACATTTTAGCACACCAAACGATAAATGCCACTATTTATTTCTTATTTTTGAAGTTATGAATATCGTAGATATGTATCCAATTTTAGGATCGTGTTTTGCAACTTTGACAACTACTTTAATATAATGGCTCTTATCGTGTTTTCTAATATGGTAATAATAATAGGTCCTTGTGCGGTTTCTATCCTTGATATGTTCTGACGGATTTTTAATGCACTCTTCTAGGAGCTCTACATCGCTAGGATTAAGACTGTGATAGTTTTTGGCAATGTGTTCTATCCCTGTTTCATTGCTCCTTGCTTCCGCTTTGAAATATATAGATAGATTTCTAAGTTCATCAACTATTGGTGTTTTAATTTTTTCCAACGCTTTTATGATTTTTTGATCGTGTGTAAGTTTTTGCTTCTTTGACATGTCTATATCTTATCATAAGACAAAGTCTTATTCTATTATATATTAGACTTTCGTAAGTAAGAAAAAAGGATTGACTTTGTATCAATCCAATTATCAGCTTGTGGCAGGGTTTCAGTGTTTTAATACAACGCTACACTTCGTTAATGTAACGCTACACCAGCAGGAAGCTACTTTTTAAGAAGTTCTTTCAGTTCTTTTTTGCTATTTTCTAAATCGCCAGTGAGTAATGGAATAAGTTTCTTGATTTCCTCAATATCTTTATCCCACCACTTGAGTTCTAAAAGAAGCTCAATAGTTTCTTGATCAAATCTATATTTCTTAATGACTGCTGGATTGCCCACCACTACTGAATATGGAGGAACATCTTTTGCCACCACTGCGTTTGCACCAATAACTGCACCATCACCGATATGGACACCTGGTAAGATAGTTGCGTTTTGTCCAATCCAGACATCGTTACCCACTACTGTATCACCACGACTTCCTCTATCGCCAAATGGTCTAGATAAACCTTTAAATTCGTCAATGATTTCAAAAGGATAGGTAGTTAAACAATCCAACACATGGTTTGCACCATTCATGACAAATTCCACGCCTCTTGCTACAGCAACAAACTTACCGATGATGAGTTTATCACCCATAAATTCATAATGGTGGGTGACATGTTTTTCAAATGATTCTGGACCATCTATTCATTTCTATTCATGAAAAAACCTCCATGGTTAGGAGGATAATTCAAAGTGTTCGATAGTTCGAGTCTGGGAATCTTTAACGCTTACAAACAACTTAAAGAAAAATTTTTTAAATGTAAATCGTTTACTGAATAATTTGAGAAAAAAGGATTGACTTTGTATCAATCCTATTTAACTAAGTTGGTGACCTGTATGGGATTCGAACCCATGAATGCCACCGTGAAAGGGTGGTGAGTTAAGCCGCTTCTCCAACAGGCCAAGTGTGGCGCCTACCGAGGGACTCGAACCCACGACCGATCGGTTAACAGCCGATAGCTCTACCGACTGAGCTAGGTAGGCAGCTCACTTACGTTTTAAAAACGCAAGATAGATTATATATTATTGATTATAATAAAATCAAGGAGCTTTATTTAATTTTTGAATTAATTAAATCTAAAACACTTTTGAGTGTAGTCAATTCACCAATTTCTTCGGAATCGAATTCAATTCCTAAAGCGTCCTCAATTTCAAGCATCACTTCTACTAAATCTAAAGAATCTAATCCAATATTTTTTAAAGAATCTTCTTCTTTCAAAGATGAGACGTCTATTCTTTTTGCTAAGATATCTGATACAACTTTTCTGGTGTCCATAAATAAGCCTCCGTATGAATATTTTATACGATAAAATCTAAAAGAAAAGAGGTAATCCCTCTCTTCTTTACTTAATTAATAGGAAAGTCCTGGGAATGCAGCGGATGGAATTGTGTATCCAACTTCGTCTGCGGCAGGTTGTTCAATGGAAGATCCATAATCTGTAACTTTCGCTGCAGAGTCTGCATAGACATGAGCAACGGTAACAGATACAGCGCCAAAGACCATTAATGTAAGTATAATGCCAAGCAATTGTCCTTTAATTTCAGACATAAGTCCACTCCTTTCTATCCGTAATACCCAATCACGGTTGTCCTTGAAGCTGTAAGCTTAACATCGTGATTCGCCATTATTAACGGATGATAATAGCGATAAATGGTGTATTCTACAACATCACCAATAGATGGTTCGGTTGGAGAAATCGATTCAAAACATACTTTATAAACATCTTCTAAATAAGAAATATAGTCTTCGTCCACTCTTCCAGATTTTGCAATTAAATAGCCAATAGAAATAGAGTGTGAATCTAAATAACTATAAGCAGCGGACAAACACATCATGTCCCCACCTAGAAGAAGAAACATAACTACAAACACCATTGATAAAATTAAACCGAATTTATATGACATTTACGTAATCTCCTATTATCGAAACGATACATAAAGATAAGACGATTGTTATTGCACCTGCCCCTATTAAAGGAAAAGAGTTAAAAAGATCTAAACTTTTTTTATGAGAATCAATCATCTCATCAAAATGCTTTTCCTTAATATTGTTAAATAACAAATTAAACTCACTTAATTCAATTGTGTTTTCTCCGTTATCCACCATTTGGTAGATTGAAAGCATCAACGATTCAATTGTGCGATTATTGAATTTAGATGCGAAGTTGATATATGGACCAATAGTTTTATCAACATCTATTTGCATTAACATCGCATTTATTGCGTCCTGGATAAATATATCAGCGTATGGGATTAGCATCTTAAAAGATGTATAAACGTTATTCCCATTAGAGATAAAGATTTCAAAATAGGACAATAAGGATATTAATTGATCAACATGTTCCTTCTCTTGCTTCCTTTCTAGAGATGAATATCTGGATAAGTAGAAATAAACGGCAATTACTCCACCTCCCACAATAAATAATGGGAAATATATCTGTTTGACAAATATATATGTGATAAATGCTAGGGCAATCACAATAACGATAAGTAAAATAAGGAACATCATTTCCTTTTGATAAGATAATCCTAAAGCGTTAATTCTATCTTTAAGCGACCTTTTCATGGTTTGTTTTTCCTTTCAGATTTAGACTTGTCCCTTTTTGTACAAGTAAGAAAATAGTTAATAAAGCAAAAGTAAGAATAATAGATATAGAAGCAATGTAGAGTATTTGCCCTTTAACTTTTCCATAAAATTCACTTAACGCAAATCGTAGGACCACAATAATTGATAAAGAAATAGCCCAGAGAATACCAATTTCTATATATTTTCTTTTGCTAATTGATTCAGTCTTTGTGAGATACTCTTCATTATGACGAATATTGCTAATCAAATATTTGCTCATAGAAATTATGTCCCCACCTTCTTCTTGCCAAATATAAACAATTTGTAAAAACAGAGAATAATCATAAAACTCAAAATATGATGATAAATAATCTAGTTTCTCATTTTCAGACATATTTTCTAATCCATTAAACATATCAATAAATTCCGAATTCATTGATCCTACGGTAGTTTCTAAGGCTCCAGAAATAGATTTCTTGATTGATAAAGTGATGATGAAATTATTAATAAAGTGATAACACTCGTGATAGCGGTTTTTAACGATATCGTATTTCTTAAATTTCGGTAGCAACAATAGTATTGTTGTAGCAAGATATAAGGCTAATATTCCAATAGAGACAAAGATGTTTTCTAAAGCTAGATAAGCCACTACCGCTACCGCTAAACTAATAAAAAGAAAGATAAATAATTTGTTGTTATTATTGTTCATTAGTATTACTTCCTATAAATGTATTTTTAAAACTCGTTGATACTGTTTCTAAATCAAGCAAGGATAAAGCACTACTTGGTAAATGATGATATAAATGCTTGTTACCTTTTTTAGAATAAATATCAAAGAATTTTCCGTTATTATCGATATAGCCTACTTGAGAGATATAACGGATAATCTTACCTTTAACGTTTTTCTTAGCTAAATAGAAATAGAAATGAAAATGGTAATAGATGTCTTTTAATGTTTCATCGTAATCAAGTTTTTGATCCCCTCTTAAAACCATTCTTCCCATTCGATACGGAAGAGAATAAACGTCAAAAGCGTGGATTGTGGTAATAATAGGCATACCTGTCATTGCCGAATTTAAAACGTCCACCATTTCTTTATCTCTAGCTTCCGCTAAAATTAGCCAATCAGGATTATTTCTTAAAGCATTTTTGATTAATAAACTACTGCTTGTATAGGGATTTCTTTCATCTACTTTCCAACATGTCAAATCGATCTTGCTCTCATTTCTTATCAAGTCAAGTTCTAAAACGTTATCAATAACAATAACTCTGACATTTTCTTGAAAATTACGGATTATATATTTTTGAAATTCAGTTTTTCCAGAACTGGTAACTCCTCCAATGATGATGGATTTTTCACTTTTAGAAATTACATCAATTAATTCCACAAGCTGAGGAGTAAAGAAATCACTATCTTTATTGATTCGAGGTTTTTCGGAAGCAATTCTTATTGAAAAGGTTACTACGTCTTCGTTATTGATTTTTCCTACTGACTGATGAGTAGCGTTAATTCGATATTTACCAATTGAAGTATCTAAATTTGGATTAGTAAAAGAAAATTGTTGCTCACTTAAATTAGATATTTGTCTTAAAAAATCTCTTACAACCTGCTGTTCAATTTCAATGTTGCTCTTCTTTCTACCCAATGAGTTTGAAACATAATAAATACTTTCCCCATTATAAGAAATATCAGTGACTTCTTTGTCTTTAATTAAGGAGGCTAAAAAAGAGTTTTCAATATAATAAATTGCTTTAGTTTTATCCATTGCTACTCTCCTTTAATTCATAGTACATAACACGATGATAATTATAGGTAATATTTAACTTACAATTTATTGTTATCTCCACTCCTTCACAGTTATCAGTTAAACACATTGATTGATCAGATAAATTGTAATAATAAAAGTCCACAGTATACTCCTTAGAATATCGAGGGATAATATGGTCGTAATATGACAAAACTATAAATTCAAAATCATCTCGAGAAATGCGCGGTTTATCCCCTAAAGACACCACTCCTTTATACATGATTTCAATTGGGGTAAATAATATCGCTCTATTCAATCCTTGAATCGAATAGTTTAAAGCGAAATATTGCAGCGAAACTAGACCGATTAATGGAGAAATTAGCATTAAAATCATTCTCTAACACCTCCGGAAAAACAATAATCTGACTCATAGCAAGGAAGGATTATATCAATCGCACTATAACCAGCTTCACTAACTAAAATGTATGAGTCGTTGCGTTCTGCTAATTTTTGTTTATCAACTGGAATAAATAGCTTATCCGTTTTTATATATCCAGGTAGCTTAGACGCTGACATTTCTAAAGTATCTTCTTTAACATACATTTCCTCATTAATAGAAAATGTAATTTCATTATCAACGCAGGTACAAATCATATCGATAACAACCTCGTTATCGTTGTGCCTTAGATTAGGATAAATATTGTTATAATCTTTGATATGATATTCTGCTTTTAAATAGGTAAAGGCATAAGTTTGAGGATAATAAAATTTCACGCTTGAAAAATCTATGGAATTATCATTATTCTTCGCTATATATTCGTTATAGTTATCAAAGTTAAAAGTCTCACCAGTAATAACTTTAGTTGTCTCCACTTTTATAAAAGCGTTTTCAGTTACGTAATTATTATCTTTATATTGAAGGGCGTTAATTGTCTTTTTTAAATATGGATAAACCACTCCAGATCTGGTCACAGGATTATTGTTTCCATAAGTGATTTCATATTCAAATCTTAAACCATCGGAAGTTAGCTTGTAGCGAATCGGATAATCAATGGTAAATGTTTGGCCTTTTCTACCGACATATTCAGAGAAAAAATTACTGAATAATAAAGCACCTGTAGTGTGATTGTATAATCTAGATATAATTTGAAAATTATTTGCCTCTATCGGTCTAAGTGCTAATTTTAAAGAAACGTTTTTATCTCCAGTTAGCTTATTTAAAACATTAGTGCTAGTAAAAAAGTATTCGACTTTAAGTTGTGGACTTGCACTTAAAATAAGCGGTAAAGATGATATAAATAATAATTTTCTTTTAAATTTCATAAAATAACTCCAAGAATTTACTAACTGCCGTCGCCTTTAGTTTTTGATAATTATTCTTTTTATAAGTTAATTTCCACCATCCTGGATAATCCTGATAGAAGAAGTCATTGTTAATAATTCTTTGTAGAGGGGCACTAAGTGATGAATAAGCAATTTCTACAGCAGAAAGAAAGGAAGAGATTTTAGGATTTTTTCTTTTAAATGTTCTTTGGTTGGTTTTGGTTATGGAATGAAGATAGATATTTGCGATATTTTGTATCTTTAGTTCTTTCTTTTTCTGAGTCATCATTTTTTGCCCCTCTATTATATAAAGAGTGGTTTTTTTCGATTTTTTTGTAAAAATTTTTTTCGAGGTGTCCAGTTATTAAATGAATTTAATAAAAATTTTTAAATATTTTTTCAAAACGTTGATATATCCCCAATTGTGTATATAATTAAGGCATGATTGTATTAGCAGGTGCCAGCGCTAGCGGGAAAACAGAAATTGCTAAACTTCTAGCCTCTAAATATGGGATTACCAAAATAGTCACCACTACCACTAGGCCAAAAAGAAAAGGCGAAGTAAATGGGGTGGATTATTTCTTTGTTACTCCAAGTGAATTTGAAAAGATGATTAGAGAAGATAAATTTGTTGAATATACCTTCTTTAATGGAAATCTATATGGCTCCACTAAAGATCAAATTGCGAATAATAAATGTGTAGTTATAGATCCAGCAGGATTAAGAAGTTATGTTGGATTAAAAGACGACTCTA
The DNA here is from genome assembly GCA_902769185.1 of uncultured Erysipelotrichaceae bacterium. Taxonomy (GTDB): domain Bacteria; phylum Bacillota_I; class Bacilli_A; order RFN20; family CAG-826; genus UBA2450. The sequence goes on along the minus strand of CACXNV010000047.1, from coordinate 284 downwards.
TCGTCACCTTCTATCTAGAAGCCGATGAGGATACCAGAAGAAAAAGAATGATCTCTAGAGGAGACGAGGCTGAAAAAATCGAATCAAGAATCAAACATGATCGAGAAGCATTCAAGAAAGAAAATATCGTAAAAGTAGATTATGTCATAAAAAATTCTTCAGATGATGTCTTAGAAGATGTGTGTGATCAAATCTATCAAATATATAAGTCACTAGGAAAATAAGTTTTCTTGATTAACAAAATATATACGGTTAGTTAAGAAAACTTTTTATTTTTCTTAATA
>CACXNV010000046.1 GCA_902769185.1 uncultured Erysipelotrichaceae bacterium | reverse complement strand
AAAGAGAATTCTAATGCTTCTTCATATTTTAAATAGCGGTAAGCTTGATGAATATCTTCGTAAGTTAAAGGCTGATGGGCTTTTCTTAAAGCGTATTCTTTATTACATAAACGATACTTTTCTCTAAGCGAATAAGGAACTAAAGAAGGAACGTGCCCTTTTACTGCCTCTAAAGAACGGTTTACTAAAGTAATATAGTCTTTATTAGCTAAATCCTTAGGCAATAAATAAACAGGCTTTAAAACCTTATTTTCTTCAATTTTTCCTTTAACAAAATTTATGAGATTTAAACTATTACGAGATTTATCATAACTTCCCGTAATTGTGTAATATTCATTAACTAAAACAGTCTTAGTTAAATAAGGTCGATTATAAGCAGTTACTTTAAAATAAGTATTAGTGTCTGTTAAAACATCAAAAGTCACGATTGTGGTTTTTCTTGCTAATACTTTTTTTGGAGTAGTCACCACTTTGGCGTAGATAGTGATTTTCTCTTTATCGATAAGATGTCTTTCATGAGTTAAAGAAAAATCATCATATCGTTTAGGTAAGTGCGCTAAAACATCATAATAAGAAAAAATCCCCATCTGACCTAATAGATAGTTCATTCTTTTAGATGATGTTAATTTCTCGCCCATATAAATAAAATAGCAATCAAATGATTGCTATTCAACACTTATTAAGAATGAATAAACATTTTGTTTACCATCTTTAATATCTATATTAAGATCTGGATATTTTTCTTCGATTGCTTTTTTGGTGCTCACAAAGTCTTCTCGCTTCACGTCTTCTCCTAAGAAAATTGTAAGAATTGCGCTTTCTTCATCAATCATCTTATCGACTAATTGTTCTAAAGCGACGAATTTATCTTTAACACCGACAACGATTTCTTTTTCATAAATACCGATGAAGTCGTCTTTTTTGATTCTAATGCCGTTAAGTTCGCAATCTCTAATAGAGAAAGTAACTTCTCCAGATTTGACATTCTTTAAAGAATATCTCATATTACGCATATTTTCTTCTGGATCTGTATCTTGATCTAAACTCATTAAAGCCACAATTCCTTGAGGGATAGTTTTGCTAGGAATCACAAAGACATTCTTTCCTTCTTCAGAGGCAATATCCGCAGCTTGACTAGCCGCCATCACGATATTAGAGTTATTTGGTAAGATAAAAATATTTTCAGCATTAATCTTTCTAATTGCAGATAAGAAGTCTTCACTAGATGGATTCATGGTTTGTCCACCACTAACAATATAAGTAGCACCTAATTCTTTAAAATAAGCAGAGATTCCTTCTCCAGAGCTAACGGTAATAACAGCGTTAGTGATCTTTTCTTTTGGAAGTTCTTGTTCTTCCTCTTTTTTAACTGGTTTAGGTTCTTCTACTAAATCAACATGTGGCTTAACGTCGGCCCCATCCGCTAAAGCGTGATGTTGCTCTGTCATATTTTCGATTTTTAGTTTTAAGAATTCACCATATTGTTGAGCGTAATTTAAAATTTCACCAGGAGTTAAAGTATGAACATGGACTTTAACAATATCATCATCTTTAACAACCACTAAAGAGGTGCCGTGGCTATTAAGCCAATTAGTGAATCTAGATTGATTAAAGATCTTTTTAACGGAATCTGGGCCTAAAGACATAATAAATTCAGTGCAGTAGCCAAATTCCTCTTCTTCCATCGCGCTAGCAGCAGCGGAAGCAATCGCTCCAGCGGAAACGTTTTTATCATCTCTAGATACTTCTTGACCAATACTAGCAAGATACATACCTTCGATGATTCTAACTAAACCAGTACCACCACTATCTACAACACCAACTTCTTTTAAGATTGGTAATAATTCAGGAGTTCTATTTAAAGAGGCATTTGCTTCTTTTAATAAGATTTCAAGCGTTCTTTCAATAGGCATTCCTTCTTTAACTTTACGAGATAAAACACTACTAGATTCTCTAATAACAGTAAGAATGGTTCCTTCTACTGGTCTCATAACTGCTTTATAAGCAGTTTCACTACCAGTTTTAAAGGCTTGTGCTAATAAAAGTGAATCGATTTCTTCAACACCTTCTAAAACACTAGAAAAACCTCTAAAGATTTGACTAGTAATAACGCCAGAATTTCCTCTAGCGCCCATTAATAAGCCACGAGAGAAGGTCTTAGCAATAAGAAAAGCATTATTTTCTTGAATGCCATTAATTTCATTGGCACCACTAGTCATTGTGAGATTCATATTAATACCAGTATCACCATCAGGAACTGGGAAGACGTTTAAAGCATCCACTTCTGGATAATGATTGAATAAGTTATTACTGGCGCTTATTAAGAATTTCTTTAATGTAAGACCATCTATTGTTTTCATAAATTAATTTCAGTTTTTAGGTTTATAAAACCTACGAGTATTCTACATATATATGTAGATTATGTCAAGTTGCCCCTATTTACGTAAAGAAGCTTGTTCAGCAAAATAATGGAGAACATTCATAATTTCAGAAGTGTTGTCTCCATAAGAAATAATAACGTGATTACCGTAACTTTTATTGATTAATGGATATAAATCTTCATCATCAAGTTTGACTAAAATTTGAGTGCGGCAATAGTTTGGCAATTTTAAATTTTCTTTGATCTCGCCATTAATTAATAAATACGATTTTAAGTCTCTTGATAATTTAAAAATAGTAATACTACCTTTAGATAATTCACCTCTAATACCAATTCCTAATCCGCTTTCAAAGTGAGTCATAAAATCAATTTTATTGGCCATACTTAAAGGTAAAGTACAGTGCGCAAATAAAACTTCGTTATCACTATCTTTATCGCCAAAAGTAATTCTACTTGGATTAGCTTGGAAAGAGACTTTATCAGTACAAGCTTTAACAATTAACATAGAAAGCATACTTGGAACATCACCTTCGCAAGTAGCGATAATTCCTTCATCATTAAGCATTGCTAGAGCTAGACATGCTGTATTTTTATATTCTTCAATTAAATCGAAGCAGCGGAGTGTAAATCCTTTTAATTTATAACGTTCAATTATACGTTTAAGACCACTATAAATCGCCAAAGCTCCCGTCAAAACCTCATTATTTTGCGCTAATTTCTCGTATTTTGAGCGATTTTTGATGTTTTCTAATTCACCTTTATCAATTTCGTTTTTGAGTTCTTTAGAAGTGATATCAATTAAATTCACGTTATAGACTTTCTTGGCTTCTTCATAATCCACTATAGAAGCAATTAACCAGTCACTAGGTTTACCAATAACTCCTAAATTTGCGCCACTGATATAACGTTTAGCAATTTCAATTTTAGAAATCTCGACAATCGCAGAAGCAATCTCTTTTTCTTTGCCAAAAAGCAAGATACAGTCTTCTTTATTGTTTGATAAGAATGATTTAATTTCTAAGCAAGCAGGTAAAGAATTATTTAAACAATCACTAATTAAAATGATTGGACGAGGTAATTCTTTTTCAATTTTAATAAAGTGTTGTTCAGCGCCACCAGTTTCAATAAATAAGACATTAAATAAAGCAGATTCATCATTCTCTACTAATTCATAGTCTTTGTCGAATAGTTCGTTATTGATTTCATCAATAAAATTATCACCGTCCTTTTTAAAAGAAGCATTAGGATCTAAAGAATTTGCTAATCTGATAACGTTGATTTTCATATTATATACCTCGCTTATAATTATAAATTATCTATAAACTATATGGAAATAAAAAAGCCCGGCAGCTCGCTATTTTTGCACTTACGTACTATCTTCACCACTACAGTGCTTAACTTCTGTGTTCGGTATGGGAACAGGTGTGTCCACTGCGCTATCGCCACCAGACTTTTTTTAGAGAACTTTGTTCTCTGAAAACTAGATATTATCACATTGATCTCACTAATTAAAGCATTAACATAAATTTTACTTATGGACTTGTTAAAATCTTAGAAATTAAGTCCTCGTTCTATTAGTATTAGTCAGCTGAATGCCTCACGACACTTACACTTCTAACCTATCAACCTCCTAACTTTGGAGGGAACTTACTTCTTGCGAATGGGAAGTCTCATCTTATGGTTGGCTTCACGCTTAGATGCTTTCAGCGTTTATCCGTTCCATGGGTAGCTACCCGGCCATGCCACTGGCGTGACAACCGATATACCATTGCCATGTTCAACCCGGTCCTCTCGTACTAAGGTCAAATCCATTCAAACTTCCTGCGCCCACGACAGATAGGGACCAAACTGTCTCACGACGTTTTGAACCCAGCTCGCGTACCACTTTAATTGGCGAACAGCCAAACCCTT
>CACXNV010000045.1 GCA_902769185.1 uncultured Erysipelotrichaceae bacterium | reverse complement strand
AATGTTGGTGATACATTTGTATTTGATGGTGTAGTTACCGCTCATTATTCTGATGGCAGTGAAGAAGTTGTTACTCCTACTAGCTATACCACTCCAGATATGTCTCAAGCTGGTCAACAATCGGTTGTAGTTAGTTATACTAACGATAAAGGCGAAACAGTTGGTACCGATTATCTTATTACTGTTAATGCTTCTGAAGTATCCTACGCAATTAATATTGTTCAAGTGACTGGTGCTACTATTACAGTTACATATCCAACATCATTACAAGCAAAAGCGGGTACAGCAGTTAATTTCAAAGTAAATGTTGCCTCTGGATATTCACTTGATAGTGTTTCTGTTACAAGTAATGGAAAAGCTGTATCTTATAACGGACCAAACCCAATGACTGGAGCCTATCAATTTACAATGCCTGATGGTGATGTCACTATAACCGCAAGTGTTACAGGTACTGTTCCAACTCAAAGAATAGTCTATCAAGTATATGACACATCCTATAACGTGCTAAATTACAACGATGTTATTGACTCTAGTTCGATTTTACCAACTAACGCTCCTGAGAATAGCGATGTTAGCTTCAATATTGTGACTAAGTCAGGTTACACATTTCAATACGTTTGTGAGGTCAATGATGAAGATGCAATCATGACTCCTTCATTTACCTATCATATGGGCACGAAGGCTTTAGAATTTACAATCGTGGTTTCTATTAATCCTGTTAATCCAGCAACCTTATCTTCTATTGCTTTATCTGGACAATCTACAACTTATGAAGTTAATGAAACATTCTCTTTTGATGGAACAGTAACTGCAACCTATAGCGATGGTTCAAGTAAAACTGTTACTCCTACTAGTGTTTCTACTCCAGATATGAGCACTACCGGAAGTAAAACCGTGACAGTCTCTTATACTGAAGGGGAGGAAACTAGAACTGCTAGTTATACGATCACCGTTACCGAAAAACACGAAGAGTCATCTGTCTATGGTTCTTATTCATATGATAGAGAAGATTATACGCCTTCAAATCCAGAGTATTATGATCGCTATATCATTACATTAAATGAAGATGGAACTGGAACATATGTTAGAGAATTTCATACTTCGTCTACTTCAATTAAAACAATGTCATTTACATATTCTGTTTCAGGTTCAAGAATCACATTTACATTTGTAAGTGGTGATAATACTGATGCGTTTAATGGCTATAGATTATTTCCTTATGGACCAAGTGAAGGATACACACCTACAAATACTACAGGCGTTATCAACGCAGATGGTTCTATATCTGTTACACTTTATAAATCGGGCGCTGATAACGGAACGTTTACTTTTAAAAAATAATCAATTCAATCAAATATGATTTGAGGAGTGATAGAATTCACTCCTTTTAATATATTTCGAACAGGTCTATAATAAATTTGTTCTCGAGGTCTTTGATATGAAATCAAAAAGATTAATTTCTTTATCATTAATGTTTGGTTTAACCGCTGGGTTATTCGCCAGTGTATTTTCAATTAATAACCAAGTTGAAGCGGTCAATGCTTCAAGTTGGACTGCTTATACCCATTATGATGGAGCAACTTATTATAATGACATTTCTGATACTTTAACTGGCTCTAGTTTAACAAGCGCATTACGTACGTTAAATAATTCTAAAAAGAAAAGAAATGGTGGTTATAATGCTTTATTGAAAGATGATTTCTGGGCTAGATATACTGATTTTGATTCCAACTCAAGTTATTCACAAGACACAACGCATGACTTGCCATATAGTAATAAAATTGTTTCATTCTATTCTGGTAATGTAGCTACTAATGCATCAGGAATGAATAGAGAACATGTTTGGCCTAAATCTAAAGGAGGGAATTTAGTTGAAGCAGATTCTCATATGGCCAGACCAACTTTAACTTCTGAGAATAGTTCTCGTGGTAATTCATTCTATGTAGAGGGAATGAAAAGTACATCTCAAGGATGGGATCCTGCGATGGAATCATGGGGAGATGAAACATATAGAGGTGATGCAGCACGTATTATTTTCTATTGTGCAATGGCTAATGGAAGCTTAACTTTAGTTGATAAACCATCAGATGATAACGATAACAATACAATGGGTAAATTATCCGATATTCTTAGATGGAATTTGACTTATAGTGTCAAACAAAGAGAAATGAATAGAAATGAAGCTGTTGAAGCAATTCAAGGTAATAGAAACCCATTTATTGATCACCCTGAATACGCTTGTAAAATTTGGGGAGACACTAATAGTGCTACTAGGGAAGCATGTGGTATTGCCCCTACTCCTTCTATTTCCATTAGTAAGACATCCGCTACTTTAGAAGTAGGCGCTATAACAACTATAAGTGCTTCAAGCAGTGATTCTTCGCAAATTAGTTGGACAACAAGTAATGAAAGTGTTGTTTCTTTAAGTGCTACTAGTAGTGATTCTGGTAGTAGCATAACTTTAACTGCTGCCGGAGCAGGTTCTGCTACCGTTACTGCTAAAGCGACTATTTCTGGAACAGAATATTCTAAATCTTGCCAAGTCACAGTTAATGGCGGAGCAGAAATAGAATCTATTTCATTAAATGTTACTGAAAAAACATTAAAGCCAGCAGATAGAGTGCAACTTAGAGTTACAGTTAATCCAAGTGATGCGAAAAGACCAACATTTGTTTGGTCTAGTAGTAATGAAGCTGTTGCTAGTGTTGATGCTAATGGGTTAGTAACCGCTACTGGAATCGGTGATTGTGAAATTGTAGTTAAAACAAGTGATAATAAATTTAGCGCCAAATGCGTTATTCATGTCAATAACGGTAGTGCTCCATCAGGTTGTGGAGGAAATGTTGTTGCAACCAGTGTAATTTTAAGTTCTTTAAGTTTACTCGGTGTAGGTATATTATTAATTAAACGAAAGTTTATTAAATAAACAAAATAGGAGATTTAATTTTATGGCAGTCAATAAAGCAAAACCAGAAAAGAAACCTTTAGTGAAGAAAGCAGTCCCAGATAACAAAAAAGCTGCTCCAGCAAAAAAAGAGGCTCCAAAGAAAGCTGCTAAACCAGCAGCTAAAAAACCTGAGCCAAAAAAGGAAGCAACAAGAACATATCACGTTGTTAAAAGACCTGAAGACGGCAAATGGGAAGTGAAGTTCGCTGGTGGACAAAAGGCAATCAAATTATTTGACACCCAAAAGGAAGCCTTAGAGTATTCTAAAGTTATGGCGAAGAACCAAGGCGGAAGTATGTTAGTTCATAATTCCAAAGGCGCAAATAAAGGCCGTATTAAAAAGAAATAATTTTGCTCAAATTATTAAAAAGAGACGCAGCGCTGCGTCTCTTTTATATTGTTTATTCGTTTTCTTGCGCTCTTTTTACGTGAGCTTCGTACTTCTTTCTTTCAGCAGTATTAAGAATCTTTTTTCTCATACGGAAAGTAGTAGGAGTGATCTCTACTAATTCATCACTATTGATATAATCTAGACAAGCTTCTAAAGACATCTTTCTTGGTGATTTAAGAACTACAGTATTGTCTTTATTAGAACTTCTTACGTTAGTGAGATTTTTCTTTTGAGTAACGTTAACCGCTAAATCGAAATCATAACGATGTTCACCAACAATCATTCCTTCGTAAACTTCAGTTCCTGGAAGAATAAACATTGTTCCTCTTTCTTCGGTATGTTCAATCGCATATGGAGTGGCTTGGCCAGCTTCTACAGAGACTAATACTCCAATATTTCTTTCTCCAATAGAAGAAGATTGTACTGGTCTATATTCTTTATATGTATGAGATAAAATACCATATCCTTTAGTTAAGGTCATAAAATTAGTCATATAACCAAGTAAACCTCTTGAAGGAATGACATATTTAAGGATAGTGACAGTTTCTTTAGCATCCATAGATACTAATTCGCCACTTCTTTCTCCAATGGTGACCATGATATCGCCGACATATTCATTAGGTACATCAATTAATAAGTCTTCATATGGTTCACATTTAACACCATCAATTTCCTTGATAATGACTTGAGGTTTAGATACCTCTAATTCAAATCCTTCTCTTCTCATATTTTCTATTAAAATAGAAAGATGAAGTTCGCCTCTACCAGAAACAATCCAAGATTCGGTATTTGGAATTCTTTCTACTCTTAAAGCAACATCTCTTTGAGTTTCTCTAAATAATCTTTCTTCAATTTTTCTAGCAGTTAAAAGTTTTCCATCTTTTCCAGAAAATGGGGAGGAGTTAGTGCCAAAAGTCATTTGAAGAGTTGGTTCATCAAGTCTAATAAGTGGAAGTGGATCAACAGCGTTATAAGCACAAATTGTTTCTCCAACGTTAATATCCGCTAAGCCGGCAACTGCAACTATATCTCCAGCGCTTGCTTCATTGATTTCTAATCTTTTTAAGCCTTGGAAGCCAAATAATTTCAATACTCTAAAATTAGTAGTAGAGCTATCTAATCTAGAGACTGTGCAGTTATCGTTAACGTGAATGGTACCTCTTTTAATAGTGCCGATACCGATTCTACCAACAAAGTCATTATAATCAAGTAAAGCGACTTGCATTTGTAATGGCCCATTAGCGTCAGCTTTTGGAGCAGGAATTTCATCAATAATAGTTTGTAAGATTGCATCCATTCCTTCTTTTTGACTAGCTGGATCACTATCTAAAGAACTAGTTCCTTTTAAAGCAGAAGCATAGACAGTTTTAAATTCTAAGAATTCATCAGGAGCCCCTAATTCAATAAATAAAGTTAATACTTCA
>CACXNV010000044.1 GCA_902769185.1 uncultured Erysipelotrichaceae bacterium | reverse complement strand
TTCTCCAATAGGAGTATTACCATTAGTGATTAATAATTTGTCGTTAGAAACGACAATTAAAGAGTCAACACAGCTCTTAAGTTTATTTAAACCGTCAATCGAATAGACAGTTTTCTTTTTACCTTCAAAAGTAAATGGACGAGTGACAATAGCAATCACTAATGCGCCTGCTTCTTTAGCAATACGGGCCACGACTGGAGCAGCACCTGTACCAGTACCTCCACCCATTCCAGCAGCAACGAAGACCATATTAGCATCTTTAACGATTTCTCTAATATCATCCGCACTAGCTTCAGCGGCTTGTTCACCCATTTCCGGTTCTCCACCCGCTCCTAAGCCACCGGTTCTCCACCCGCTCCTAAGCCACCAGTTAAGGCTTCGCCTAAAATGATACGATTATTAGCTTTTGAACTAGCTAAAGCTTGTTTATCAGTATTAGCAACATAGAAATCAACATTAGAAATCTCTTCATCAATCATACGATTGACAGCGTTATTTCCTGCTCCACCAACACCGATGACAACGATTTTAGCAGCAGGTTCGAAATTGTCTAAATCATAATTTTGCATATATTGTCCTCCTTATTCATCTCTAGTCACTTTGACTTGAGAAGAATTTTCATTTCTTTTCACTGGATATTTTTTATTGACGAGAATTGCCCCTAATAAACTAATTAGAGATGGGTCTCTTGCTCCAATAGTCTTCACTTTTAAGAATTTAAAATTCTTATTTTTAAGATTAATGTCGAAATATCCTTTTAATCCTCTTAATTTTGATCCTCCACCAATAAAGATGACTGGCATATTATCAGGATCATCAATGTTATAAGCATTTACTAACTGTTCTTTTCCAAGATTGAACATATTAATAAACGAAGCTAATTCTTTTTCTATAATTTGGTTTAATGCTTTAACTCCACAGCTTTCTTCTCCTAAAGGAGTTTGAATTTTAGCCACTGCATAATCAAAGTGCATTTCTTTTTTATCTAAGCCATATAAGATTTTAATCTTTTCAGCTTCGCTTTCTGAGATATTAAAGCTAGTAACAATACTATTAGTGATATTATCTCCACCCCATGAGAAGCTACGTGTTGCAAATATTTGATGATTATCTATTAAAGAGATTGTGGTACTACTTGCTCCCATATCGACTAAGAAATAAGTAGCAGGAACATCAGGATATGTCGTTAATAATTCGCTTATAGCGAATGGAGAGACTACTCTTCTATTAACTTTGATATTACTATCAACTAAACACGATGTATGCTCTTCATTAATTCTTTTAGGAAGAGTATGAACTTTAGCGTGCACTGTAATGGCACTACTTTCTTTTCCAATTGGAGGAAGAGCGTATCTATTTCCATTATCAAGCATAAATGAATCAGGGATGATATCAATTAATTCATTATCAATCGGTAATTTCTTATTTCTAATAATGTTATAGATGTTTTTAACATCTAATTCACCAACTACCTTCTCTGGAGAAATTACTGAAGTGTATTGAGTAGTTTCATAGATTTCTAAGCCATAAGGTGGCAAAACTAAAACCGCATCATCTAATAGATGCGAGAAATGTAAAGATTCATCCATCACTGGATTATTCTTGCTTAATTCTTTAATAATTAAAGCGCGATCTTTAATCGCTCCAGATTCAACAGCGTGATTAATAGGAATCTTCTTGACGAAGGTCACTATTACTTGATTATCTTGGACATAACCAAAAACAATTTTGATAAATTTGTGTGATATTTCTAAAGCGCATGTTGTTTCTTTCATGCCCTATATTCTACATTAGTTAATTCACATTAACAATAATTTGTTAATTTGAAAGTGTGGATTTTATTAATAGTGTAATACCTCTTTAGGTTCAACGTTTTCTTCTGGCTCTACTTTATTGTCTTCTTTTTGAGATTCATCATAGTCCGCTTTTAAAGGAACTTGCTCGCTTTTAGTAGAGGCAATGTAGGTTGGAACTGTAACTGCCACTCCAACACTAATTAAGCCTAAGAAAACAAAGGAAAAATTACGGATAAGGAAAAACGCTTTAGATTTATGATGTTTATAAAGCTTGTTTTTTCTAACCATAACCTTACTCCTTTCTTATTTCTTTTCGATGATTCTTAAGGTGCTACTTGCGGATCTATGATTATTTTCTAGTTCGCTTTCGCTTGGTCTAATTCCTTTTCTAGTGATGAGAATATAATCTTTTTCTTCTGTCACTAGCGGGAAGTTAGTTCTATTTCCTTCCACTATTGTTAACTCTTTAAAGAGTTTTTTAACGATCTTGTCTTCTAAACTGTGGAAGGTAATGACTGCAAGTCGTCCATGACTATTAAGATGATTAACAACTTGGCCTAATGTTTCTTTCAGAACATTAAGTTCGTTATTTACTTCAATTCTTAATGCCTGGAAGATTTGTTTAGCGGGATGACCAACTTTCTTTAATTCTTTAGCAGGCTTACTTCTTTTAATAATGTCCACTAATTCGAATGTTGTTTCTATTGGTTTAACCGCTCTACTTTTAACGATGTTATGAGCAATGGAAGCGGAATATTTATCTTCTCCATATTCATAGAATATTTTTCTTAATTCTGCTTCAGGATAAGTATTAATTACTTCTTTAGCGGTGAGCTTTTGCTCAACATCCATCCTCATATCTAGTGGAGCGTCATATCGATAGGAGAAGCCTCTACTACTTTCATCAAATTGAGGGGAGCTTACTCCTAAATCCATTAACACTCCATCGACTTTGTCGATATTTAATGACGTTAATATATCTTCGAAATTTACGAAATTAGATTTCACTAATTTGTAATTGGAAGCGATTTTACTTAATCTCTTATCAGATTCTTCAATAGCCACTTTATCTTGATCAACACCAATTAAGAGTCCATCTTTATTTAATCTTTTAAGGATTTCACTACTATGACCAGCTCTTCCTAGAGTTAAGTCAACATAAGTGCCATTAGGTTTAATATTTAATCCCTCTATAGTTTCATTTAATAAAACCGGGATATGTTTCACTTCACTCATCATCTTTTCCTAATGATTCAGCAATACTTTCAAATCTAGAGGAAACTTCTACTTCATATTTGTTATATGCTTCGCTATCCCAGATTTCGAAGTGATCACCGACTCCAATAATGGTGACGTTTTTAGTGATGTGGAATCTAGATAATGTGTCTTTTGGAAGCTGAATACGATTAACTTTATCAATCGGAAGTTCGATCACACTGCTTAAGACTGTTCTTAAATAATCACGAGCATTCTTTTTATTAAAAGAAATCTTTTCACATTCAGCGGTTAATTTTAAGAATTCAGATTCTCTATATACTGATAAACAACCCTCAAAACCTTTTAAAACATATAAAGGAGAATTTTCTTTTAATTCTTCTTTAATTTTACGAGGTAATAAAAGTCTACCTTTATCATCTAGAGAATGTTCATAGTGTCCAAAAAACATGTTTACCACTTTCTCCCACTTTTTACCACTTGACTACATTATATAGTCATGGAAAAAAGATGACAATAGCAAATTGAAAAATTTATAAAATAAAATGAGGACAGCGCCTCATTATAATTCAATATCGTCTAATTTTGCCCAACGCGGATCTTTTTTCTCCGCTTTTTCTTTTTGATAATCTTCTTCGCTGAGTACTCGATATCCTACTCCACTACCAGGAAGTTTTGCTCCCTTTTTCACTATTTTAGTTGGGGTACTAGCGATGATTAATCCTAAGATATATGGGTCTAAATCAAAGATCGGTTTTGGTTCAAAAAAGATATCTTCATCATCTTCTATTTCATTAGAAAATTCTAATGAATCTTTGAATTTTAAGTGTAGAGGAACATCTTCTAAAGTATAAGAACATACTCCAGTAATATCACATTCTACATAAACATCCATAGTGATTAAATCATCATATTCATGAGCGAATACTTTTACATGGGTATTTTCAATTTTACGAAGATGATTTTGATCAAGTTCAGCACTAGAAAAGTCGATATCATCTTCAAGCTCTAAAACATTATTTTGAAAATTAAATCGACTAATTTGCATATTACATTCTTAAACTCACGTTAAGAGTTTTTGCTAATTCGTATTTGATTTTATCTAAAGTATCGTTAATTTCTTTATCGGTTAAAGTTTCTTCTTTACCAAAGACAATATTTACAGCGACACTCTTGAGTTCTTCATCAATGTTACTACCTTCATAGATATCAAAGATTCTGGCTTCTTTTACAATACCTTTACCGCTAGTTTTGATAACTTTAATAATTTCAGAAGCAGATACTTTCTTATTTACGAGCATAGCTAAGTCTCTACTTACAGTAGGGAATTTAGAAATAGGAGTCATTTTACTTAAAGATACTTTTGCATTAAGTAAAGGTTCAAGATTCATTTCTAAAACTACAACATTAGTTTTAAAACCAAGTCCTTTTAAGGCTACTGGATGAAGTTCACCTAAAACTCCAATTGGAGCGTTTTGGAAAATGATTTTAGCGGATTTACCTGGGTGTAATTCTTCTTTACTAGAAGAATAACGCTCAAATCTATATCTACTAGCTTCAATTCCTAAAACAGTAAATAAGCCTTCTACTAAACCTTTCATATGATAGAAATCAAATGGAATCTTATTCATTAGATCTCTAGTATAATCTAGTCCCACCAAAACAATAGCGAGGTGTTCACTTCTACTAGAAGTTGACATCATATTAGAGGTTTCAAATAATTTTAAGTCTTTATTTTGTCGATTAACGTTATATAACGCTGATTCAAGTAAAGAATATAAAATATGAGTTCTAAAATATTCTCTTTCATCAGTAAGAGGATTAAGAAGTTTATAATGTTCTTCTTCATGTAAAAGATTAAATTTCTCACTATTTTCTTTAGAAACTAAAGAATAAGTTAAACATTCATCTAATCCGTTAAGAGAAAGGTATTCTCTAATTTTTCTAAGTCTAGATTGTCCTAAGGATAAGCCTCCAACTTTTGCGTCAAGTAAAGGTAGTTCGCTTTTAACATTTTCAAAACCAAGCACTCTAATGACTTCTTCAGAGATGTCAGCCTCACAAGTAACATCAAGTCTAAAAGAAGGAATAGAGACTTCAAATTCATCTCCACTTTCTTTACTAACATTGAAGTAGAGTCTATTTAAAACATTTTTAATTTCGTCTTTAGAGAAGCTTGTTCCAAGTCGATTATTAATATAGGAATAATGACATTTTAAGCTAGAAACAGGTTTTTCTTCTTTTTGATATTTAACAATATCAGAGAATTCTTT
>CACXNV010000043.1 GCA_902769185.1 uncultured Erysipelotrichaceae bacterium | reverse complement strand
GAGTAGAAAACAATGAATGCTCACACATTATTATCCACGCTCCACACAAATATAATTATTTGAATCAGAGGCCATCCAACGGAGGATGAAACACCAGTAGCTATGGTTGATAGTGATATCAGCAGTTAGTTACAAAAGGTGTTTTGAAGTTGGATGGTTTTTTATCTTCTTTAAAACACATAATTACGTAAAGAAAGGAGGTTTAAATAGTTCGTCTATAATTATGATGTAATTATTAAATATTTATGTTAAAATTTGAATGGGATGAAAACAAAAACAAACTAAACATAAAGAAGCACGGGATAAGTTTTGAAGAAGCCAGTACTGTGTTCTATGATGACGAGGCATTAATAATTAGTGATGAAGCACATAGTGATAACGAAGAAAGGTTTATAATGATTGGCTTTTCTTACAAATACAATTTGTTAGTAGTGTGTCATTGTTATCGTCAAAACGAATCTGTAATTAGAATTGTTTCGGCTAGAAAAGCCACCAAAAACGAAAGAAAAGAGTATCTAAAAAATGAAAAGTGAATATGATTTCTCAAAAGGAAAGAAAAATCCTTACGCTAAGACGTTAAAAAGGCAAATAACAATTAATGTTAGCGAAGAAGTTTTAGAATACTTTAAGGAGATGTCAGAAAAAACATCTATTCCTTACCAGTCACTCATAAATTTCTATTTATTAGACTGTGTCAAAAACAAGAAAAAAATAGACATTCTATAGGAGAGACAAAAAACAAGTGATAGTGCTTTCTATCACTTTTTTAATTAATATTGCGAAATGTAAAGTGATTAATTGTGATGTTCTTCATGACTACAGCATTGAACTGGTTTATAGTTAGTCACTAAGAAATAGTAAATTGATGTGGATCTAGCTTACCGCAAGTTGGGTCCACGTTTTTATGATTAGAGATGTCACTTGCCTCAATATAATATTTCACTGAATCTCCAACATTTAGATTCATAAATGTATATGTATAGTTGGAGGTTTCTAAATATTTACTCATATTCTCTTTTTGGTACGCTCCATCATTAATTGAGTAATAGATATAAACACTATCAATATCACTTTTAGCATAGCTAACAATATTAGTTTTCACTAAATATGTATCTGAATAAGAGACTGTTCCACTCACTACTTCTCTAGTATCAATAAAGAGCATATCTTGATCAGGAACTTCATGGGTACGACAGTGAAGAGCGTCAGTGTTTTTAAATGCACAATCATGATATTTTGAAAATCCTTCTATTCCGTGGATTGTATATCCTGGCAAAGCCTCTTGATAAACTTGAAGTGCTTTTTGATTATAAGAACTATTTTCTCCTAAAGGCATATAAACATGTTTATTAGCAATTAAAGAGTTTGTATATGGAGCAACAGTGCTTCCTCCAGGTTCTTCAATACGATAGATACGATAGTTATATCCATAAATACATTTAGTATTAGCGAGCTCCTCCGCTACTAGTTCATATTCATCATATTGAGGATTAGACTTAGGTAATTGAGCAACAATAATCTTATCAGGAGCTACGATCTTTCCCCAGCAATCAATATGAGCAATATAATCTCCTTGTGGGTCGATAGTGATAACATAGTTATCAGTTCCACAGTACTCCTTCATTTGATTTTTAACTTTAGTTTTATTATTGTTATTTTCTTGAACCACTAGATCATCGCTAAACGCGGTATATCTACCATCTTGCATTAAGTTGCCACCAGTATGATTTAAACTCATCTTAGAGTAGTCCATATCAAAATATGCAGCGAGTTTAGATGGCACACTATTTTGTTCGGTTCTAGCAGGACGATTATAAGTAAAATCAACAATTGATAAATCTAAATCATTAAAGACATAAAACGGGGAGAAATCTCTAACCCAATAATAATAGTCATCATCAATAGGCATATCTAAGAAAGTGATATTGTCCATATTCGCTCCAGCGCTAGTTAAATCACTTCTAGCTTTAGAGATGCGAGAAGATCCATTATCAGGATTGACTAATAAAAGAATTTTATTATCCTCACTAATAGTCTTATATGCACTTAAAGGCATATTATTTGGATAACACATTTTCACCATTGAAACTGGCTCAAATTCCGCTGGCATTCTTTTAGAGATATTTTCAATAACTGTATAACTTAACTTATCAATAGTCTTATCGTGAGTTTGACTAACAAAACCACTATTAACAAAGTTAGCGGTATATCTACCAACCCCAGTAGAGTCAATTGTAGCTGGGGTAACAACTGCATAAACCGTATTACATATTTCAGTTTCAATATGCGAACTATCTAAGGTGCACACTCTACTAGCAGTGCACTTAGAATAATCATCATTCCATAAATAAGTTGCTTCGCCCCATTCATGAACATGAGTTGGCCCCCCACAACTAGTAAAAGCGGCGGTAAAAACCATTAAAAGCGTTGATATAATCTTTTTATTTTTCATTACCTAAATTATACACGCGCGAGGATAAATGAAAAAGAAAATCCACTTATTGGGTGGATTTCTTATATAAAACTTAACGGGTTAAGTTATACTTTTTTATACAAAGTATGTCTATCTGCTCCTTTGCAAACTGACACAAACAATCTATCAATTAGAGCCAATGTTATGAACAACACAAAAAGGGAAAAGTGTTGAAATAAAAAAGGACTGACAAAATTCTAAGGCGGAATGAAATAAATTGTTCCACTCTAGATTTGAAAGAGCCCTAATTAATATTATTTTACTAATTTAATTCATTGATAAAGGTCGCAAGATTCCCCATGTTATAAGCATTTTCAAGAGCGTAAGCATAATCTAGAGGAACACCGTTTTCATTATAAACGTAATTGCCTTCACCATTATCTAACATAAATTGATATGGGGAAGAGGTATTAAATGTTAAGCCGTCAAATGTAGTAAAAGCATCGACCATACAACTTCCACCAGCAGAAAGCTCACCAATGATTTTCGCTTTTTTAGAATTTTTTGCCATGGTTGGGAAAGCATTTCCACAAGAGAAGGAAACCCCACCTGTTAAGAAATAGAAATTCTTCTTTCCTTCAAAAGAGTCGTCCTCCGTCGCGTATTCCCCGTCTCCATTAAGATCTGCTTCATAATGTAAATCAATAATTGAACCATCAATATTGTTTTGAATAATTAGGTTAGGATCACGGTTATAAAAAGCAGTTAGAAGTGGCATTACTGCTACTTGTCCGCCAGTATTTAAGCTGACATCAAAGACAATATTTTTAATAGAGTCATTTTTTACAATGTCGTTAAAAGCAATCGCGATAGCTTTATAAGTATCTTGATTGGACCAGGCTTTAAAATATTCTTGTTGGGCCTTTTCATAACTATCTGTCTTATAAGCACTATTGTTATATGCTAAATCATTTTTATAATAGAAATTATCAAATTTAAGAACCGCTAAATCATTATATACCTCATAGCTTTCTCTCTTGTTTTCTGCTTGATTATATAAATCCGTGAGCCTTCTTATCTCATTTAAAAATTTCCTATATCTTTGTCCATAATATCCAACATGACCTTCAGAATCATTAGCTTTGCCAGAGAAATATGTTCCATCATTGAAGTCTCCATAATAGGATTGATCAATTCCAGCAGAATGCATCTCATCAAAATCAGTGTAAATCACTTTTGCAATCGCGTCTTGATAGGTTTCTGGATTGGTGGATAATAAAGCCTCTTTTCTACCTTTTGAAGTGAAATATTCATCAAAAGAAGTAATCTCTTTAAAACTCTTTAAACCAAAATTTAAATCAAGATCAAAACAGAGTCCGCGATAATTATCTAACGCCATAGAGGCGCTTCGAGATTCTTGTCCATAAAAAGAGGAATTGTCTTTTCTAATTTTAATATGACGAGTATCACCTGCTGGTTCACCCATCATCATTTTAACGAGATCCATAGAAATAATATTTCCATCTTCGCTCCAATTGATTGAGAAATCGACAGCCTTAAGAGGTGAACTTTCTTTTGATAAAGCACTACCTGTGCCATCTTTATTTAAGACAAAATCAATTTCAGCGTTACTACTACCTGTATTGTTTTTGCCTAAATATCGATAAGCTTCAGATTCACTTTGTACTGGAACCGCTTTATAGGCTTGTTTAACTGACCCTCCAGCAGAGACTAGGGCAAAGCCTTTATCACTTGAAAACGCTAGAGGAGAGATATCCATGTTATCTAGAGATTGTCTTACAAAATAATCGTGTCCGTTATAAGTAAATCCAGTAACTGCAGGAGCATAGAGCAATCCACTTACTAACGAAGCTGGAACATATAATCTTCCATCTTGAGATTCAATGCGGTAGCCATAATTTGCTAATTTAATAACTCGAGGCGTACCTTCTTTAATAATTCTAGTTTTTTTAGAGCCTCTAAGTAATTTTGCTCCACGACCGAAATCACCATATCCGTTATTTAAACCAAAGACATCGGTAAGTATACCCGCAGCATTTGTAATAGTAATTTCTTGCTTTTTAGTATCAAAAACAATCGAACCATTTTTATCTCCAGATGGACGTGTTAATTTATAAACACCATCACTAACTTTTTCAAAAGATCGAGAATATTCCACACTGGCGAAATATGGAATTAACATTTGTTCGAAATCAATAAATGGGGCGTCACCAAAATCTTTGTGATGATAAGTCATCAAAGGAAAAGTTTGTTTTTCTTCGATAGACACTAAATACACTTTAGAGTCGCTTTGATATAAGGTAATTGGGCGATATTCTTCTTCTAATATTGTTACTTCAAAAGAGTCGCTTTTACTAATATTGTCTTTAGTATAGGAAACAGTAACAACACATTTACCAGGAGTTTGACTTGAGAATCCACTCACTTGATATTCGCTTTCTTTAAGCGCTTGAGTAGAACCATCGCTAAAGACCGCTTTAACAACCATACCAGTTAAATCAAGGCTTTCTTTAGGGCGATATTCAAGTTTAGTTGGAGGAATAACAATAATCTCTTTTAAAGTGATGACTTGAACAGGAGGATCACTAGGAGAAGAACCACAACTCACTAACGCCATTGATGACAACATCATGAAAGATAACATTACTCTACGTCTTTTCATAAAAATAAACTCCTT
>CACXNV010000042.1 GCA_902769185.1 uncultured Erysipelotrichaceae bacterium | reverse complement strand
TTATCTCACATCTTCAATATAATTGAAAAGAAAAGAATGAAAAGATAAATTAAAAACTGCTATGATTATAAATATGAGAAAAATTGACTTATCATATCAGAAGAATGTTAGAGACCTTGGTGGACTAGTCGGATTTAACGGAAAGAAGGTTAAAGAAGGCAGAATTTATCGAGGTGGATTTTTAGGAAAAGTTAGTCAAAAAGATATCGAGACTATTAACTCATTACATCTTACTGATATTATCGATTTCCGCGGGGAAGACGAATTTGTTTCTCGCCCTGATTATCGCTTTGAAGGAGTAACTTATCATAATATTCCTTCAATGAAAGCAGATGTCAAAAAAGAAGATAGTAAAAACGAAGATAGTAATTTACTTTGGTTTTTAGGTGATAATACGGATGGGTTTGCTCATATGTATAATTTATATCCTGAGTTATTGACTCACGATATCGGAATTAGTGCGTTAAAGAAGTTTTTTGAACTATTAGTCTCTAAAAGTGATGGAGTGTTTTATTATCATTGCTCTCAAGGAAAAGATCGGGCAGGGTTAGCCTCTTATTTATTAGAAATTGCTTTAGGAGTGTCAGAAACTGACGCTAGAGAAGACTATTTATTAACTAACGAAGCAATGGAAATTAAGATTAAAAATCTTAAATATATGTTAAAAAATGAGCCTTTTTATAATGAAACATATGAAAAAGCTTTAGAGGAAGTATTTTCCGCTAAAGAGGAATATCTTGATCATGCCTTAGAAACAGTTAAGGCGATATATGGTTCAATTGAAAAATACTTAATTGAAGTATTAAAAGTTGATGTTAATAAATTACGTGCGTTATATTTAGAATAATATTGGAGTTAAATATGATTTGTGTACTTAAAAATATGTATCTTAAGCAGTTAGAATTAGATACCGAAATTGCTAAAAACCACAATATATCTTATGAAGAAACTAAAGATAAAAGGCTTTTAGCCTTACTTGTGGAACTTGGAGAGTTCGCTAATGCGACAAGAACTTTTAAATTTTGGTCATTTAAACCAAGCGAATCAAAAGAGAGAGTGCTTGATGAATTCGCGGATGGACTCCATTTTCTATTATCTTTAGGGCTTGCTTATAAGTTTGAAGTTGATTCGATTGAAGTTGATAGTGAAGAAAAAGATTTGACTAGCGCAATTTTAAATAGCTATCACTATATTAATGAATTTTATAACGATCGTAGCTTTGTTAAATATGTAAAAATGTTTGAAAGCTATTTAAAAATCCTAGCAACGCTAGGATATGATTGGTCTGATGCTTATGATGCCTACTTCTTAAAATTAGAAGAGAATCATCACCGTCAGGAAACTAATTATTAAAGTAGAGTTTCTATTTCATCTTCAGAAATTACTTTAATTCCGTTTTGAGATAGTAGGGATGCGGTTATACCCATTCCTTTTATTTTTTTGCCGTTAAAGTGGCCGTCGTGGATTTGATGTACTCCACACGCAGGAGAGCCATCTTTTAAAATTGCGATTTTGATGTTGCAGTATTTACAAATATTTAAAGCAAGTTCCGCGCCAGCTTTATAGTTTTTAGTAACGTCCACACCTTCAGAATTTATGACTTTATCTTTGATAATTTCACTAGGTTTACGAGGAGTTTTTAGTCCGCCTTCAACCTCACTACAAAATGGAACTAGTTCATATTTTTGAAGTAATTCCTTAATTAAAGGGTGATAATTACTCTTCCCGTCGTATCGGGTTTTATCACCAACTAAGCAAGCACTAATCAAGATTTTTTCCATATCGTAATCATTTTATATATCTATAAATATTCTTTCAAGGTATAATTAGCCCATGAATAATTTCTTTTACAAAGTAAATGATGTCGATTATGAAGTAGAAGTCATCTATAAAAGGATTAAAAATGTCCATTATCGATTTAAAGATAATAAATTTGTGGTAACTTGTAATAGATGGACCACTAAACATTTTATTATTAAAGGATTAGATAAGTACGCGACTAAACTCATTAAATCTAGCGCGAAAGAGTCTCCTACTAGTGAAGAATATTTCTATCTATTTGGGAATAAATATGATTTATCATATCCTGGTAAAATTACAATCTCTAATTATCCAGAAATCATTTATCATTCTTTAGAGGAATTAAAAAAGAAATTAAAACCAATATTTACTAAAATCATTACTAGTAGAGTAAGATATTACGAATCAATTATGAATCTACCATCTTATAAAGTAGGAGTGAGAGATATGAAGTCTCGATATGGAAGCAATTCTAGATATACGAAACACCTTAGTTTTGCCTTCACTTTAATTCATTATTCAATGCCGATAATTGATTCAGTAGTGGTTCATGAACTTGCCCATATCTTAGTCTATGATCACTCGAAAAAGTTCTATGATGTAGTATATAAATATTGTCCAGATTATGACAAATATCGTAAAATGCTAATTAAAGGAATTTATCATGATTAAAGTTATCACTTCTAAAAACAATGAAAGAGTAAAATTTGCCTACTCTTTAAAAGAAAATAAAAACCGTAAAATTCATCAAATGTTTTTGGCGGAGACTTTTAAGTCTTTACAAATGGCTTTGGCGAATAATATGGTGGTAGAAATATTCGCCACTGAATATGTCGACGCTCCTAGCGAGATTCCTCAAAATCTAGTGAGTGAAGAAGTCTTAAAAAAGCTCTCTAGTAACGTTAATCCTGAAGGTGCTGTTTTTATTGCTAAGATGAAGCAATATGAGGTTAGTAATCCTTCTAAAATTTTATATCTAGACAATATCTCTGATCCAGGAAATATGGGAACATTAATTAGAACCGCCTTAGCCTTTGATTATGATTTAGTGGTCACTAGTGAAAACTGTGTTTCTATCTATAATGAAAAAGTCATTAACTCCTCAAAAGGAGCGATATTTCAAATTCCTGTTATCTCTGGTCAATTAAAAGATTTTATAGGGACTCATCAAATCTTAGTCACTAATTTATCCAAAAAAGCCGTGGATTTTAACTCTATCGAAATCCCAGAAAAATTTGTTCTTGTCTTAGGAAATGAATCTCATGGAGTTAGTAAAGAAATCACTAAACTAGCAACTACTGAAATCATCATTCCTATTAAAAATATCGATTCTCTTAATGTGGCGATAGCCGGGGGAATCTTAATGAATAAAATTCATTAATATAGACCACTTTAGTGGTCTTTTTTAGTATATTTTAAAAGAAAAGATGAAATATAATTTCAAACACCCCTTTTTGTGTTATACTTTTATGCGATTTAATTAGTAGGAAATATTAGCTATGGAAGAAAAGAAAGAAAAAATTAAAATTAGTGAAGTATATTCTGAAGCGATGAAGGATATCAAAAGCGTTTTTGGCTTAGATAAACTTCAAGAACTGAAAGTCAAATACCTCGCTAAAAAAAGTATTATTATGACTCTTTTATCTGGACTAGGAGCACTTCCTCCAGAAGAGAGAAAAGAAGCTGGTCAAGAACTCAATCAAACTCGTAATGATATTGCAAAATTAATTGAGCAAAAAGAAAGTGAACTTCGTAAAGAAGAACTCGAAAAGAAACTTAAAAGTGAAGAAATTGATATCTCTTTACCAAGTAGAAATGTTGATGTTGGAGGAGTTAATCCTTTCTATGTCGTCAAAGACGAAATCACCGATATTTTCTTAAATATGGGTTTTGAAGTCGCTGATGGACCAGAAGTGGAAACCGACTTATTTAACTTTGAACTTTTAAATATTCCTAAAGACCATCCTGCTAGAGACATGCAAGATACTTTCTATATTTCCGAAAACGTTTTATTAAGAACTCATACCTCTCCAGTTCAAGCTCATACGATGCAAGCTGCGGAAGGTAAACCAATTAGAATTATTTGCCCAGGCAAAACATATAGAAGAGACGATGATGACGCGACTCATAGTCATCAATTTGCTCAAATTGAAGGACTTGTTATTGATAAGAATATCAATATCGGTCACTTAAAAGCCACTCTTGAACTATTTGTTAAAAAGATGTTTGGTGAGAAAAGAGAAATTAGACTTAGACCGTCATATTTCCCATTTACTGAACCAAGTGTCGAAGTCGATATTACCTGCGCGAGCTGTAACGGTAAAGGCTGTTCAATGTGTAAAGGGACAGGCTATATTGAAATCCTTGGTGGTGGCATGGTCCATCCAAATGTTTTAAAGATGAACGGCTATGACCCTGATGTTTATAGTGGCTTTGCCTTTGGCATTGGAATCGAACGTGTCGCTATATTAAGATACGGGATCGATGATATTCGTAAGTTCTATCAAAATGATGTGAGATTCCTCCATCAATATAAAAAGAAAGCGTAATAGGAGGAGTTAACTATGTTAGTCAGTTTAAAAAGTGTTAAAAAATATGTTGATTTAGGTAACCTCTCCGCTGAAGAAGTTGCTAATGGCTTAACTTTTGCCGGTATCGAAGTAGAAGAAGTTTCTAGACTTGCCAGTGGCACAAATTTAGTTATTGGTCACATTCTAGAATGTGAAAAACATCCTGATAGTGATCACCTCCACGTCTTAAAAGTGGATTTAGGTCCTAAATATGGAGTGGAACAAATTGTGTGTGGCGCTCCTAACGCAAGAGTTGGCTTAAAAGTAATCGTGGCTCGAGTTGGGGCTAAACTCCCTGGAGGAGAAATTAAAAAAGGTGTCATCCGTGGAGTAGAATCTAACGGAATGTGCTGTTCTTTACTTGAGTTAGGAGTGGACGCTAAAAATTTAAGAAAAGAACAAACTGAAGGTATTGAAGAATTACCTAGCGATGCTGAAGTTGGTAATGAAGATGTTTTAGGCTATTTAGGATTAGATGATGAAGTCTTGAACTTAAAAGTTCTCGCTAATCGACCAGACTTATTATCCTTATATAATGTCGCTAGAGAAATTGGAGCGATCTTCTCTAAAGAAGTGAAGATTCCTACTTTCGAAGTTAAAGAGACATTTAAAACTAATTTAAAAGTTGGTAGTGAAACTTGGAGATGTAGCCAATTCTCAGGTCGAGAAATTAAAGGTATCAAAATTAAAGAATCTCCAAAATTCATGAAAGAATCGCTTTTAGCGATGGGTGTGAGAAGCATCAATAATATCGTTGATATCGGTAACTATGTGATGTTACTTACCGGACAACCACTTCATATGTATGATGCGGATAAATTAGATAAGGCCGAATTAATCGCTAGAGATGATTTAAGCTGCGATTTTGTCGCTTTAGATGAGGGGACTTATAAAGTCGAAAAAGACGACATTGTCATTACATCTAATAAAAAAGCGATGTGCTTAGGTGGAGTAATGGGATCTTTAGCCTGTGCGGTAGATGAAAAGAGCACTCATATTTATATCGAGGCCGCAAGTTTTGATGGAGCGAGTATCCGTCATACCTCTAATCGACTTGGTTTATCTAGTGAATCAAGCCAAAGATTTGTTAAAGGCACTAATCACTATCAATCTGAAAGTGTGATTAACTTTGCCTCATATTTAATTAAAGAATATGCAGAAGGTAAAGAATTCTCTGATATTGTTAAATATCAAAAAGAAGAAAAACCTGTTTCTAGCTTAAAATGTCATTATTCCTATATTAATAATCGACTTGGAACAAGC
>CACXNV010000041.1 GCA_902769185.1 uncultured Erysipelotrichaceae bacterium | reverse complement strand
CCTTTACAAATAAATGCTTTGTTTTTAAGCAAAAAGTATAGTACATTAAATGTACATCAATCGTGGAAACGTTTCCACGAAAGGAGAAAATGAAAAATGAAATTAAAAAACATTTTATTCATGGGAGTCGCTACCGCTGTTTTAGGTGTTGGTGTAGCCGTTGGTGCACATCAAGAAAGTAAAGCAAGTGTAGTTAGTGCAGCAACAGAAACAACTGTTTATTATGCAGTTCCATCTGATGTTGTCGGCTCTTACACAGTTAAGTTGAATGTCAATCGTAAAGGTGACGGAGATGACTGGGCAACATACGATATGACAAAAATGCAACGAGATTATGGTGGATATGAATTATACAGCTGTACATATACTGATTTATATGACGGCGTTGGTGTAATGCAATTCCAACTTTATGAAGGTGGTGACCATAAAGGTCAACAACAACCTATCAGTTCTTGGACTAAAGTTGAAAAATATAATGGTAAAGTTTACGTCCATAATGATGGCTGGCGTTCCTATGCCGAAGGACATGACACATATATTCCTATGAGACCATCATTCTTCACTAACTGGACGGATGCTGCTGGTTCTATTGCTAGTGTAGATGCCAGATTCTGGGGTGAGAACTATTCCTTTGAAGCATTAAGTCCTTTCTATCGTGGTGAAACCGCTGAAGGCTGGACAGGAACATTAACTTCTAGAACATGGAAACAAAGTACCCAATATGTTTACTTCCAATTAGGTGGTGCTAGAGACTTTGACCATGGTGAAGACGGACACGCACATCTCGTGTTCCATTATGGAGAATATTCTGCTGATTTCTATAACAATACATTCGTTGAAAACCCAATGACTTTACGTTATTTCAAAGTCCCTGATGATAAATTTGCAGAATTAACTGCTGAAGATGGTGAGTTTGATATGTATGTTGAAGTTGTTGATCCTGTTGGCTATGGCTATGGTTTTGTTAACCTCGGTCATTTCCACGTTAATCAAACCTTAAGCTCCACAAGTGATGCAATGAGATATTACTTAAATAATTTGTCAAATGACAGCCGCGAATGGGAAGTCAATAAGAGAAAAGAAATTTTCAATACATATTTTGATAACGCCGCTCAAAGAGAAGTGTTCTTTGCTTCCGCTAGCGATATCAGTGATTCCTTCTCTTCTAATGAAGAATTCTTAAATCACTGGTACTTCGACTATAACTACTTTAATAATTTTTACGATGTCGCAAGACACTTTGATAAAGCTATTTCAACTTATTCTGTCCGTCCTGGTGATACTCAAATGCCATTTAATAATGAAGGTGGATACTTCAGAGGATGGTATGAAAATGACAATGAAGGTGGATTTGTTGCCTCTGATGCATTAAGATATCGTTTCATTTCTCGTCCATTTGTTTTAAGTGGTACAGGCATTATCAGCATTAAGATGGCTGGTAAAGCTTCCTTACATGTTATTGATGCAACTCAAAAGAACACCGATACCCAATCCGCTGACTTAGCTTGGATTGATAATAAAGCATTCAATATGTCTGGAGATACATGGAATATGGCTAATAGTGGATTTAATACCACAGCTATGGTCTATCACGTTATCAACTTAGAAGCTTATTTAGGAAAAACTATTCAATTAGCGATTTGTGACTACGACACTTCTGGATGGTCCGCTTGTTACTTTGATGAATTAACCGTGAATTACTCTGCTAGACCTGAATATCATGTTGATGTTGCTGTTCAAGCCAATTCCGCTGGAACATTCTATATCACTTATCCTGATATTTATATCAACTCCACTTGTAAGAGTGATGGTAACCAATATGGTGTTATCTATAACGCAGGTAACTCCGTTAATACTGATGGCGAACACAGAATCCTTGATCACGTTGATGAATCCGATTCCTATGCTGCATATACTGTTTGGAAACAATATATTGTTAGTGTTAGAGGCGAAAAACTTGGAAGTAATGTTTGTGACGTTCTTACATCTGACGAAGTTAAAGCTTTCTTAAATGGATATAACGCTTTATCCGAAGGTGCCAAACAAATCGTTTGTTTCTCTGACGACTTCCAAAGAATTGGTTCTGGTGAATGGTATAACATTAACCCAACTATCTTTGATGGTCATTCAAATTATAACTTAGGACACACCATTCAATATTTAGGTGAACTCAATCACATTTCTGTCAGTGCTTATAGTAATAGCTTAGCAGCGCTTCTATTTGATGGCGCTGCTGGTAGCAACCTCTACATTATTATTATCGTAGGTGCTGCTGTGACTCTTACCTTAATGTTGTTCTTCGTCCTTAAGAAGAAAAAACAAAAATAATAACAACTAAACTTTAAGCCGAGCAAGTTCTCGGCTTTTTAAAAGGAATATAAATATGCTTATTTCAATTGGTGAAATCCTAGTGGACATCTTTAAAGATGGTGAGTCTAAAACCACCTTACCTGGTGGAGCCCCTTTTAATGTTGCCTGTAACGCTCTTTTATATACCAAAGAAGTTGGTTTTATTGGCACAGTAGGTAAAGATGAAGATGGAGATTTATTATTAAATACTGCTAAAGGTAAGCCTTTTAAATATTTAGATATTAAAGTTTTAACCGATCGTTATACTTCTAAAGCGATTGTTAGTCTAGACAATGGAGAAAGGTCATTTAAATTTGATCGCTCTTTTGGAGCGGATTATATCTTTGATATTAATTCAATTAACTTTAAGGATATTAAAGATGATGACATTATTCATATCGGTTCATTAATGTTATCAGAAAAAGAAGGTAGAGAATTCTTCTTTGAACTAGTAAAAAGAATTAAAAAAGAAAATAACGCTAAAATATCTTTTGATATCAATTATCGTGATGACATCTTTAATAGTGAAGCCGAAGCTAAAGAAATATTTATTAAAGCATTAAAAGAGGCGGATATTTTAAAGTTTTCTATTGAAGAAGTGGAATTATTAACCAAAGAAAAAGATTTAGTTAAAGGTTTAAAAACTTTATTAAATGAAAATCAAATCGCAGTCATAACATTAGGCTCTAAAGGATCAATTTATTATCATAATGGCTATATAGTAGAAGTTCCTACTTATAAAGTTAAACCAGTAGACACAACTGGAGCAGGAGATGCTTTTTATTCTTATTTCTTAGCGTCTTTAGTTAATCACCCTGAATTTATTAATTGTGATAAAGAAATTATTCATTATCTTACTAGAGCAAATGTAGTTGGAGGACTTGCCACTCTTAAAAAAGGAGCAATCAATGTTGCTCCTAGCGAAGAAGAAATTGATCAATTCTTAGCTTCTATTAAATAAACAAATCAGAGCCTAAAATTTATATACAAACAAGGCTCTTTTTGTTTGCGCAAAAATAAATGCGCATGTATAATATCTATATCTAATAGTTAGAGGCTTATATTATGCCAAATATGATGACTAAAGAAATTATGATTGTTGATGAAAACAGTATTAAAGAAAAAAGTTTATTTTTTGCGTGGTCAAAAGGTCATGTTAGACTTTGATTTAGCAGACATATATGGTTTTACAACGAAAAGGTTCAATCAACAAATTAACCGAAATTTAGATCGTTTTCCTGATGATTTTATGTTTCAGATTACAAAAGATGAATTAGATTATTTAGTGAGGTCACAATTTGCAACCTCACGAATCTACGCTAGTGGAAATTATGGTGGACGTAGATATTTAACTTATGCATTTAACGAATAGGAGAATTAATTTATGAATGAATTAAGACAAAAAAGAAAAGAATTGGGCTTAACTCAAATAGAAGCCGCCAAGATATGTGGTGTATCTAGACGTATGTATCAATATTGTGAAGAAAATGAGCGTTACAAAGAGAAACGCGAATTATTTCTTAAAATTTTGTATGACAATAGAGGCAAAGGAATTCTAAGCTTAGCATATATTAAACGAGTTTGTAGAGACTTCTTTAAGCACTATCCTGAAGTAAGATGTGCTTATTTATATGGTAGTTATTCAAGAAATGAAGCTACTCCTGAAAGTGATATAGATATTCTTGTTGTTTGTCATGCGATGGGCTTATCATTCTTTGGCATGTCGGTTGATTTAGAAAACGCTTTAGGTAAAGAAATCGACTTACAGACTCATCGACAGGTTGGCGATAATGAAAAATTCCTTGAAAACATTTTGGTGGATGGAATCTTGTTATACAAGAAGCCACTATTTAAAAATTCTAGATAATAGCAAATTATAAAAACACGCTAGTATAACTAAAATCGGGATCGCGATAAAAAATGACATCTTAAAGGCATCTGTAAATAAATACATGAGTGCGAAAACAGATGTCATTTTTATTATGGTGAATAATAATTCTTTTAATACTCTATTTAGCGGTTTTTGAGATGGTTCTAGTATAGTCCACATAATTAAAGTTAAGCATGCACTAATTAGATAAGCAGGGAAGATTATTAAGTGATGGAAAGAATATCCAAAATAATATAGGACTAATAGTCCTGCAATTAATAATGATAAAGAAATTAAAGATGGTAGACCTTGGAAAGCGATAATACATTGAATATTCCAAGTATCTTTAAAGTTTTTAAAGTGAGTTTTCTTGTTGTTATCTTTTGGATAGATTAACTCTATTTCCATAGGAATGATTTGATAATCTCTTAACTGAAATGAAGTTAATTGATTAATTTCATAATCATATCTATTCCCTTTGATTTTCGATAATTCATTTAAATATCTAATAGGGAATCCTCTTAATCCACATTGATCGTCCTCTAGATATGTTTTAGTCGCTAATCCTCTAGTGGTTTGAGAGAAATAATTACCAAACCTACTTCTAAAAGGAACTGACTTATCAAATGGTCTTATACCTAATACACATTCATTTTTTTCTAATAATATCTTAGACATCTTAACGATATCTTTAGTGGAATGTTGTCCGTCTCCATCCGCGGTAATGACATATTTAGCCTCAGGAAATAAAGCAGGTATATTTTTATATCCTTCTTTTAAGGCTGCACCCTTACCTTGATTATGGTCTAACTTTATATATTGAACTTTATCTTTAATTATATTAAAGACTGTATCATATTGTTCACTAGATCCATCGTTAACCACTAAAACAGGTAGTTCTTCAATTAATAAAGAATCTACAACCTTTATTAGTTGTTCATCTGGTTCATAAGATGGGATTAATATCACAAATTCTTTTTTCATTGATGCTTACGTTTTTTAATTAAGATTAAAGATATAGCTAACGCGCTTGTAATAGAGATGGCGATAACAATAATCATCAAAGTGGAATTATCGTTATTAAAGGTGTTTATACTAAATGCGTTATTCACAAACGAGAAATCGTTATCAAATGGAGTGAGATCTTCACAAGCATTTGCCCACGCCACATAACGATTATATTCACTAGAATATTTAGAATCTGTTTTAAGAGTGCTTATTGAACCTGATTCACTAGATTCAATATTTAATAAGGCAACTTTTGCGTATTTATATAAATCATTCGATTTACATAACCCAGTACCTTGTCCATCAAAAGACGAATCACCGATATGTAAATAATTAACTCCCCACTCAGTTAATGAGGAAGTTGAAGAACCTGAACCAGAATAGACGTCAATATATTTTAAATGGAACCTATTATTTTTGGCGGCAGATATTGTAATAGATGTTGCTGATTTGTTAATAGTAACTTCATAGTCAGTATAATTGGAGTTTGTTGGGTTAAATGTGCCGGCACTTGTTCCATTTATTGACACTGTAACCGATGGACTATCATTACTATACTTTTTAGCGTTTAACACCAATTTAGTGACTTGGGTGTTACTTTTTAAACCAATTGTTAATGTGCCGGTATATGAACCAGATGCAAATCTAATTCCTCCATCACCTTGGAAAATCTTGGATGCACTAGATATAGTAGCGATATTACTTCCGCTAACTAAGTCAGATTGAATTGTATTAGCACTTAATTCGCTACTTCCTGAATACGACTTAAACTGAATCCTGTTTGATGTTTCAGCTTTTTCTTTTACTAATATGCCATAATATGTTGCTTGCTTGTTTCCATAAGATACACTGACACTAGTTTGTCCTTTAACCAAAGGAGTGCTACTCCAAGTAGCAGAACTTGTTACATCAACTTCTTCTAGACCATATTTTGCGTAAACACTTATACCACTAGGAACAAAAGTATCACCAACATCATAAATGGCTTTATTAGGGTTACCAGATATTTTAATAGAATCTAATGATGAAACAGTTAATCCAGTAATGGTTATTGATTTTGTGACATCTCCAAATGTATAAGAACCAGTAACGGATGTGGTGTTTCTTGTTAATGGACTAGGAGACCAAGAAACAGAATCAGTAACATTAGATGTATATGTTGAATTATCTTCTTTTTTAAAAGTAGCAGTCACAGTTAAACCATTAGAGTTAAATGACTCTCCTTCTCTATAAGAAGTTTTAGTCGGACTACCAGTATATGTCAGTTTTGTTAAAGTATCTGGATCAACGATTGCTTCATTTTTAAATACCGCTCGAGCATATTCTGGGTGATCAATATATGGATTTCTATTATGTTGAAATTGTTCATAAATTAAATCATTTCTATGAGCTTATTGTTCATAAATTAAATCATTTCTATGAGCTTCAAATTCATCTACTGGATCAGCTTCATGCCAAGCAAGTAGAGTATCTAAATAACCCCATTTGCCTCCTGAAGAATCAGTACCATTTGTTAAAGATAAATGAGTTCCACCAGAACCGTCGCCACTATAATAACGTGTGGCCATATAAAATAAGGCTCTTGCGACATCACCTTTATCAGAATCTCTTGGTTCAAAGACTCCATTTGATAAGTAATTGTCTGTTCTACGGTTACCAGTCCAATCATAAGATGCATTACTTGTAGTGTGGCTAGAAACATTTCCAAATGGATAGTTACTTCTTGTGTTATTACATTTCCAGTCACTTGCTCTTAAATGGTGCAAGTCACTATATGCTGGAAGACTTTTTGTATCAAAACCATTTGATTTGGCCCAAATGTGTTCTTTATTCCAAACATATTTTCCTTGCTCTGTTGTTCCATAACTTCCTTGAGATTTGGACCATTTTTGTGCGGTAGATTTACTGCCATTATAGTCGGCATACAGAAGATACATATAAGGATCGTCATCATCAGTGCCAATAGGAGAGAGATTATAATCTCTATCAGTGACTTTCATCGCAACTTCTAATCCATCATATGATTGTTTATCGTGATTTTTAATAATGTTATATAAAGCTTCTTTTAAAGTATCACCTTTCATATTAGAGGTGATGGAGCTGTAATAGTTACTAGGAGCAGCGGCTTCAGTGATCGTTACTTCTTTATTAGAGTTAGATAAAACAAATGTCGAAAATAATAATGTCGACAATATAATTGGAGCTATTATCTTTTTCATAGACAAGTAGCATTATAACATTTTTCATTAACTGTATCTTTATATTTTTGTATAATACAAACTGTACTTATGGAAAAGTGGTTCTCTAAACTAGATTTCTTATCCCAAGCAATATTACTCGTTATTCCTTTTATCGGTTACTTAGTAGAAATAGGAGTAAGAATTTTTGCAGTTATTCGTTTACATAGTAAAAAGAATATCGCTGGACTAGTGATATTTGTCTTACTAGGTTGGGCGCTTTTGCTTAATATTATTGATGTCTTTGTATTAAGTCGCACTGATGATTTAATGATGATTGAATAATTTTTTTATATTGAAAATATGGGATATATACCATAAAATAGTGTTGAAAGGGGGTTAAAATAATGCCTACTATATCAATGTTCTACGGAATTTTGATATGGATGAACTTAACAAGGAAAGAACATTGTCCTCCACACATACATGCTAAGTATGGTGGCATTGAAGCAACTTTCTTGATCTTAAATGGCTCTATTTATAAAGGAAAATTTCCAAAAAATGGAGCAAATCTTGTTAAGGAGTTTATATTGAAATATCAAAAAGAACTTATGGATATGTGGGAAACTGAGCGATATATAAAATTACCGCCTTTAGAATAATTACTATGATGAGAGAAGCAGTTAAAGTGGTGTTAAGGGAGAAGACATTATTTGATGTTTGGTTTCTTGATAGTACTGTTAAGCGATACGATATTTTATCTTTGAGTGATAAATTTCCTCAGCTAAATCAATTAAAAGACAGAACTCTATTTGAAAAAGGGAGAATGCTTGGATGGAGTACTGTTGTATGGAATGACGAATTAGACATAAGTGTAGATACTGTTTATGAAGAGGGAATCGACGTTACAAGTGAATATGATTATGATGAGATATATTTAGCTGTTCTTGGGTATAAAATTAAGGATGCTAGATTATCCCTATTTATGTCACAAGAGGATTTAGCAAAAAAAACGGGGATTGATCAGTCTGACTTATCAAAAATTGAAAAAGGACTAGCCAATCCAACAGTTAAAATGCTTAATCGCATCGCAAAAGGATTAAATTTAAAAGTTAATATAACGCTTGATTAATCTTACAATTCATCTAAATGAGGGAGCGAAACAATCGCTCCTTTTTTAGTGACTGTTTTACTACTACATAGTGAGGCAAATTCCATAGCTTCTTTAATTGACTTACCTTCAGAAAGTTTGCTCACTAATGCTCCTAAATAGGAATCTCCTGCGGCAGTCGTATCAACCGCGTCCACTTTATGTGGCTCGACTTTTATATATTCATCTTTATTAATTAAAACAGATCCTTTTTCTCCTAAAGT
>CACXNV010000040.1 GCA_902769185.1 uncultured Erysipelotrichaceae bacterium | reverse complement strand
ACTACAGAGACATCAGCGATATTAAAATGGAACTTCCATACTCCATAAAAATCAATAAAATCAACAACACCAGTAACTGGAGAAGCTAAATAATTTGAGGTATAGAAAATTCGATCTATAGAGTTACCAACTGCCCCGGCAATAATCATCATGAGACAAGCTTTATAAAACTTATTAACTTTACCCCACTTTTTCACTAAGAAAGCGATGATTCCGGCGCTAATTCCGAGCGCTACAATTACAAAGACAATTCTTGTAGCGACATCATTTTTAAATAGGTCTAAACCAAATACAAAGTGGTTGTTAATGACATATTGGATTCTAAGGAAATTAGGAATAATTACCGCTCCCCCATCTCCTAAAGCACCACTTTTATAAGCGCTAACAACAACGTTTTTAGAGATAATATCGGCAATTAAAAATATTAATCCTAGCCAAATAAAGGAAGAAAGAAACCATTTAAGTTTGATTTTGAATATCTCTTTCATTATTTATGAATCACTTTCTGACATCTTGGACATAAATAAGTGCCGTCTTCTTGGATTAATGCGAGTTTAGAATAATTCCAGCATCTTTCACAGAACTGACCTTCATGATGCTTCACTTCTACTTTAGAAACTTCATATTCTTTTTGACCTTCAGTTTCTTTTAATTCCACTTCAGAGACAACGAATAAGTTTGCTAATTCTTCTAAAGAGAATTTAGAAGCAACTTCTTTAACTTTGCTATCTATGATAGCAATAGAAACAAATGCCTCTTGAGCGGAACCAATAACTTTTAAGTTTCTCGCTTCTTCAAGAGCTTTTAAAACATCACTTCTAAGTCGAAGCATATTTTCATATTCTTCTAATAAAGAGGAGTCATCTTCTTCTTTAAAGGATGGATAATCTAGATATTGAACGTTTTTAGCTCTACTTCCTGGAAGATTCTTATTAAATTCATCCATGGTAAATGGAAGAATTGGATTTAAGATTCTAAGTAAAGTTTCTCCAACTTTATATAAAACGGTTTGAGTTTGTTTTCTTCTAATAGAGTCTTTATCTTCGCAATAAAGCACATCTTTAGAAATATCTAAATAGAAAGCACTTAAATCACTACTACAGAAGTTAAAGATCTCACTAGTCGCACTAGAGAAATCATATTTATCAAAGCTAGTTTTGCAAACTCTAACTAATCTATTAAGTTTAGCTAATATGTATTCATCTACTTTGGCAAATTCTTTAACTTCGTCTTTAGGATCAAAGTCCACTAAGTTCCAAGAGATGAATTTTAAGGTATTTCTAATTTTACGATATTGTTCTGCGACTTGTTTAATGAGGTTATCACCGATTCTGACATCTTGTTGATAATCAATTGAGGCAGTCCAAAGTCTTAATATATCACTACCATAAACATTAGCGATTTTAATTGGATCAACACCATTTCCTTTAGATTTATGCATTTGTTCGCCGTGTTCATCTAAAACCCAGCCATGAGAAACTACACTTCGATAAGGGGCTTTATGGTTAGTAGCAACACTAACAATTAAAGAAGAGTTAAACCAACCACGATATTGGTCGCTTCCTTCTAAATATAAATCGCTAGGATAAGTTGTTCCTCTTTCTACTAATACTCCGTTCCAACTAGATCCACTATCAAACCAGACATCCATAATGTCTTTTTCTTTGGTGAATTTGCCGTTAGGGGAATGAGGATTGCTGTATCCTTTAGGTAATAAGTCTTTAGCTTCTAATTCATACCAAATATTACTACCATGTTCTCTGAATAAGTCTTCAATGTGTTTAAAGACCACTTCATCAATAATTGGAGTCTCATCTTCTGCGTAGAAAATCGGAATTGGTACACCCCAGGCACGTTGACGAGAAATACACCAGTCGCCACGATCTTTAATCATGTTGACCATTCTATTTTCACCCCAAGAAGGATACCATTTGACTTCATGAATTATTTTCAATAATTCTTCTCTAATTGGCTCAATTGAGCAGAACCACTGCGCGGTCGCTCTAAAGATAAGAGGTTTACCTGTTCTCCAATCATGAGGATAGCTATGGGTAAAGGTAGTGTGTTTAAGTAGAGCACCATTTTCTTTTAAAATTTCTAAAACAACATCGTTAGCCTTTTCGTAGAATAAGCCTTCGATACGTTCTCCAGTTCCAGCCATCATATAGCCTTTTTCATCAACTGGACAATATGGTTCTAAGCCTTTTCCAGGATAATTTAAACATACTTGATAGTCTTCTACACCATGTCCTGGAGCGGTATGAACTAGGCCAGTACCAGCGTCATTAGTGACGTGAGTTCCAACAATTACTAAAGAATCTCGATCATAGAATGGGTGTTTACAAACCACAAATTCTAATTCTTTACCAGTAAACTCTTTTAAGAGTTTGACATCTTCAAAACCTAATTCTTCAGACAATGATTTTTCAAATTCTTTTAAGAAAACAAATTTACCTTTATTAGTTTGATATAAGCCATAGACAAAATCAGGATGAGCAGATATTGCTAAGTTAGCAGGTAAAGTCCATGGAGTTGTTGTCCAAATAATTAAAGAAGTATCGTTATCTAATAAGCCTTTACCGTCTTTAACTTTAAAAGCAACATAGATGGAATTTGATAATACATCAGCGTATTCAATTTCTGCTTCCGCTAAAGCGGATTCACTACTTGGAGACCAATAAACTGGTTTAAGTCCTTTATAGATAAGTCCAGAAAGCGCCATCTTAGCAAAAGCTTCAATTTGTCTAGCTTCATATTCTTTTTTAAGAGTTAGATATGGATTATCAAAATCACCAACTAAACCAAGTCTTCTAATTTGTTCTTTTTGATTAGACACTTGTTTTAAAGCATATTCTTCACATTTCTTTCTAAATTCCACAATTGGAGTAGTTTTTCTATTCACTCCACTTTTGGTGACTTGGTTTTCAATAGGAAGTCCGTGAGTGTCCCAGCCAAAAACAAAAGGGGTTTTAAATCCGCACATATTCTTATAGCGGATGACAAAATCCTTTAAGATTCTATTAAGCATGTGGCCGCAATGCATATTTCCATTAGCGTAAGGTGGCCCATCATGAAGAACAAACTCTTTAGCCTCTTTTCTATTGAGGTTCATTTGTTCATAAATATTTTCTTTTTTCCATTCTTCAACTAAAAGAGGCTCTTTTTGATTAAGATTACCTCTCATCTCGAAGTTAGATTTATTCATTAATAACGTACTTTTATAATCCATAACTACGTCCTTTCTATGTCGTAAATAATTAACAGGTTAATTATGCAATCGCATTAATTGCGAGTCCTCTAATATTAATTGCTTTATTTATATCAGTAAATTCAATTTTAACTTTACCTGTCAATTCGTTTCCAGATGATAAAATAACACTCTTTTCAATATTGGAACCTGTAAAGCTTCCTGATTCTATTTCATTATCACCAATATAAATTTTATATTTATAAGAACAACCAGAAGCTGTCGACGCGATAAAGAAAACTGCGTTAACTTTAGTTTTGCCATCGATATTTACAATATTCTTAGTCTCAAAAGTTAAAGATTGTGGAGCGATGTCTGCAGTTCCAAATTTAGTCCCGTTAGTTTTGCTGTTAGTAATTTTGTTACCGGTGACAACAGCTTCGTTGCCTAATGTAACAACAAAATCTAGTCCAGAGAACGAGGCGTTATTCGCAACCGTACCAGCCCATGTACCATAACAATCCTTATTGTGTCCGGAAGTAGAATCGTCGGTATGATTCCATGCACACGTATCAAATGTAATTACACTCTCACTTGTCACTTTACACGGAACTAGTAATGTGTTTTTATCGGTAGTAATTGTTATAACTTTTCCAGTTAAAACATCATCATCAATAAATGTATAATCTTCAACACTAATTTTAGATTTATCTAAAACGCCTTCGCTTAAGTCGTTTTTTATAGCCTTGATATCAAAATCATCAACCGTTGGTTTAGTTCCAGATTCAAATGTTTTAATGTTTTCGCTTTCAACAGCGTAATGATGAATTTCGTCTTTATCCATCTCTAAAGCGAGGTAAGTTGGTGTTAATTCACTTAGTGAGCCAGGAACATCTTTTAAATCGCCATAGATGTAATCAACTAATTGAGGATAATCCACAAATGGGTTTCTATTACCTTGTGTGCCTTTTGAGAAAGTGCAGTAATGAGAATAAACAGATTCATTATGTTGCATTTCAAGGTGATCAACCGCAAAGGAGTTCCATTTTAATAAATCACTACGAAGTCCAATCGCAAATGGCATACTGCTATCGACATATTTTTCATAAGCTAATTCTCTAAAGACATCATAGTCATCGGTTTCTTGAGTAGGTTTTTCTGCTCTAACCAAATCTCGATAATACTCTACTAGAGTATTTATCTCTGGTTTTTCACTATACATAAAATTGTTTAAAGAAACATGAGAGTATTCAACATAGTCTTCTAATATTCTTAATGGTTTTTCATCATAATTAACGTGAACTGTCTTACTCTGGCCACTATGTGTATCTTTATCTGGGCCAAAATAATCCCAGGTTTCAGAAACATCAACTGTATCAGTAGTGTCATACATTAATCCCATATAGAAAATTGCACGAGCTAATCTGCCTTTATCAACATCGTTAGCTTCAAATACATCTCCAGCATAAGAGCTATCGCCTATAGTAACATATTTAGCGCTTTCTTTAGAAGTGTAGCCCAAGTCTTTATTACCACGACTGCTATTTCCACTATTATAAGCAGCGAATAAATTATGGAAGTCTGTTGATCTTCCTAAGGATGTAACGGCTGCACCAGTAGAAACTCCACACATTAAACTAGCACAGAATGCGTGTTCTCTTTCCCAAGCTGACTTAGTAGCGGTTTTGAAAAGAGGATCACTAATATAAACACCATCGACATAACTAAAATCATATAAGTCTTGGTCTGCAAATTGGTTGCTTTCCCAGTTTGCAGGTGAACCGCCATATTTTAAAGGAGTAACACCATTAGAAATAATTTCATATAATTTGTTTTTTAAATCTTGAGTGTTTTTCCAAGTTAAATCTCCATAATAGTTATTATAATAACTGCCTTCTGTTTGAGCATCATCTTTAACGGTAATTAAAACTCTTGTACTCTTATTGTTTTCAGTTGTTAAAGTAATAACAGCAGAACCACCACTAACGGCGGTAATTGATTTATCAGCGTTAACTTTAACGGCTTTGCTATTACTGCTAACAGAAGCAAGCCCATCAACTGCATTAGAAGGAAGAATTGAGTAATTTAGAGTCTTTGACTCACCTTTATTCATTAATAAATTATCTTCGGAGGTTATTGAACTTGCTCTAACTCCACTAGCGTCTACATTATCAACAACTGTAACATCACAATAAGCTCGATATCCTCCAAAAGAGACAGATACTCTAGTAACACCAGCTTTATGACCTTTAACGTTTCCTGCAGAAATCGTACAAATAGATTCATCTTCGCTATAGAAACCATAGTTAAATCCTTGAGCAGTAATGTTTTCGGATGAATATGTAAGCTTCTTAGTTTCGTCAACTTTTAAAGTAACGCTTTCTTGTACGATGACACGTTTAGTAGGGTCTGGTTCGGAGATAGAAAACGCTAAGACAATATATTTTTCTTCTTCGTCTCTAACATCGTCATCGTCGTCATCATTATAAGCAAAAACAATGGTATTGCCTGCTGCTTTAGCAGTAGCAACATCATTTTCAACACTTAAAAGTGTTGGGTTTTGAATTTCATATTTAATATTTTTTGTGGCGTTATATGGAGTTACCACTGGTTTTAAAGTGTATGTATAACCGTTTAATAAACTAATTGTGGTACTAGCGATATACACTCGTTCAACTGGAACATATGGCTCGTGTTCATAAGTCTCTGAAACAGATTTTTGACAAATAGAGCAAACGTGATGTCTAGTTCCATCATGGTCTTCAGTAGCAGGTTCGTCGATAATCCAATCTCCAAAATCATGAGTTTCATAGTCATTGAATAAATCTTCATATCCTTCATCGGTACATGCGTGCCAGTGATGAGTATCATTTTTGCTCCAAGTATCACTATAGTGATGCAATAAAGGATCAGTTGGATCTGTATCATAGTAATAATGGCATACAGAGCATTCATGTCTAGTATATCCGCCATGATCATAATCAGGCTTTATCACTGTTTCGTTAAATGTATGGTCAGCAAATTCGCCTTTTTCTCCACAAACCGTACAGACGTGATAATGTTGGGTTTCATTATATTCCCAATCACTTGAGTAGTGATGGATATGTCCACTAGGAGTGTCGCCTCCGCAACTAGATAAGCCTAAAAAGACACAAGTAAGCAATGATGTAAGTGAAATCTTTAAACGTTTCTTTTTCATAAGTCTGCACCTAAAACAATTATTACATAAGCGCAGGC
Organism: uncultured Erysipelotrichaceae bacterium; assembly: GCA_902769185.1. GTDB lineage: Bacteria > Bacillota_I > Bacilli_A > RFN20 > CAG-826 > UBA2450. The sequence goes on along the minus strand of CACXNV010000040.1, from coordinate 614 downwards.
ATAAAAAAAGAGCGAAATCGCTCTTTTTAAGGATATTTTAATTAAAATTAACTCTTTAAGAAGTTTGGAATAATGCTATCTTCTTCGAGATATCTTTCTTTTTCTCTTTCGGCAGTGTCTTCGAGCTGATCAAGCTTCTCTTCAGATTCAAGAGGCTTAACAGGTTCAATGACACTTTGAGCGGTGAAATCAACATCGTTTTCAAAGTCACTAGCGATGACACTAACTAAAATTTCATCAGTTAATTGGTCGTTAATTGTGATACCAAATTTGATATCAATATTGCCACCTGCCGCTTCAATTAATAGGTTAACACATTCCTGTGCTTCAAATAGACTAACTTGAGTGCCACAGGTAATAGCAACAATCGCTCTTCTAGCTCCCGCAATGCCTGCTTCAAGTAAAGGAGAAGTAATAGCGCTAGTGGCAGCGTCTTTAGCTCTATTTGGGCCACTTCCCATACCAAATCCAATTAAACCAACACCACTATCTTTTAAGGTATTTCTAACATCAGCGAAATCAAGATTAATAACGGCAGGAAGTAAGATTAAATTCACAACAGTCTTAACAGATTGAGCTAAAACTTTATCACTAGCGTTAAAGGCTTCTCCAAT
>CACXNV010000039.1:910-8262 GCA_902769185.1 uncultured Erysipelotrichaceae bacterium | reverse complement strand
TCGCCTTTTCTAAACATTGTGTCTTTAGTGACATCCACCATTCTTTTTCCTCTTTTAATAGAAAGAATATTAACAGAATAGTTTTTAGTTAATTCCATTTCACTTAAAGGAATATCAAAAGCAAAATAAGGGATGTTATTTAATACAACTTCGGCGATCGCATGTTTACCTTGCATATCTAAAATAGAGATATGGTTATTATTTCTACTTTTCTTACTAGAATTTAAAGCGATAGCCTCTAAGAACTTTTGGAAATGTTTATTAATTGGTGGAATCTTTAAAAAAAGCATTATTAAGAATAAGCCAGAAGTAATATAAAGAGTGATGAAATACCATTCAGTGTATGTTTGAATTGTGAAATCAATTTCCTTAACATTTACTAAAGAAAAGAAGACGTTAATAATTAATCCCATAAAGGCCACAGAGAAAACATGACCAGTATACATACAAATAGTGGCGATTTTTCTTCTACGATCATCTCCAGTAATTAATTCACTCTCACTAGTGGTAAATCCGGTAGAGGTAAATAAAGAGGCGACTTGAAACTTGATTTTCTTACTAGATAAGCCAGTTAACTTAAACGCCACAGAAAAGATTTCTATCGCTAATAAATAGAATGTGACGACCGCTAAGATAAGTGCTAAAGCTAACCAAATATTCATACTTGCTCTATTCTACAATTTTACTTTGAGGTTTGGAAACAGAGTTTCAAATTCTTTTGGAATTGGGGCTTTAAATTTCATTACTTTATTAGTAAATGGATGGGTTAAAACTAACTCATAAGCATGTAATCCAAGTCGTTTAATTGGATTAGTCGGATTACCATACTTATCATCTCCAATAACGTTATGACCGATGTCACCTAAATGAACTCTAATTTGATTTTTTCTACCAGAATCAATATGGACATCTAAAAAAGAATAAGCGTCATTTTCAGCGATGACTTTATAGTGAGTAACAGCGTATTGTCCGTCACCAGCTTTTTTAGAAGAATACATCATATTTTGAGCGTTTTTCTTTAAATATGAGGTCAAAGTGCCACTTTTTTTGTCTAATTTACCGTCCACTATCGCATAATATCCTCTAGAAGAAACTAGATCATTCCACTTATCTTGAAGAGCGTCTCTAAGCTTTTCGTTTTTAGCGACCATCAAGACTCCAGAGGTATCTTCATCTAATCTATGAACAACGTAAATTCTGTTGTGTTTGTCCTTTTGTTGAACATAGTCAGTTAACATACGATAGGCTGTTGAGCCTTTCTCTTTATCGCTTGCGATTGAAAGTAATCCACTTGGTTTATTAATCACAATAATTTCATCGTTTTCAAAGATGATTGGTAAGTTACTTCTAGTCTTCTTATGGATCGGGGTTTTAGAGATAATGACCACATCCCCTTTAGCGAGTTTAAAGTTATATTGAGATATTGGGGCCCCATCTACAGACACTCTATGATTAGTTAAAATAGACTTCACGGAATTTCTTGATTGTCCTTTTAAAGCCTCAAGTAAAAATTCTAAGAGTTCACAAGGCTTAGTAACTGGATATTCTCTTAGGTCTTTATAATCTTTAGAGTGATGTTCAAATCTCTTTTTGTTCTTATTCATATATTTTTCTTTTTATCATTAAAGCATATTCTTTAGCGACATTAATACCTGTCACTTTTTCAAACTCTTCAAAGAAAGCATTGGAATTAATCTCACATAATATTGGTTCGCCAGATTCTAAAAACATAAAGTCTATTCCAGCGTATTCAATATCTAATTCTTTAGCGATATAACTCGCTAGTTCAAAGCATTTATCTCCTTCTTTTAAAGGTCTACTAGATGCATTATCACCAAAATTACTTCTAAAATCAGTTTTGTTATAACGGATAAATCCACCTACAACTTTTTTATCAATTATAATCACTCTGGCGCTTACTCCATAAGAACTACCAACATATTTTTGGAATAATATAGGCGCGCGACAATGTTCTTTATATGCTTCTATTAATTCTTCCTTAGTTTTAATTAGATATACGCCTAATCCTAATGAACCATACACTCTTTTTAAAATTAAAGGTAAACCAAGTTTAGCAATAACATCATCTAAGAATTTGAAGTTTTCTTCTTTTAATTCTTGAGAATAAAATAATGGACCAGTAATCGTATCTGGCATCTTAATTCCTCTAGAAGCACAAGCAATATTCGTTAAAGCTTTATCATCACATAATTTGATGAAGTCCGCTTTATTAAATAAGCGGTAACCAGATTTTTCTAGAATTCTAGCTAAATAAATATCTTTATCTAAATAAATAATAAAGTCACATTTAGGTAGATTTATTGATAACTCATTATCTTTAATCATCGCTAAAGTGCCATCATTAACAAAAACGTCCAAAGAGATTCCAAGTTTAGAGAATTCTTCTTTATATCTTTTGATTTTATAGACGTTATGTCCTATTTCTTGATTAGTAATAATGATTCCATTCATACCTAAATAATTATATTTGAATAACGCTATTTATCAAACTTTTTTATTACAATGTAATAATGTAGTTGTCTTAAAACTTTTTTTGCAAAAAAATCGAAAAATTCCACTCTTTATATAATGTAGGGACTTATCATAACTAGTCGTAGTTAGATGGTTTCTACTCTTCTAGGTAAGTGAGTAACTTACTGAAGAGAATGTTCTTTGTTGGTCTTGCTTCTATATCTTCGGTAGTCACTTTGACTACTTAGAAGAAATGTGAAAGGAGGTATTGCTATGGAAACATATCTAATATTGTTCCTGTTGTGTCTGCTCGTCAGCATAATAAAATCCCCAACCCGTAAGGATTAGGGATCCACCACATCATTAAAGTAAACCATCGCGAGCGAATTGTCAATGTTTAGGAGACAATCAAACAAAAAAGAAAATAAGTATATAAATATTATTTATTAAGGAGTCAATCTGGTATAAAATTATTACATCGAAATATTTGTTTGTTTGTGAAGTCGATTACTACATCGATTTTGTAATGGAGGTATTTTTATGAGAAACACAAATGAATTTAGAACACTCGCAAAAGACGAAATCGCGAAGTTAGAGAAAGATGTCTATGGTAGAGACGTCACTCACGAAGAAATTGAAATCGTCTTTATGTCCTATGTTATGGGATATATCAAAGGATTATTCGTTGTTGCTAGAAACACCGAAGGAAGAATCTACGAAGTATCTTCTAATCCATCAAATGGAAAATTATATATTGATGTCTATAAAAAAGAAGGCAATAAAGTCGTTTCCCTTTAATTTTTAAGAAAGGTTTAATATATGAAAACTGAAAATATTCGTAACGTTGTTATTTTAGGTCACCAAGGAAGTGGTAAAACTTCTTTAGTGGAATCTTTAGCGTTCGTTAGTAAACTTATCCCTGCTAAAGGAGAAGTTGAAAAGAAAAACACATTATCAGATTACACTCCTGAAGAACAAAAAAAGGGTGGATCTATCCAAACATCTATTATTCCTTTGGAATACGAAGGATATAAAGTTAACTTAATCGATATTCCAGGAAATGATGATTTTATTTCTGAAACTATCGGAGTTACTGGAGTAGTTAAAGGTGCAGTTTTAGTGGTCGATGCCTCAGTAGGGGTTCAAGTTGGCACTATCAAACACTTTAACCAATTAAAGAAAAAAGGCGTTCCAACATTTATCTTTGTAAACAAAATGGACAAAGAAGATGTGGAATTTGAATTAGTCTTAGAAGAAATTAGAGAAAAATTAGGCAAAGAAGTTATCTCATTCTGTTATCCTCTTGGTCACGATAAGGCTTTTGACGGATTTGCTAATGCAGTCGATTTAAAAGCTCATATCTATAACGGTAAAGAATGTGTCGATGCCGAAATCTATCCAGATAAACGAGCAAAGATTTTAGAATTACATAACACAATCGTTGAAGAAGTTGCCAAAACTAACGATGATTTATTAGAAAAATTCTTTAATGGAGAAGAATTCTCTCAACAAGAAATTAGAGAAGCTCTTAGAGTGGGAGTTCTTAAAGGCGAACTTACTCCACTTATCGTTGGTAGCGCCACTAAAAATATCGGTATTCAAACATTATTAAAAATGTTTATCTCTTATTTACCAAACCCAACTGACCTCAAACCTCTAGAGGCTCATGATGAGGCTGGTAATGATAAAGTAGTTCCTACTGATGTTAACGAACCATTCTCTGCCTATGTCTTTAAAACAATAGTCGATCCATACGCAGGCACCATTAATTTATTAAAGGTATGTTCTGGCGTTCTTAAAGTTGGTGATGAAGTATATGTTAATGGGGAAACTCAAAGAGTGAGTATGCTTTACCAAATGACTGGTAAAAAATTAGATTCAGTTAACGAAATCATTGCTGGAGATATTGGCGCAGTCACTAGATTAGAAAAAGTCTCTTCTGGAGATTCTTTATCCTCCCCTAAATCAGTTACTATTTATAAACCAGTTAAATATCCAACTGCGGTTATCTTTAAAGCAATTATTTTAGCTAATAAAAACGATGAATCTAAATTAGGACCAGCATTAGCGAAAATGCAACTTGAAGATCCTGCTTTAGAAGTTAAACGTAATAATGAAACTAAACAATTATTATTAGGTGGATTAAGTGATTCCCATATCGCTTACGCTTTAGAAAAACTTAAGAGCGTCTATAAGATTGACCTCACCACCGAAAAGATGAAGATAATTTATAGGGAATCTATAAAAGGCACCGCTGAAGGAGATGGCAGATACGTCAAACAATCTGGCGGTAGCGGATTCTATGGCGTGGTTAAGATGAGATTTGAACCAGCAGAGGAAAATGTCTTTGCGGAAGAAATCTTTGGTGGATCTGTTCCTAAAAACTACTTCCCTGCAGTTGAAAAAGGTTTCTTTGAAGCTCTTCAAAGTGGTTTACTTGCAGGCTTCCCAGTCATTGGAGTTAAAGGGGTATTAGTAGACGGCAAATACCACCCAGTTGATTCTAACGAACAAGCCTTCAAGATGGCGGGTATATTAGCCTTTAAAGATGCATATATGAAATGTAGACCAATTATTTTAGAGCCAATTATGAGAATTAAAGTCAACATTGAATCTAAATACACTGGTAATATCCTTTCTGATTTAAATACCAGAAGAGCAAGAATTCAAAATATTGAAGAAAAAGAACATGGTTATCAAGAAATTGAGGCTCTTGTTCCTGAAGCTGAAATTATTGACTATGTCACTCAACTTAAGTCCTTAACTCAGGCTAGCGGGTTCTTCAACAGAGAATTTGTTGATTACGAAGAAGTTCCTGAATACTTAAAAGATCGAGTCATTCAAGAAAACGCAGTTAAGCAGCAATAATATTAACTAACTTAAAATACCGCTTCTCAATAAGCGGTATTTTTTTATACTTTACAAGCTAACTATTCAAATTTGAAATGTTCTTCTAACTGTAGATTGATAAAATCAATCTTTAATTTTCGATATGTATTATAGTCTCTACTATATTTACGTGTTAATTCATCGCGGAACTTGTTATATTCTCTAATTAAATGTTCGTGTTCTTTAAGTAGAGTCATAAAAGCGTTATAACGATTAAATAATTCAGAAGCATACACCATCACTCTAATTGTAACTCCATATCCAAGTATTTTTTTAGGAACAATTAAAGTAGAGATATCTTGCCCTTCTTCATAGTTAATGAGTTTATAGCCTTTAGATTGTAAGCGAACAACAACTGCCGATAAATCAGATAAACTTTCAACAGTCACTAAAACATCAACATTTCGGTTGCTACGACCATTTTTATAGCTAGTCGCCCCGATATGGTTAATCGCAACTTTAAAATTCTTCAAATAATATTGAAGATTATTCTTTTCTTCTTCAAAAGCTTTTCCCCATCCAGTTGGGTCAAATCTAAGCATTATTAGGCTCCGTCTATATGATTATCGCAAATATTGCCGTCATCTGCGACTTTATTAAATTTGTTATTACTCGAACTTCCACTAGAAGTGTATCCCACTCTTCGATTTACATAGTCTCTAAATGTTTTAACTTCTTCAACAGTGTTAAATTTCGCCATAAAGAAGCGATCACCCATAACTCCAGATAAGACTTTTGGGTATCGTCCATGGTTACAAATATTATTTTTAAAGGTTCTTAAGACATCTTCATCGCTATAGAAGTATTCGACGTTATCTCTTCTAGCCCCAGTAGGCAAATAGAATTTAGGTTCCATTTTAACTTCAGGATGATTATCCGCCATAACTTGTCCATATAAATCATAACAATCAATTGAATTAGCGAAGTTATGCATATCAGGAGAATAACCTCCAGGAGAACGAACATTAATTTCCAAACCTACAATGTCACCAATCTTAAATAAGCCTTTTCTAGCTTTAGTGACTCTAAAATATTCAATATGGAAGAATCTCTTTTTAAGTTTAAATGCTTTAATAGTGGCTTTACCTAGTTCAGCAAACTTTTTATCTAAAAATGGATTACAGTAATAGAACATATCACCGCCTTCAATAAGGATGTCACTAATAGAAGGAGGACATTCTAAAGAAGTGAAATAAACTGCGTTACTATCACTATCTGCTAACCCGTCAAAAGTTACAATGTCACCGGAGACAAATGTTTCACAAATAAATTGGCATTTTGGGTCTTTTTTCTGGTAAAACGCCTCTAATTCTTCATTATTTTTGATTTTATAGCTCTCTTCAGCGCCAACACCAATGTCAGGTTTTACAAATAAAGGATAGCCATATTTATCAGCGAATTCTTTTAAAGATTCAATATCATTTACAAGAATATAAGGCGCAACTTTAACACCTGCTTCTTGGAAATGTTTTTTCATATAAGATTTTCTTTGATAATCATCTAATTCAGCAGAATGTAAGCCAGTATCGATAGAGAATAGATCTCTTAAAATTGAATCTTTTCTAAGCCAATACTCATTATTACTTTCTAGAAAATCTATATGACCATATTTTCTTTCAAAATAACCTACTGCGGCTTTTTCTTCATCGAAGTTATCTAAGTTATTAACTTTGTAATATTCAGTTAAAGCGTCACGCAATGCAGGATTGAGTTCGTTATATGGTTGGTCCCCAACACCAAGCACTCTAAATCCAGCTTTTTTAAGTCCAACACAGAATCGATAATATGTTTTTGGGAAATTTGGGGATATAAATACAAAATTTTTCATGGGGATATTATATTCTTTTTTGCGTAGTTTGTTTAGATTTAATCATTTTCTAAATAATTGTAACTTGAAGAACTAAATTCCGTTTTTAGAATTAAAAAAATATTTTGAAAGACTAAATTCTATTTAGAGGCTTGTTTTCCAGTAAGAAACGGAATTAAGTGTT
>CACXNV010000039.1:0-890 GCA_902769185.1 uncultured Erysipelotrichaceae bacterium | reverse complement strand
TAAAAATAGAGTTAGGAAAGCATACGAAAAGGTTACGGTAAATTCCGTTGCAAGAGTAAATTCCGTTCTATGCTTCCGTCATATGCTTATCCAGGTAGCGGCTTCTACTTGGATTTTTTCTTTAATTCATGTTTGATCATGTCAATATTTTTGATAATCAAATCGTATGGTTTGACATATTCGATATTTAGTTTCTTTAGAGTTTCTTCTCCCAAATAATTTCTGGCGAATTCATATGGAGTTCTATTCCCTAAACCATCTAAAGTCATATTGTTGATATAACTAGTGATTAGATTGCAATCTTCTTGAGTAATATTTTCAACCGATTGCCCTTTAAATACGTACCGGCGGATCTCCCGATTAACTCTTTCAACAAATGGCTTTTGAGTGGATTGTCCTGAATCACAATAGAATAAACGACACCTTCTAACTCCATCTTCATCAAATTCGATTCCCTCGTAATCATTAAATTCTGGACCTCTATCGGTAAGAAGGACTCCTAAGTATTTGTTAAATCTTGTATAGCCCATCGCTTTATAAACAAAGTTGATACATTTATTAACGTTGTCCATATCTTTAACGTCGAGCTTATATAGAAGTAAGAAACTCCATTTTGGGATGATGATGGTAAGTAAAGCCCCAACATAATCCTTGGTGATTCCAACACAGTCTAGTTCTCCATGATAAGAAACATTGTTACTATCAACATATAGAAGATAATCGTAATATTCTCTACCTTTTCGATTCATAGATTTATTCTCTTGATATTCATAATCTTTAGGGAGGATCTTTCTCTTTTTTAGAATATGGTTTGAATAATTTGGTAGGTCGTTATGCTTTACCTGAAAGTTACCAGAATTAACGTAGTTATATCCAGTTTTGACTGATAT
>CACXNV010000038.1 GCA_902769185.1 uncultured Erysipelotrichaceae bacterium | reverse complement strand
AGAATACGCTTTAAGAAAAGCCCATCAGCCTTTAACTTACGAAGATATTCATCAAGCTTACCGCTATTTAAAATATGAAGAAGCATTAGAATTCTCTTTGAAGAATCAATTGATTAAAGAAGAAAATAAATCTCTACAGAAGATTAAAAAAGAACCAATTGATTTATCTAGCTGTGATGAATTTATTTCTTCTTTGCCTTATAAACTTACCAAAGATCAAATTGAAGCATCAAAAGAAATTATCGAGGATATGAACCAATCTTCTTTAATGTATCGTTTGCTTCAAGGCGATGTTGGTACAGGTAAAACATTGGTCTCTTTTATTGCTTTATTTGCTAATTTTAAAAGAGGAGATCAAGGTGCCTTAATGGCTCCAACTGATGCTTTGGCTAGACAACACTATGAAAACGCTAAAAAACTATTTAAAGAAACTAAATTAAAAGTCACTTTATTAGTAGGATCAACTCCACTTAGTGAAAAAAGAAGAATTTATGAAGATATAAGTGATGGCTTAATTGATATTGTTATTGGCACCCACGCGTTATTTGCAAAGGCTGTTAAATATAATTCGTTAGGCTTGGTGATTATTGATGAACAACATCGTTTTGGCGTTAACCAAAGAAAAGCATTAATGGATAAAGGTGAACACGCTGATCTACTTATGATGTCAGCCACTCCAATTCCTAGATCTCTTGCTTTGTCTATTTATGGCGATTTAGAGATTTCAACTTTATACATGTTTCCTAATGTTAAAAGAGATGTCACTACAAAAATTGTTAATAGTGAAGATAAAAGAATTTTTGATGTTGTTGATAAAGCGCTAAGCAAAAACCAAAAGGTATATATCGTTGCTCCTTTAATTGAATTTAATGAAAATGATAAGTATTCAGTAGAAAAACTATATGCTCGATATTTATTGCGTTATAAAGAAAAAGTTGGGCTTTTGCACGGAAAAATGAAACAAAACGAGAAAGAAATGGTTCTTGATAGCTTTACTAATGGTTCTGTTGATATCTTAGTGTCCACTCAAGTAATTGAAGTAGGAATCGATGTTAAAAGCGCTACTGTGATGGTTATTTATGACGCTAACTCGTTTGGTCTAGCCTCTTTACATCAATTAAGAGGAAGAATCGGCAGAGACGGTTCAAAATCCATCTGTTTATTAGCGGTAGATAATTTAGAAGACAAAGAGAAATTAGAGATATTAACTACTAGTAATGATGGCTTTGAAATTGCGGAAAAAGATTTAGCTTTAAGAGGCCCTGGTGAACTAGTGGGTATTCGACAATCTGGCATCCCAGATTTTAGATATTTAAATATGATTGATGATATTAAAATCTTTGTGGTCGCTAGAGATGATGCTAGAAAGATAATTGCTAATAAAAACAAAGAAGAATATCGTTACTTATTGTCACATTGTTTAAAGAGTATAGAATATAAACCAATAATTAAGGTATAATACATATTATTGTGAAAATAAATTTATTAATTTAGAAAGTGAATAAGTAAATATTATGATAAGAATTGGTATTGATTGCACTGGTGGAGATAATGGTTCTTCTGTTATCGTTACTGCTATTAAAAGCTTCTTAAACAAAAATAAAGAAGTCTCTTTTGTTGCTTTTGGTAATGAAGAAGAATTAAAAGAATTAAAAGGACTATGTGAAGTTGTTCACGCTCCTGATGTTGTTCCTATGGAAGCTGGACCATTAGAAGCTATGAGAATGAAAGAATCTTCAATTTATAAAATGTGTCAATATGCTAAGGAGAATAAAATTGATGCTATGGTTTCTGCTGGCTCTACTGGTGGATTCTTATCATTATCAACTTTAATTCTTAAGACAATTGAAGGGGTTCATAGAGCAGCTTTTATTGCTCCTTTCCCAACTAAAATCAAAGGTAAAAAAGTCGTAATTCTTGATATTGGAGCAAGCAATGAAAACTCTCCAGAAGAATTAGCACAATTCGCAGTTATTGGTTCTTTATATTCTAAATACATTTTAGGAGTAGAGAATCCTTCAGTGTGTTTATTAAGTAATGGAACGGAAGAAGGCAAAGGTTCTCCTAGTGGAAAGCTTGCTTATAAATTACTTAAAGATAAACCATTCTTTAAAGGCAATATCGAAGCTAGAAATGCACTTAGCGGGGAATGTGATGTTGTTGTTTGTGATGGCTTTACTGGAAATACTTTCTTAAAAAGTAGTGAAGGAATGGCAAAAATGATGTCAGGTATGATTAAAGCAGCCTTCAAACGTAGTTTATTCTCTAAACTTGGTTATTTATTTGTCAGAAAAGGCATTAAGGAAATGTCTGAAACTATGGATTATAAATCTACTGGTGGAGCGATGTTACTCGGCATTAATGGAATTGTTGTTAAAGCACACGGCAATTCCGATAGCTACGCTTTTGAATGCGCAATTAATGTTGCCTATAAGTTAGTTAAAGAAGATATCGTTAATAAAATTAAGGAAGGTATAAAAGAATAATGGAATTAATTGAATTACTTCATTCTTTTGATATTAATCCTGGTGATATTAGTTATTACGAGCTTGCTTTTACTCATCCTTCTTGCAATTCAGATATGAACACTAAACATCAAGATTATGAAAGACTTGAATTTGTGGGTGATTCAGTAATTGGATTTGTTTCTGCTGATTTGATTTTTAAATTACATCCAGAAATGGATCAAGGCTATATGTCTAAACTTAGATCATACCTAGTATGTTCCAAATCTTTAGCGAATTATTCTAGAAAATATCATATAGATGATTATATTCGTATTGGTCACTCTATTACTCGAGAACAATTAGCTAAAAGCGACAAAATTTTAGAAGATGTTTTTGAGGCATTTATTGGAGCGTTATATTTAGATCAAGATATTGGAGTTACTTATCGTATTATTGAGCAAATATTATATGAAGATATCAAACAAACAAAAATTGATGATATCATTGACGCTAAAACTAGACTACAAGAAGAGATTCAAAGCGAGTATCGTGAAGCAGTAAGATATGAACTCATTGATGAATTTGGTCCACCACATGACCGCACTTTTGTCTCTCAAGTTGTTTTTAATGGACTAATTCTTGGTAAAGGACAAGGCAAATCTAAGAAGGCCGCTGAAGAAGCTGCAGCTAAAGATGCATTAAGTAAAAGGAGTTTATAATGGGACTAATTTCTTTTTTAAAAGAAAAGTTTTCTAAAAAGAAAGATAATGATGTTGAATCTTATTCCGAAGGAATGAGTAAATCACGTCAAAATTTTTCTAATAGATTAAATTCCTTAAGTAAGAAATATAAAAAAGTTAACCAAGATTACTTTGAAGAATTAGAAGAAATTTTAATTGAAAGTGATGTTGGCGTTAATTTAACTTTAAAAGTTATTGATGAACTCCTTGAAGAAAGTAGAAACAAAAAGATCAGTGACGCGGATGAATTAAACGAATTATTGATTGATCATTTATTTAGCGGATATATGTCTAAAGGTGAATCTCTTACTGATTTAAGATTTGTTGATAACGGTCCAACTGTTTTGCTTGTTGTTGGCGTTAATGGAGTAGGAAAAACTACCACAATTGCTAAATTAGCACATCGATATCTAAATCAAGGCAAATCAGTTTTATTAGTCGCTGCAGATACATTTAGAGCAGGGGCAAGTGAGCAACTTAAAATATGGGGCGATAGATTGAACATTGATGTTGTAACTGGCCCATATAATTCTGATCCTAGTTCTGTAACATATGATGGCTTAACTAAAGCCAAAAAAGATAATATCGATTTAGTAATCGTCGATGTTTCTGGAAGATTACATAATAAACAATACTTAATGGATGAATTGTCTAAATTAAAACGTGTGATTAATAAATGTATCCCAGGTGCACCTCATGAGACATTCTTAATTATCGACGCAACGACTGGCCAAAACGGTGTTGTTCAAGCAAAAGCGTTTGCAGAAGTTAGTGATTTAACTGGCGTTGTTATTACGAAAATGGATGGCACTTCTAAAGGCGGAATTATACTTGCGATTAGAGAAGAATTAGGTGTTCCAGTTCGCTTTATTGGTTTAGGCGAAAAGATGACTGACTTAAAAGAATTCGACCTTGAAAGCTATATTTATGGGTTATGTGTAGGAGATAATAATGGAGAAAATTGAGCGCACAATTAGATATGTGAAACTCTTTAATATCTATAAAGATTTCTTAACCCACAAACAAATTGAAATAGTTGGGGATTATTTTCTTGCTGATCTTTCGCTTAGTGAGATTGCAGAATCTAGAGATATAACTCGTTCAGCAGTGGAAGATACGCTTAAGAAATCTTGCCTAAAATTAGATGAATGTGAAAATAATCTTCATCTATTAGAAAAAAGAGAGAAACTACTCAAAATCTGTGCAAAACTCAAAGAAAAAACCTTAAATACTAGTGAAATTAAAGAAATTGAAGATATAGAAAAGGAGTTAGATTATGGCATTTGAAAATCTAACTGAAAAGCTATCGAGAATATTTAAAAAACTCCGTGGACAAGCTCGTTTAACTGAATCCAATATGGATGAAATGTTAAAGGAAATTCGCGTGGCTCTTTTAGAGGCTGATGTAAACTACAAAGTCGTTAAAGAATTTATCAATAACGTTAAAGAAAAGGCTATTGGACAAGAGGTTTATACAAAACTTAACCCAAGCCAAATGATTACCAAAATTGTTCATGATGAATTAGAAGAACTTCTTGGTGGTGGAGAAAACGAAATTAAATATCAGGCTAATAAGCCAACTGTTATTTTACTTGTTGGTCTACAAGGTAGTGGTAAAACCACAACTGCTGGTAAATTAGCCTATTTAATGAAAAATAAGCTTCATAAAAAAGTCTTATTAGCAGCTGGAGATATTTATCGACCTGCCGCTATTGATCAATTAGAACAAATTGCAAAATCCATTGATGTTCCATTATTTAAAAAAGGTACTGATATATCCCCAGTTGAAATTTCTAAACAAGCAAAAGAATTGGCGTTCAATGACCATTACGATGTTTTAATTATTGATACTGCTGGTCGAATCGCTATTGATGAAGCCTTAATGGAAGAACTCAATCAAATCAAAAAAGAAGTGGAGCCTGATGAGATTTTGCTCCTTGTTGATGCAATGAGCGGACAAGATGCTGTTAATGTTGCTAAAGCATTTAATGACTTATTAGCCTTAACTGGTGTCATTATCTCTAAATTAGATGGTGACGCTCGTGGTGGTTCTGCTTTAAGTATTAGACATATGACTGGAGTGCCTATTAAGTTCTCTGGTGTTGGTGAAAAAGTCTCTGATTTAGATATTTTCCATGCTGATAGAATGGCTGACCGTATTTTAGGCATGGGCGATGTCATGACTCTTGTAGAAAAAGTACAAGAAGAAGTAGATGAAAAAGAAGCCAAAAAGGCCGCTAACAAGATGATGAGTGGTAAATTCGGCTTAGATGATATGCTTGCGCAAATGAAACAAGTACAAAAGCTTGGCTCTTTAGGTGGACTACTTAAACTTATTCCAGGTATTCCTAAAATTTCTCCAGAACAACAAGCAATTGCTGAAAAAGAAATGCGTAATTTTGAAATTATTATTAATTCCATGACTTATGAAGAAAGACAAAATCCATCTATTTTTCAATATTCTCGAAAGATTAGAGTGGCTAATGGATGTGGTAAACAAGTAAGTGATGTTAATCGTGTCTTAAAGAAATATGATCAAATGAAAGATATGATGAAACAAATGGAACAATACAAAAAAAGTGGCAGGATGCCACCAGGAATGCCACCAGGATTTGGTGGAATGAGATAAGTTTATTTGATAAACTTTTTACCTTTCTCAATAGCAGCGAGTTCCCACTTTGCTGCTTTTTCTTTATCTTCATCTAATAATTTCTTATCACTTTTAGATAAAGAAACTTTCTCGAATAAATCAGGACGGAGTTCTTTAGTGAGATTTAATGACTTTTTTCTTCTCCATTTATTAATTGCTTGATGATTACCTGAATATAAAATGTCAGGAACTTTATCACCATTATATTCGTATGGCTCAGTGTATTGAGGATATTCTAATAAGTTTTCGTCAAATGATTCAGATTCAATACTTTCTTTTGCGATTGCTCCATCAAGTAATCTAATCACTGAGTCGGCTATTGCCATAGATCCAATTTCTCCACCAGTAAGGATATAATCTCCTATTGAAATAGATTCATCAACGTATTTATTAACACGTTCATCAATACCTTCATAATGTCCACATAGTAGGATAATATGGTTTTCTTTCGTGAATTCTTTAGCTTTGGCCTGATTATAGGTTTTTCCTCTTGGAGAAAGCATAATAATTTTAGAATCTTTTTCTTTATGATCGTTAATTGAATCAACGACTGGTTGACATTTTAAAATTAATCCTGCTCCACCTCCGACTGGTGCAGAGTCTACTCGATGATTTTTATCCTTTGTGTAATCTCTAATATTAACGATTTCAATATTGACTATTTCCTTAGCAATTGCGCGCTTAATGATGGAGTTAGTTAAAAATCCATCAAACATTTCAGGAAATAAAGTTAAAATTGTAATTTTCATAGCAATCCCTCAATAATTTCAATCAAAATCCGCTTATTTTCAATATCAACAGACTTGATAAATTGTTTAACAAAAGGTACAAAAAAGTCTTTGTTTCCATTCCTACTCACTCTGAGGGTAAGTTGAGCAGGAAATTCTTCGACTTCCTTAACTATACCTAATACATTGTTATCTTTATCGACAACTTGACAACCTTTTAAATCGGAATAGAAATACATCCCTTTTTCTAAAGATATTTCGTCTTTAATTGCATGGATTTCATATCCTTTAATAAGTTTAATTTCTTCTGGTGCATTAAACTCATTTACCTTTAAAAAATCAAAAGGTCCATTTTGTCTAAATTTAGCAACATTTAATTCGCTTCTTTCGTGAGTTTGTGGGTTATACAAAAATACTTTAGAACCTTCCTTATATCTTTGCTTTTGATTTGAGGTGGTGCTAAATATTTTCATTGTGCCATCTAGGCCAAATGAATCCTTGATAACTCCTAAACTTACGTATTCCATACCTACAATTATCAAGCATTTTTTTCTTAAAGTCCACGACGAAAAAACTATATCAAAGATAAAGTTTTAAAATATTCACTGATTTAAGCACTAATCAGAGATAGATTGACTATAGTTTTGCCCAGTTTTTAATAAAGCCCAAACAATTCGAAGTATCTTTCTTGCTGTATGAGTTAAGGCACAAATTGGATGTTTTCCTTCACTCTTTTTCTTTGAATAGAATTCTGCAATCTCAGGACAATGAATACGAGCTTTCTCCGCTGCTTGAAATAAAGCATATCTAAGTAAAGGCGATCCTCTTTTTCTAATTGCCCCATGCTTTTTAACAGTTCCAGATTCATAAACTCTTACATCTAGACCTGAAAATT
Organism: uncultured Erysipelotrichaceae bacterium; assembly: GCA_902769185.1. Lineage (GTDB taxonomy): Bacteria > Bacillota_I > Bacilli_A > RFN20 > CAG-826 > UBA2450. Next base: position 1,204 of record CACXNV010000038.1, on the reverse strand, counting down.
TAATTATCTTATCAGCACTTGGAAATTGGGACGCATCTCCTATTTCACTAATAAGTAGACCCGCTAAACGATAACCAATTCCAGGAACAGTTAATAAATTAGGTGATGTTTCGTCAATTAAGGGGATTAAAAGTTCATCTAGTCTGTCGTTCCTTGCTTGGATGCTTCTAAGTTCTTGAACTAATTGGATTATTATTTCTTCGGTTTCTTGAAATGAAACACCAATAGAATTTTTAGCAATATTTCTAAGTTCGTTGAATTTAATTAAAGAAAACGCTCCCTTTGACATTCTCCTTAGTTTCTCCGCCGTTTCACTTCTTGCATTAGAAAATTTCTTCGCGGATGGAAAATTCTCTAAAAACCATAAAGTAGTCTTTGAATCAAAGAAATTACGACCTTGATATCGCTTAATATCTCCTCTTTTTCTTAAGAAAGGGATTAATTCTGGAAAAGATTCATCTAAATATCGATGAAGATGATTAATCGTTCTTTCTTTGTCTTGATAGAGAAAATATTTGGCTCTTGATATTCGCCTAATCCTTTCAATGTTGTATGATTTAAGCATAGAAGGACTGAATGGATGCTTTGATGCATATTGGGCAATAAGAAGTGCATCAAGGTTATCAGTCTTCGCCTTGTCGAGATATTCAGATTGCTTAAATCTCGCTATCACGACAGGGTTTTTAATTTGGACTAAGTAATTATTAGCAACTAGATATCTAAATAAACATTCGTGATAATGACCAGTTGCTTCCATCACTATTTGAAATAATGATTCAGATTGATCAATTGATTTAAATATTTCTATCAATGAATCAAATCCTTCTTTTGAATTTGAGAAGTCAAAACTTTTCTTAATAACTTCTCCATTTTCATTGATGATGCAGCAGGTGTGCTTAAACTTGCTAACATCGATACCCACAAAATAAGTAGGCATAAATAAAACCTCCTTTTGGATAGTTACTTTGGGCAATTCGCTTAGCTTCCCTAACGTAATATCTCAAATAGAAGGTCAACGCCTCATCCTACAAACAACGTTTAATAGGGAAGCCGCGTCCTCAGTATGGAAATCAGACTGTCTAGCAGTAAATCTATATTAGAGGTCCCGCGACTATCCTTATTTATTTTACCAAGGAATAAAAAGCGACCCCTAGAGGTCAAGCATTAACGCATCCCTTGGATACATATATTGTTAATGAGATAT
>CACXNV010000037.1 GCA_902769185.1 uncultured Erysipelotrichaceae bacterium | reverse complement strand
TGAAGCTCAAGCTGAGACTTATTTAAAAAGTATAAAATGTAATGTCTTAACTATCCTTGATAAAGAATATCCTAGTTATCTTAAAGAGATACGCTATCCTCCGATTGTTTTATTTTATTATGGAGATATTTCTTTATTATCAGATGTTGAAAAAAATCTAGCGGTCGTGGGCTCTAGAAAAGCAAGTGAAGAAGGAAGAAAGAATGTTTATTATATTGTTTCTAATATTTGTAAGAAATATAACATCATTTCCGGGCTCATAAAGCCGCAATAGATAATGGAGGAAGAACTATTGCTGTGCTTGCTAACGGGATTGAATATTGTTATCCAAGCTGTAATTCGGAATTATATAAAGAAATAAAGAAAAAACATTTAGTTATTTCAGAATATTATGGTTATGTTTCTCCTGAGCAAATACATTTTCATCAAAGAAATAGATTAATTGCCGGTTTAGCTAAAGGCACTTTAATTGGTGAAGCTAGTCGCATTAGTGGAACTTTAATTACCGCTAACTATACTTTGGAAATATTTAGACAGTTAATGGTGATTCCAAATGGGGATATAAAAAACTCACTAAATGACTTATTAATTAAAGAAGGGGCTCCGGTTGTGACTGAACCTCAAGATGTTATTGATTATTTATCAGAGAGACGAAATTCTTTATTATGTGAAGTTAAATAACAATGTTTATTTAAGAATATATATAAGGATTTTTGCCGTTGACTTTATGCTTTTTAATAACCATAATTGTGGCGCTGTCTTATGAAATTAGTTATTGTCGAATCTCCAACAAAATGTGAAACAATCAAGCGATATCTAGGCGAAGACTATGTCGTTAAAGCCTCGTATGGTCACATACGAGACCTCGCTACAAAGGGTAAAGGCGGACTAGGAATCGATATTGAAAACAACTTCGCGCCCGCGTATGTAATTAATAATGATAAAAGAAAAGTAGTGTATGATTTAAAGAAGCTTGCAGACGAATCTGAAGAAGTCATATTAGCTACCGACCCTGACCGCGAAGGAGAAGCAATTGCCTGGCATTTAGCGCAGGTTCTTAATTTAGATGTGAAAACTAACAAAAGGTTAGAATTCCATGAAATTACTAGAGATTCAATTAATGAAGCTTTAAAGTCTCCAAGAACTATCGATTTAGATTTAGTAGCTTCTCAAGAGACTAGAAGAATGTTAGATCGTATTATTGGTTTTAAATTATCTTCGTTATTAAATAAGAAAATTCATTCTAAAAGCGCCGGTAGAGTGCAATCTGCAACATTAAAATTGGTCTATGATCAAGAACTAGAAATAGAGAAATTCGTTCCTGAAGAATATTGGAAAGTTAATACATCAGTTTTATTAAATAACAAGGAATATGAACTTACTTTTATTAGTGATGAAACTGGTAAGAAAAATATTGAAACTAAAGATGAAGCTGAACACATTTTATCTTTATTAAAAGATAAATTAAATGTTGATTCTGTTGAAACAGTTGTTAAAACTATTGAATCAAAAGTTCCTTTTACGACCTCAACTTTACAGCAAGAAGCCTTCTCACGATTAAAGTTTAAAACTGATAAAACTCAAAGAGTGGCCCAGTCACTTTATGAAGGTATTCAAGTTAATGGAGAACATGTTGGTTTAATTACCTATATGCGTACTGACTCTACTAGACTTGCTCCTATTTTTGTGGAACGCGCTAGTAAATATATTATCGAAACATACGGGAAAGAATATTTAGGCAAACCAAAAGCTTTTAAAGCTGGTGAATTAACTCAAGATGCTCACGAAGCTATTAGACCAACAAGTAATCACCGCACCCCTGAATCAGTTAGAAGTTTCTTAACTCCTGAACAATATAACCTTTATAAATTAATTTATAATCGTACTTTAGCAAGTTTAATGAAAGGGAAGAAAGAAGAAACTTTAGTGGTTCACTTATCTTCTAATGGAGTGAAATTCAAATTAGAATTCACTAGAACCTTATTCCCAGGTTATGAAATTGTCTATAAGGATGAAGAAGAAACAAAGCATTATAAAAATCTTCCTTCAATTAATGTAAATGACGAATTAACATTAGTTAAAAAGGAAATAGAACAAAAATTTACTACCCCACCAAGTAGATATAGCGAAGCTAAAATCGTTAAATTAATGGAAGAAGTGGGTATTGGTAGACCTTCAACTTACGCTTCCACAATTTCTACTTTAAAAAAGAGAAAATATGTTGATGAAGAAAAAGGCATTTTAAATGTCACTGATCAAGGTAAAAAGACTGCGCATGTATTAATTAAATATTTCCCAAATATTGTCGACGCTAAATATACCGCTGACATGGAAACAAAACTTGATACAATTTCTGAAGGAGATTCATCATCTTTAGATATTTTATCTAAGTTCTATGATGAATTTATGACCCAATTCAATAAAGTACAAAAAGTGATGTATGTTGATGAACCTATTCCTACTGGAGAAAAATGTCCAAAATGTGGCGCTCCATTAGTTTATAAAGAAGGAAAAAACGGTCAATTTATTGGTTGTTCTAATTATCCAAGTTGTAAATACGTTCAAAAGGAAAAGAAGGACGTTATTTATACTGGAGAGAATTGTCCTGAATGTGGTAAGCCTTTAGTAGAGAGAAAAGACGCTAAAGGAAAAGTCTTTATCGCCTGTAGTGGATATCCACATTGTAAATACATTGTTAAAGAAGAAAAACCAGTGGACACCCCAACTGAATACGTTAAAAAATGTCCTGATTGTGAAACTGGTCAACTTGTCAAAAAGAAAGGCAAATATGGTTATTTCTTAGGATGCACGAATTATCCTAAATGTAATCATATGGAAAAACTTTTGAAAAAAAGACGCAAATAGGGCGTCTTTTTTGTTAGAATATCGTTGATATGAATAAGCCGACAAAAGAATTTTTAAACTATCTACAATTTGGCAAAAACTGCACAGAAGACACAATCGATTCTTATCGAAGAGATATCGAAAAGTTTTTTAAATTCCTCTTTAAAGAAGACATCAATATGGATGAAGTGGATCAAATTGTAATTCGTAATTTTTTCACTGAGGAAATCACTAGTGGTGTTTCTAAAAGAAGCTGCAAAAGAAGACTTACTGCATTAAGACAGTTTTATAAATTTTTAGCTAGAGAAGGCTATATTAAAGATGACCCATTTCTATTTATTGACTCGCCAAAAATTGAAAGAAAATATCCGCGTGTTCTTTATAAAGAACAAATTGAAGAACTATTAAAGGAAAATCGTAAAAGAGAAGATGAATTATCTTTAAGAGATCAAGCAATTTTATCTCTACTCTATTACTGTGGATTAAGAGCGAGTGAATTATGTAAATTGGAAATTCAAGACGTCTATTTAAAACAGAGAATTTTAAAGGTTTATGGCAAAGGCAGAAAAGAAAGAATGGTCCCGTTTAGTGAAGAATGTCGAAAAGATGTCGAAGCTTATATAAAAATGTGTCGTCCAAACTTATTAGGTAGAAGCCCGGTTATTAAAATGGAAGACGGAAAAAAACTAATTTTTAATAATAAAGGCAGGCCATTAACTGTTAGAGGGCTAGAATATATTTTAGATTCCATCGAACTTAAAACTGGAACATTTGTTAATTTACATCCTCATATTTTAAGACATAGTTTCGCTACTCATTTATTAGAAAATGGAGCGGACTTACGTATTATTCAAGAACTTCTAGGTCATGAAAGTATTAATACCACTCAGATTTACACTCATGTGACTGAAGAAGCAATGCAAGAAGCATATTCCTCTTGTCATCCTCGAGCCCATAAGAAGTAAAAGATAAAAATATATATTTTTCTCGTTGATTAACTCTTTTTAGTTTGCTATGATTATCACGCTCTATAAGATATAGAGACTACACACACCGTGAATTCAACTCCGTTGTCTCACATTATATGTGAGGGTAGTTGTTCGAAGCGGTGGAGGCTAAACATAAGGAGGCTCAAATGAGCGAAGAAAAGAAAGAATTAGTAGAAGAATCTACTGAAGTGGCTGCTAATCCAATGGAAGCAGTCGTGCATGATCCTGATGCACCAATTATCACCATGAAAAAGCTTTTAGAAGCTGGTGCACATTTTGGTCATCAAACCCGCAGATGGAATCCAAAGATGAAGAAATACATCTATGGAGCTAGAAACGGTGTCTACATTATCGATTTACAAAAGACAGTCGATTTAATCATCACTGCCTACAAAGCAATGAAAGAAATCGTCGATAATGGTGGAAAAGTTCTCTTTGTTGGAACTAAAAAACAATGTAAAGAAGCAGTGGAAGCAGAAGCTCTCCGTTCCGGAAGTTTCTACATCACCAACAGATGGTTAGGTGGAACCTTAACAAACTTCAAAACAATTCAAAGTCGTATTAGATACCTCAAAGAATTAGAAAGAAGAGATGAAGAAGGCGAACTCGACTTATTACCAAAAGTGGAAGCTGCCCAATTAAGAAAAGAAAAAGAAAAACTTTCTAAAAACTTAGAAGGTATTAAAGAAATGAGAAAGGTGCCAAATGCTTTATTTGTCATCGATCCAAGTATTGAACATAACGCTGTTGCCGAAGCTAGAAAGTTAGGCGTCCCAGTGTTTGGTATTGTTGATACCAATTGTGATCCAGATTTAGTGGATTACGTTATTCCTGCTAATGATGATGCCATTAGAAGTGTCAGCTTAATCTTAGCGGTTGTTGCTGATGCGGTTGTGGAATCTAAAGGTGGCATTCCAGTTGTCGCTTACATCAAAGATGAAGGCGAAGACATCACCATGAAAGAAGTCATCAAACAAACAGATAAAGAAAACGCTGAAAAATTAGCAAGAATCAGAGCAGAAAGAGCGGCAAGACAAGAAGCTTATGAAAAAGAACAAGCTTTAAGACAAGCATCTCATGATAAAGCTGCTGCTGTTGCTAAAGAACAACAAGAACTCGCTGCTGAAAAAGCAGAAAAACCAGCTGAAGAAAAGAAAGCACCAGCCAAAAAAGCTCCTGCTAAAAAACCAGCTGCTAAAAAAGAAGCAAAACCTGAGGAAAAATAATCATGGGTGAAAGTTTAATTGATTTAATTAAAGTATTAAGAGACCGTACTGGTGCTGGATTAATGGATTGCAAAGGCGCATTACTCGCTAATGATTGCGACATTGAAAAAGCCACAGACTGGTTAAGAGAAAAAGGTTTAGCGAAAGCTGCTAAAAAAGCTGATAGAATCGCTGCAGAAGGCTTAGCAATTGTTAAGACTTGTGCAAAATGCGGTAAAGTCGTTGTTTTAGAAGTTAACTGTGAAACCGATTTCGTCGCCAAAGGCGATGCCTTCCGCAAATTAGTGGAAGATGTTGCTGATGTGATCTTAAAGAACGAACCAGAATCAGTTGAAAAAGCTAAAGAATTAACTCAAGACTTATTCACTGATGCCACCGTCAAAATGGGTGAGAAGTTCGACTTAAGAAGATTTGTCATCATCCCTAAAGAAGATAACATCATCGGTTCTTATATCCATATGGGTGGTAAGATTGCCGTTGCTGTTAGTGTCAAAGGCGGAGATGAAGAATTAGCTCATGACTTAGCAATGCACATTGCTGCTAATAACCCATTATACTTAACTATGGCGGATGTTCCTGCGGAAACAAAAGAACACGAATTATCCGTTCAAAAAGAAGCTGCTAAAAACGATCCTAAACTCGCTGGCAAACCAGCCCCTGTCTTAGAAAAGATTTTAGAAGGCAAAATTAACAAATACTTCGCAGAAATGACCTTAGAAGCTCAACCATTCTTAAAGGATGATAGCAAGACTGTTGGTCAATTAGTTTCTGAAAAGGGAGCGAAAGTTTTAAAATTTGTCCGTTACCAAGTTGGTGAAGGAATTGAAAAAAGAAAAGATGACTTCGCTGCCGAAGTTATGTCACAAGCTAAATAATTAAAAAATTAAGAAGCACGATTTCGTGTTTCTTTTTTTAACAAAAAGGAGGCCCAAAATGTATAAAAGAGTCTTACTAAAATTAAGTGGTGAAGCCCTTGGAATTAAGTCCAGTGATAACATCATTGACGTCGAATCTTTAAACGCGATTTGTGAAAGAATTAAAGTTCTTCACGATGAAGGAATGGAAGTGGCGATTGTCATTGGCGCTGGTAATATTTGGAGAGGCAAAGTCGCTGATAAAATTGGAATTGAACGCGTTCCTGCTGATTTTATGGGGATGCTTGGTACAGTTATTAACGCTGTAGCAATGAGTAGTGCTTTAAAGAAAATGGGAGTGGATTCTGTTGTTTATAGTGCGATTCCTGCTATAGAAGGAGTAACCATTCCTTATGATGTTGAGAAAGTCAAAAAAGACTTATCTAGCGGCAAAATTTGTTTCTTAGCAGGTGGAACAGGAAAGCCATTTTTTACCACAGATACTGCTGCGACATTAAGAGCGATTGAAACCAAGTGTGACGCTATTTTAATGGCGAAAAACGGAGTGAAGGGAGTTTATGATAAAGACCCTACCGTTTATAGCGATGCAACTTTCTATCCAGAAATCACTTATCAACAAATGAGAGAATTAAATGTTCAAATTATGGACCAGTCTGCGATAGAATTAATAGAGAACACAAATATCCAAATCTTAGTATTCTCAATGCAAGATTTAGATAACTTCCACAAGGCTGCCAAAGGAATAAATGTTGGCACAGTCTGTAAAAAAGGAGAATAACAATATGGATGCATATGCATTAGAAGCCCAAGAAAAAATGAACAAAAGTATTGATTCTTATCGCGCGACTTTAGCAACTTTAAGAACCGGTAGAGCGTCCCCAGCGATGCTTAATGGAATTGAAATTGATTATTATGGTTCTCCTACCCCACTTAATCAAATTTCATCTATTTCTGTTCCAGAACCAAGACAACTTTTAATCAAACCATACGATAAAAATGATGTGAAAAATGTTGTCGCTGCAATTAATGCTTCAGATTTAGGATTAAACCCAATTAACGAAGGAGTTTGTGTACGTTTAATTATTCCTGCTTTAACTGAAGAAAGAAGAAAAGAAATTGTTAAACAAGCACATAAATACGCAGAAGAAGCTAAAGTTTCTGTTAGAAACATTAGAAGAGACTACATGGAAGTCTTAAAGATTGATGATTCTTATCCAGAAGATATGTTAAAAAGAGCCCAAGATGATATTCAAAAAGTCACTGATGAGGCTACAAAAAATATCGACACTATTCTCGCTGAGAAAGAAAAAGAAATCATGGCAATCTAATGTAGCCAGTTTCTTAAAAGAAAAAAATTACATTAATAAGTGCGCTCCGGCGCACTTTTATTGTATACTATCTTCAATAGTATGGAAAAAATGGAAAATAAGTTAACTCATGTTGCCTTCATTATGGACGGCAATGGCCGTTGGGCGAAAAGACGTGGCTTACCACGTCACCTTGGTCATAAAGCTGGATGTGACCGAATAATTGAAATCTATGAAGAATGCCTCGCACAAGATATAAGAGTGATGTCTTTATATGCTTTTTCTACCGAAAACTGGAATCGTCCAAAAGCGGAAATCAATCATTTATTTAAGTACTTAGAAATCTTCTTTAAAAAAGAAATTAACCGCATTATTAAAGATGGATCATGTATCAGAATCTCTGGAGATATATCTAGACTTCCTGTTAAAACTCAAAAAGTCATTAATGATGCGATAGAAAAAACTAAAGACCTTCATAATTTCTATTTCAATATTTGCTTAAATTATGGCGGTAAAGCCGAGATAGTTAGAGCGGCAACATTATTTGCTAAAGAAGTAGAAGCGGGAAAAAGAAAACCTGAAGAGTTAACCGAAGACTTATTTGAATCTTATTTATATACAGCAGGTTTACCGCCGGTGGACTTATTAATTAGAACATCAGGTGAATTAAGGACAAGTAATTATCTACCTTGGCAATTAGCCTATGCTGAATTTATCTTCCCAGAAACAACCTGGCCAGATTTTACAAAAGAAGAATTTAGAAAATGTATCAATACGTATTATGAAAGAAATAGGAGGTTTGGAACAATCAATGACAAAGAAAAATAATGAAGTTGAAGTAGTGGAAACAGTTACAAAAGATGTTGAAACTATGCCAATCAACTCTAATGATGTAGAACTTCCTAAAAGAAAAGGTTTTTTCTCAAAAAGAGATAAGTCCGCTAAAAAAGGAATCCATAAAAATGAATTAACTGATGGCGCTAAAAAATCAATGCGCACCAGAATTATTTCTGCAATTGTGGGATTAGGAATTATTGTCCCCGCTTTATTTCTTGGAGACTGGATTTATTTCGCTGTTATCACATTTGCTTTAGGTGTTGCTTGCTACGAAATTTTAGGCTGCACAAATAAAAGAACAGTCGTTACTGTAATTGTTTATTTTATATTTGTTGCTTTAATTGCTTATTGGCCGCTATTTAGAACAATGGCAATTTCTGGAGCGGCAATTAGTAAAATTGACCAATATTACCAGATGATTTATTTGCCAATTATAGTTGTGGTAGTGGGTGTCTTCTTGGTGTTCTTATTAACTGTTATCTATAAAGATTTCACGGTTCACGATGCCTGTTTTATGATTACAATGGCTATCTTAGTGGGATTTGGGTTCCAATGCTTATTTTATTTAAGATGCTACCCAATTACTTTATATGAAAACGCAGAAGTCCAAGCTTGGAACTTCACAATTAATAATACAATTAAGCCTTCTATGCTCCTTGTGTTTGTGATTTTATCAACATTCATGACTGATACTGGAGCCTATTTTGTTGGAGTATTCTTTGGCAAAAACAAAATGAATGAAAGAATTTCTCCTAAGAAAACTTGGGAAGGATTTGTGGGCGGAGTAGTGATTTCCTTCCTTCTTTCTAGCGCTTTTGGTATTACTGTAACTGCTTGTGGATTCCCATTATTTGGAGATAAAGAAGGTAACTATTTTGTATCTTTATCTAAAAACTGGTATTTAATTCTTATCTTATCTCTTATCATTCCTTTATTCGCCACTCTTGGTGACTTCGTCTTCTCCTCTATTAAAAGATATTGGGGAATTAAAGATTATGGAAAGCTCATTCCAGGTCATGGAGGAGTTTTAGATAGATTAGACTCTATTTTATTTACTGTGATTGTAGCTTCTATCTTCGTCTTTATGCTTTCTGCAATTAACGAAGGTAAATTTAACTGGGATCAATTCTTGGTGTAGTTATATGAAAATATGTTTATTAGGGGCATCTGGATCAATTGGTAAACAAACCATTGATGTCATAAACAAGTTCCCTAAAGATTTTTCTTTAGCGGCCTTTTCCGTTGGAAAAAGAACTAGATGTATTTCTTATATTTTAAGAAAGCACCCAGATGTTAAACATATTTGTATTCAAGATAAGGCTATCGCTAATAAATATAAAAAGAAATATCCAAACATCACTTTTTATAGTGAAGAAAAAGGACTATTAGAATTAATTAGAAATAGCGATTCAGAAATGGTTGTTAACGCTTTAGTGGGATTTGTGGGATTATT
>CACXNV010000036.1 GCA_902769185.1 uncultured Erysipelotrichaceae bacterium | reverse complement strand
CCAACTGAATGATGGCAACTAAGGAAAGGGGTTGCGCTCGTTGCGGGACTTAACCCAACATCTCACGACACGAGCTGACGACAACCATGCACCACCTGTGTGAGGCGTATATTTCCTTATCTCTAAGTATTTAGCCTCCATGTCAAGCCCTGGTAAGGTTCTTCGCGTTGCGTCGAATTAAACCACATGCTCCACTGCTTGTGCGGGTCCCCGTCAATTCCTTTAAGTTTCAATCTTGCGATCGTACTCCCCAGGCGGAGAACTTAATGCGTTAGCTTCAACACTGCCTCGCGGCAATATTTAGTTCTCATCGTTTACGGCGTGGACTACTAGGGTATCTAATCCTATTTGCTACCCACGCTTTCGGGACTGAGCGTCAGTTTCGAGCTAGTGAACCGCCTTCGCCACTGGTGTTCTTCCATATATCTACGCATTTCACCGCTACACATGGAGTTCCGTTCACTTCTCTCGTACTCTAGCTAGACAGTTTTCGAAGCTGTATGGAGTTGAGCTCCACGCTTTCACTTCAAACTTATCTTGCCGCCTGCTCCCTCTTTACGCCCAATAATTCCGGATAACGCTTGCCACCTACGTATTACCGCGGCTGCTGGCACGTAGTTAGCCGTGGCTTTCTGGTAAGGTACCGTCAAACTCGCTTCATTTCCTAAGCGAATCATTCGTCCCTTACAACAGAGCTTTACAACCCATAGGGCCGTCATCACTCACGCGGCGTTGCTCGGTCAGGGTTTCCCCCATTGCCGAAAACTCCTTACTGCTGCCTCCCGTAGGAGTTTGGACCGTGTCTCAGTTCCAATGTGGCCGATCACCCTCTCAGGTCGGCTACGCATCCTCGCCTTGGTGGGCTTTTATCTCACCAACTAGCTAATGCGCCGCAGGTCCATCCTTAAGTGACCCTTTGAAGGGCCTTTCAAGCAAAGGAGATGCCTCCTCTGTTGTTATCCGGTATTAGCCAAAGTTTCCTCTGGGTATCCCAAGCTTAAGGGCAGGTTACCTACGTGTTACTCACCCGTTCGCCACTCGGTATCAAGGAGCAAGCTCCCTTCCACCTCGTTCGACTTGCATGTATTAGGCACGCCGCCAGCGTTCATCCTGAGCCAGGATCAAACTCTCAATGTTTGTATTCTAGTTCAAAATTATTATCTGGTTTTTGTAAATTAAAAAATTGACGTTTGTTGTTTGTACATCTGTTTAGTTTTCAAAGATCAGTAGCGTGCTATATTACTATGTAATAAGTGTCCTTCTCAGAACTGCACGCTTGAATATACTACCACTATTAATAAATAGCAGTCAACAACTTTTTTAAATTTTTTTTCAAGTTTTTTTCGACCCCGTTATTTATCAATAAATTCGCGGTATTGTTCACGATTATACACGCATATACGTATATACGCAATAGTTTAATAAAAGAAAAATGATGTTAACTGAATAACACCATTTCTTTTTTAGTTTTTTTTAGTTAATTATTTACTTTTTCCGTAGATAAGAAGTAAGAAGTAAATAACTCTAATTAAGATGTAGATAAAATCTACATAGAGAGTGAATGCGCAATAAAGTTCTAAGTTTGTACTCATCTCACCACGTTCAGTAATCTTTTTAATGTTCCAAATATCAAAAATTGTAATGAACATCATTGCCGCAAAGATAGCAAATGAGATAACCCAATATAAGGTACTAGAGCGCATTAATAAATTAACTAAGATTAAAATGCCAGAACCCATTAATAAGCCAAAACCTAGCATTAATAATGGAGACATATTTCCTTTAGAAATAACGGCAATCAAAGTTAATAATAAGAAGATACCTGAGGTAATGCCAAACGCCATTCCTAAGATCTTCCAGTCAATAAAGATTGGGAAGGAAGATAATAAGACACCCATGAGCACGCAATATATAATCGCGGGCACGAGTATCGAGTGACGTCCTCTTAAGAAAACTAGATTAATGACAAATGTCATAATGATTAAAGCGACTGCGCTACCAATCATTAATCCAAGATAGACATTTCTAAATGTTTCTAAGTCAGGACATTTATAAGCTAATAATGCCCCAACACCAAAGGCAACACCTGTAGTAAGAGCTAAACCAAGGAACATATAGAAGAAGATTTTAGCAAAGCTAAGATTTCCACTTCTAGTTTTTTGGCCAACTACTTCTGGATTTGGAGATTCATAAATTTGATTATTCATAAAATTCTCCTTATAAAATATTGGTTAATAATTCTTCAAATGATTCAATTTTAAGTGAGGCACCACCAACTAAAGCGCCATCAACATCTGGACAAGATAAGTATTCTTTAACGTTGACTGGTTTAACTGATCCTCCGTATAAAACACGGATTTCTTCAGCAACACCACCAAACATTTCTTTTAAGATACTTCTAATATAACTACAAATATCTTGAGCAATCTCGCTAGAAGCATTTTTACCAGTTCCAATTGACCAAACTGGTTCATAAGCAACAACTAATCTAGCGACTTGTTCGGAGGTAAAATCTTTTAAACCTTCTCTAACTTGTTTACCCACTACTTCTTTAGTTTTACCAGCGTCAAATTCCGCTAAGGTTTCACCAACACAGTAGACTGGTACCATATTATTTTCAAATAAGGCTTTCATCTTGTCATGGCATTTTTCATTAGTTTCATTATCATAGGCTCTTCTTTCAGAGTGGCCGATAATCACCCAATCAATGCCAAATTCTTTTAACATTGGAATGGAGACTTCTCCAGTATAGGCGCCGTGATCCATAAAATGGACGTTTTGAGCAGCAACAATCATATCTTTAGAAGCGTGTTCTTTGACGGTTGCTAAAGATAAATAAGTTGGAGCGACACCAATTTCAATATTATTCTTTTTTGCTAAAGCGGCAAATGGAACACTTGCTAAAGCAAATTCTTTTGCTTCGCTAGCAAGTTTATTCATTTTCCAGTTGCCAAGTAATAATTTCTTTCTCATTATTTGATAACATCAATGCCTGGAAGATGACCGTCATTTTCAATCATTTCCAAAGATGCTCCTCCACCAGTAGAGACATGAGAGAATTTTTCTTTGAAGCCAAGTTTCTTGGCTGCAGATGCGGAATCACCACCACCAATAACGGTGAAAGCGTCTTTTAATTCAGCACATGCTTTACAAACTGCAACTGTACCAGCAGTGAATTCATCTCTTTCAAAGACACCCATTGGTCCATTCCAGAAAACAGTCTTTGCTTTAGAGATTTCTCTAGCATAGATTTCTCTAGTCTTAGGACCAATATCCATTCCTTGGAATCCTTCTGGGATATCGCCTTCGATAGTTCTAATATCGGTTGGATTTTCAAAATCATTAGCGACCACGGCATCTACTGGAAGTAAGATCTTACCAGTTTCATACATACGTTTTGCATATTCGACTTGGTCAGCTTCAAATGGGGAATTACCAACTTTCTTGCCTAAAGCAACAGCGAAAGTATAGGCCATCGCTCCACCAATAATGACTTTGTCACATTTCTTAAGTAAAGAATCGATAACTTTGATTTTATCAGAAACTTTAAAGCCACCTAAAATCGCAACATAAGGATGTTCACTAGCAGGAACATTAACGACTTTCTCTAAAGAGACAACTTCTTTTTCCACTAAATAGCCGATAGCGACTTGCTTTCCTTCACCTTTTAAGATTTCAGGAATGCCATATGTAGAAGCATGAGCTCTATGAGCGCTACCAAAAGCATCCATCACAAAGGCATCGCCTAAGCTTGCCCATTCTTTAGATAATTCTGGATCGTTTTTCTCTTCACCCTTTTCATAACGGGTATTTTGCATTAATAAGACTTCTCCGTCTTTTAAACTAGCAACAGCAGCTTTTAATTCTTCTCCTCTAGTAGCTGGGCAGAATTTCACTGGTTGACCTAATAATTCGCCTAAACGAACTGCGACAGGAGCCATATTGTTCTTTTTCTTTTGTTCTTCAACAACTTCTGGAGCTTCTTTGTGCTTCACTTTTCCTAAGTGAGACATTAAAACTACTCTTGCACCTTTACCAATTAATTCTTTAATAGTAGGTAAAGCAGCAACGATTCTGTTGTCATCGGAAATGACTCCACCTTTTTGAGGAACGTTGAAATCGACTCTGACGATAACACGTTTTCCTTTTAAATCTTTCATGTCTTTAACTAATAACATGGTTTTTCTCCTTTATAAATATAAAGCGCCCAAACGAGTGGGCGCTTATTTTGTTTGTTAACTTATAATGCCCTAATACTTATTTTAATTCTGCAAAGTATTTAATGGTTCTCACCATTTGGGAAGTATAAGAGTTTTCATTGTCATACCAAGAGACGACTTGGACTTGGAATAAGCCTTCAGAAATCTTGGTGACCATGGTTTGAGTAGCATCGAATAAGGAACCGAATCTCATACCGATAACATCGGAAGAGACTAATTGTTCTTCAGTATAACCGAAGGAAGCACTTGCTTGAGCCTTCATAGCAGCATTGATTGCTTCTTTGGTGACTTCTTCACCTTTAACAACTGCCACTAAGATGGTTGTGGAACCAGTTGGAACTGGAACACGTTGTGCACTACCAATGAGTTTACCATTGAGTTCAGGAATAACTAAGCCAATAGCTTTAGCAGCACCTGTACTATTTGGAACGATATTAGCAGCACCAGCACGGGCTCTTCTTAAATCGCCTTTTCTGTGTGGTCCATCTAAGATCATTTGATCACCAGTATAAGCGTGAACTGTGGTCATGATACCAGATTGAATTGGGAATGCATCATTAAGAGCTTTGGCCATTGGGGCTAAGCAGTTAGTGGTACAGCTAGCAGCAGAGATAATGGTATCTTTGCTTGTTAAGGTCTTTTCATTGACTGAGAAGACGATAGTTGGTAAGTCATTTCCTGCTGGAGCAGAGATAACGACTTTTCTAGCACCTGCGTCGATATGAGCTTGTGCTTTGGCTTTAGAAGTATAGAAACCTGTACATTCTAAGACGACATCAACACCTAATTTACCCCAAGGTAATTTTTCAGCTTTTGGTTCAGCATAGATGGTGATTTCTTTACCGTCTACTGTAATAGAACCTGGTTGAAGGACTGCTTTGGTTTCTTCGTCGACGACTGGTTCTTTAGAGGAAACAGTGTGTAAATTTTCTCCGACGACTCCACAGTAGCCACCTTGAGCGGTGTCATACTTTAATAAATTAGCCAACATCTTTGGGGAAGTTAAATCGTTAATCGCGACGATTTCATATCCTTCAGCACCAAACATTTGTCTAAATGCTAAACGGCCAATACGACCGAATCCGTTAATTGCAACTTTTACTGACATTATATAAATGCCTCCTTTTTCACTGCGTTATATAGTTTATACTATATCTTTTTTCTTTCGCAATAAAAAAGTATCAAACTATTAATTTTGATACCTTTCTATCATTCTAGTTATGTTCACGAATATCCACTAAAACGTTATTTTTAAGTTCGTCTAATAGATCAGTAATTTTAGAAAAATACTTATCTTTTTCGGTACTTAATTTTTCTAGACACATTCTGATTTTTGAAGAAATATCAAAATCAAAATTGCTAAATATTTTTAAATAAGAATTAAGATTTTTTAAGTCGGTATTGTCCCTATTAATAACTGATAAAAATTCTTTAGAAGTTCTTTCTAAATATTGATAGTCATTTATATTACAGTGTCGACCCTGATACATAGCAATTTAAAAGTCTGGAAACCCAGACTCTTAGATTAATATAATCCTTCTTTATATTCGCCTTTGTCCACTAAAGCTTTAAGGGCTTTAACAACACCTGGCTTATCTTCTTTATAAGTCACTCCAAACCAGACACTAGAAGTTTCTAAAACTTTCAAAGTGGCTTTTCCTTCGTGGACTAATTCATCCACTACTGTTGGAATTAAGAATTCAGATTTAGGAACATTAATATTCTCTTTTAACCACACTGGGAATCGATTTTTAAGATGCTCCATTAAATCTAAGTTAAAACAGAATAAATTCATAGAAACGAGTTGAGTTGGAGGTACTTTAAATTCCTCAGAGCCATCTAATGGTTTACAAACGATTTCTCCATTCACCTTTTCAATAGAGGACTCCACTAACTTTGTTAAATAGCCATCTTTAGTAAATGCAACACCTCTTTTAACCGCTCCATTTTCAGTCATAGTGTTACTGACATTAAAAGCAACATTGGCGTATTTACCCTTACTACCTTTAGGTAAAGAGGCTAAATATTTATAAGCGACTTCATATGTTTCTTTTCCGTAGAAGTCATCTCCGTTAATAATAATGAAATCTTCTTTAATTAAATCTCTAGCCGCGTAAATTGCATGCGCTGTACCCCATGGCTTTTCTCTTCCTTCAGGAACACTAAATCCTTCTGGCAAATCATCTAATTCTTGGAAAGCATAATCAACTTTGATTAATTTCTCCACTCTTTTACCAATTGAGTTTTTAAAGTCTTCATAGAAGGCTTTCTTAATAATAAATACTACTGAAGAAAATCCCGCTCTTTTGGCGTCATAAATCGAATAATCAAGTAAGAAGTTACCTGCTTCATCCATTTTCTCCATTTGTTTAAGTCCGCCGAATCTACTTCCCATACCAGCGGCTAAAATTACTA
Organism: uncultured Erysipelotrichaceae bacterium; assembly: GCA_902769185.1. Taxonomy (GTDB): domain Bacteria; phylum Bacillota_I; class Bacilli_A; order RFN20; family CAG-826; genus UBA2450. The sequence goes on along the minus strand of CACXNV010000036.1, from coordinate 5,891 downwards.
GTTGCATTCTAAATATTCTCCTTATTCCTAATATATTATATATTACTATTCAAAAGATTGTATCCCTTTAAATAAAGTTGATAAATCTATCTCTAACGCTTTACATATTCTTTCTAAGATTAATAAAGACGGATTTCTACTTCCTCTTTCTAAATCAGAAATATAGTTTTTATTAATATTAGACTCTAAAGATAAATCTAGTTGAGACATTCCTTTTAATTTTCTTAAATATCTTATACGCATTCCAAGTTGAGTTAATATGTTCATAATTTAATTCCTTTTAAATGTAAATATAGATCATGTAAATCTCTAAACATATGATTAACATTACTCTTAGTAATAATGATTCCTAATTCTTCAGATAATTTATTAGCTAAATCCAGCATTGATAAAGATTCATTATCAAGTCGGAAGTAGCAAAGTAATTCTTTTTTCGGATTATGTAGATTATGAATCCCTAATTTATCGTCGATATATTTAATCTCTTTGATTTGTCTTTTTGCTACCTCAGTAGTTTTAGACATATTCGCGATATCTAGATTAATTAATCGATTCGTATTATTTGTGTAATCTCGATAGGCTCTAGCGTTTTCAAATTCCATGCAGGAATTCGCCGCTCCAATCATAATTAAGAAATTAGATATTTGATCACCCTTTTTAAAATAGATGACATATTTATCTCGACGCTTCACAATTTTGGTGGACATCTCAATCTTTTTATATTTTAAGAATAATTTTGATAACCACTTCGCGTAGTTTTCACTAACTGTGGTGATTTCTAAATGATAATTACTGGTTTCTGGTGAATTAATGGAGCCACTAGCAAGAAAGGCTCCTGCTAAATAGCCAGAAATCGTTTCATCATTATAAACAATATCTTTTGATATCTTTCCTTCCATAAAAGAGACATGGAGTCTATCTAATAATTCATCCGCGTCATATATAAAAATTTGATAATAAGTTTTCTTTTTGCGGTTTTTAGATTTATCAAACTTTAGTTCAATTTGATATTCTTCTCCTAATTCTTTAATAGAAGAATAGATGAATCTCGCAATTTTCGCGTTTTCAGTTTTTAAAATAACTTCAGTTTTCTTGTTTACAAAACTAATAGAAGCGCTAATTCGAATATAGGCACTTAAAAGAGCCTCTTTTCTTTCATTAGAAAGAGCGACTTCACTCACTAATTCTTCTTTAACAATTTGAGAAAAAGTTAACTGTTTATCCATTATTCTTTATTTAAGCTTGGTGAATCTCGATGAATCACTTGAGTACGATATTTTTTAGAGAAATAGTCCGCTAAATAATTAGCGACAAATGTGGAACGGTGTTGTCCACCACTACAAGCAATGCCTACTGTATAGGAACTTCTACCATCTTTAGCGACTTCTTCTAAAGAAGTAGATAAATAACCTTTAAAGTTTTCTAATACTTCTTTAGTGACTTCAAAAGACATCATATAGTCAATTACGGGTTGGTCAGCCCCGTTAAGTTCTTTTAATTTCTCATTCCAATATGGATTAGGAATCATTCTAGTATCTAAAAATGTATCAATTCCTTGAGGGATACCGTTTTTAATTCCAAAGGAGATAAAGGTGACAGAAAGAAGTTTATCATCTTCAATACCCGCTAAAAATTTATAGACCATCGCTCGAAGTTGCTTAACACTTAAAGAAGAAGTATCGATATATAAATCGGCTTCGTTAACAATATCTAAAGTGTCTTTAATATCAAGTTTAATGGCGTCGGTTAAAGATAATTTAAATCTCGCACTTCGAGGATGAACGTGTCTACTTAACGCATAACGTTTATTGAGTTCGTGTTCTGAACAGTTTAAGACGATATAACGATAATTGGCGTCTTTTCTCTTTTTTAAAATCTTAAATATTTCGTTTCCACTTCCGGCATTAAGCATTAAACAGAAATTGTTGAGTTCACTTTTCTCATTTAAAAGATCATCCACAACCGCATTAATAGAGTGAACTGTAGGATTTTTAATTACCAAATAACCAAGTTCTTCAAAAACGAATTCTACGCTAGATAAACCTGATCCACTTGGACCGGCAATCACTACGACGTTTTTCATTTGCTTAAATACTCCTTAATAGATTTAGCAGCGACCATTCCGTCATGTTCTGCTAAATAGATTTGTCTTATGTCTCTAGGGAGAACATCTCCTCCAGCAAAGCAACCTTCTACACTAGTAGACATCGCTTTATCTACAGGAATATTTCCCCATTCATTTTTAATATCTAATTTAATAAATGCGGTATTTGGGTTTTGTCCAACAAGCGGGAAAACACCTTGAACTTCTAATACTTTTTCTTCTAAAGTTTCTTTATTTTGAATTCTAACTGCCTCTAATTTATCTTCTCCAATAAATTCTAGAGGAATATATGGAGTCATAATTGTGACATTATCAAAAGCTTTAAGTTCATCAACAATCTTCATAGAACCACGGAACTCATTTCTTCTATGGATTAAATATAAATGTTTTACTAAGTGAGCGAGGTGCACTGCTTCTTTTAAAGCCGCGTTACCTCCACCTATTACTAAAACATCTTGTCCTTTAAAGAAGTGACCATCACATAAAGCGCAATAGCTTAGGCCGTGCCCAAATAATTTATCTTCGTTTGGTAAGCCAATTTTTCTTTCGACTGTACCACTAGCGATATAAACTGCTTTAGATTTATAAACACCATTTTTGCCAGTCGAAATGAAAGTGTCACCTTCTTTATCTAGAGAAACAATTTCGTCACCAATAAAATTAAGTTCATTATCTAAAATTCTTTGATAGAAAATCATCGCTAAATCTGGTCCAGGAATCTCTTTTTGGCCAGGATAATTATCTACTCTAGGAGCGATATTAATTTTCCCTCCTGGCATACCCATTTCAATTAAAGCGACATTATAGCCTTCTTTTTTTAAAGCAATTGTACAGCCAATTCCACTAGGACCAGCTCCAATTACTACAACATCAAATTCCTTTTCCATATAGTAGTTTCTCCTTTAAATCGATATATGAATTAACTTTAAAAGTTGGTTTTACGTTTGGATCTATAATTCTTGGACCCCAAGTAACTAAACAAGAATCAACTTTAGCGTTATCCGCACTTAATATATCAGAGGCATTATCGCCAATATATAAAGTAGATTCTTGATTAGAATTAAATAAATCTATTGCCTTTAATATTCCTTCTGCATCAGGTTTAGGATTTTTAACATCTTCGAAACCAATAACAACATCAAAGATGTTATCTAGACCGACACATTCTAAAGCATAAATAGCGAGTCTATGAACTTTATTAGTGACTATTCCTAATTGATATCCCGCTTTTTTAAGCTCTAAAAGAACTTCTTTAGAATTTTCATATTTTAAAGTATGGGTTGGATATAACCCTTCAGACACTTTATTAAATTCTTTAAAAATAAAATCTAATTCTAAATTTGGGAATTCTTTGGCTAAAGTCTAAATAGAAAATTTCTTCATCAGGAGTATAAACTCCATCGCGATATTTATCATAAAGTATATGAAAAGACTCTTTTAAAAGTGGATCAGTGTCAATCACTGTTCCATCCATATCAAAAAGTAGAGTCTTATACTGTTTCATGTTTTTTAGATAATCCTTGAATTAAATATATAATTCCACATCCAAATATGGATAATACTCCTAAGCCAATAATTAATAGCAATAAACCAGTATTAAAACTATCAAACATCATTGTATTAGTTCTTTCTCCGCCCATATAGATTGCCCCTAAAACAATAAAGACAATAGAGACCGCGAATAAAGCAAAACTAGAAATAGAAGAACCTAATAAACTTTGATTTTTAAACGATTCTTTCTTTCTATTTAATAAGTATCTTATAAAATGGTTCATGAATATAGCAAAGCAACCCGCTACTACAAAGACCATCGCCCAAATCCAGCTATAGAAGTTATCAGTACCCATATTATAGGCGTGGCTTCTAAGAGGTTCCATAATGACACGGGTTAAACCGTACCACACTATATATGAGAAAGCTAAATCACCAAGTTGAAGATATTTTCTTAAGCCTTTACCAAGCGCAAATCTAATAAAGAAATAGCCGGCTAAATTAGATAAAAATTCAATATAGAATAACGGTAAATAGATATTTCCAGCAGCGGCAGGTCCTAACTTCTCTGAGAAGGCCATATTATTAAGTACCATCTTTGGTAAGAACCATCTCCAGCTAGAAGCGGCTACTTCAAAGCCGTGTACTTCTGCATTAAAGAAGTTACCCCATCTACCAATTGCCTGAGCAATTAAAATAGTAGGAACAATGATATCTACCGCTAACCAAATAGAATATTTTTTATTTCTCCAAATAAACCAAAGAACACCGACAATAATACCAACTAAGGCGCCGGTGATAATGGTTAATCCACCTTCCCAAATGGCTAAAGGTGACCACCACTCTCCATTAGCCACTCTTTGAGCAAAACTAAGTCCTTCTGCGGTACGATTCCAGTTACCAATCACGTAACCGATTCTTGCGCCAATAATTCCAGCAGGGAACGCAATTAAGAATGTCGATTCTAATATTCCATGTTTACCATATTCAACATAAAATCTATGGTCACAAACAAAATAAACAAGTATTGCTCCACCTAAAATACATAAAGCGTACCAGGCAATTGAAGGTTTAACTCCTCCTGGAACTGTAAATCCTTGTTTAAAGGAGATGCCATTAACTAAAGGATAGGTGACATAATCCGCAATACTATTAGTGATAATTAATAAGCCTAATCCGGTAATTAATAAACCACCAATTATACTCCAAAATAATCCTTTATTCAGTTTGATAGGAATTTCTTTTCCGTAATAATGAATAATAAAAGCACATATTGCGCTTGGAAAAGCAAAGCCAAATAGTAAAGAACCAATCACTAATGCTGCCCATTCTCCGCCTTTTAAAGGATAGGCTTGGAAAATAGATAACATAATAAACGTTAATAGCACTAAAAACGCAGTAGCGATATTGAAATAGGCTAACTTTTTAACTTCTAAAGGATAATTATTCGCTCTAGGAGTTGGTGATTTCACTAATTTCACACTTTTATAAATGCTAAAAGATGCAAGCGCTAAAGCGCCAACAATAGCAATAATCATAAACACTAACGCTACCATATCAATTACCTAACACTTTCTTTAAATACTCACCAGTATAACTGGATTTATTCTCGCTCACTTCTTCTGGAGTTCCAGTAGCGACAACTTTACCGCCCTTATCTCCTCCATCAGGTCCAATATCAATAATGTGGTCCACTACTTTAATCACATCAAGATTGTGCTCAATCACAATTACTGTATCTCCATGGTCCACAATTCTTTGAAGAACTGCGATTAACTGCTTCACATCATGAGAATGTAAACCAGTAGTAGGCTCATCTAATAAATATAAAGTTTTACCAGTTGGTTTTCTTTGTAACTCATAGGCGAGTTTAACTCTTTGAGCTTCTCCACCACTTAATGTCGTTGCAGCCTGACCAAGTTTGATATAGCCAAGTCCCACATCATATAAGATTTGGATTTTATTTTTAATTTTTGGATGATTACTAAAGAAGCTAAGTGCGTCTTCCACAGTCATCTCTAAAACATCATATATAGATTTACCTTTATAGGTAACTTGTAAAGTTTCTTCGTTATAGCGTTTACCATTACATGCATCACATTTGACATAAACATCTGGAAGGAAATTCATTGGAACGCGAGTGACACCCGCTCCTTCACATTTCTCACATCTTCCTCCGGTAACATTAAAGGAGAACCGACCTTTATCAAATCCTCGAGCTTTAGCCTCCACCGTATTAGCGAATAAATCTCTAATTTCATCAAATAATTTGATATAGGTTGCAGGGTTACTTCTT
>CACXNV010000035.1 GCA_902769185.1 uncultured Erysipelotrichaceae bacterium | reverse complement strand
GAAAGAACGGTTCATAAAGTTGATAAATTAGAGCTTAATAAAACCTTAGTGGCTCTTCTATTTCCATCTTTAAAAAATAGGCCAATAATCTCTATCGATGGTAAATGTATAAGAGCAACTAGAGATTCATCTATTAAAGGCCCTTATGGTGGAATGAAAGATATCGTAACTATGTTTATGAGTGAATCTAAATTATCGCTTCTTTCCTATAACAATTCTGATAAAGGTAATGAAATGAATGTTATACCAGTTCTATTAAAAATGTTTCATGAATTTTATCCTAGTGTTAAACCATATATAACCATTGATGGGATAGGAATAACTCACGAAATACTTGGATTATTAAAAGAATATGAATATGACTTCGTGATTGTTTATAAAAATAGTAAAGAAGTGATTAATGAATGTTCTAAGTTACTAACTAACTCATTTGGAGAAGCCAAAGATATAGCGGTTAATTCATCAAGAATAGAAACCAGGATATTTAATCTATATTCTTTAGAAGGAATTGTTGGTATCGAGCAGTGGCTTCCTTATATATCTCATATTGGAAAAATGAATAGTAAGATTGAATATATGATTACTGGAGAAATAACTAAATCAGAATATTACTACTTTACTAGCGATATATCAGTCAATGAATTTATGAAAATTAGAAGACATCATTGGGCGATAGAAAACTCTCTTCATTGGGTATTAGATAATTCCTTTAAAGAAGATCGCATGAGAATGAAAAAAGGTTCAGCCTCAGAAAACATGAACCTTTTAAGAAAGTTTGTAGTAAACGTCCTAGCGTTAACAAACTGTACAACTGAGTCAGTATCAGCATCTCGAGACGAATTGAAATATGATACTCCTCAACAATTATTATATAGGATTATTCGTTCAGTAGCATAAAAAAGTGACCAAAATTTTTGGATAAAAGGAGATAATTTCAATGACTTAACGCCTGAAATAAGTTTTTGTAAGGTTTTAAAATGCGTGATTTTGTGAAGGTTTAGCCAACAACATTGGCAAAATCAACAATCTCATGGGTTAGGGCAAGTATGAAATAAATTTCATGCGTTTCGCATAATAGCCAAGGTATTCGTATTTACCTTTCTTTATACAATATGGTAAAATAAATTGGGACTATGCATTCCTTAAAAGCAAAACTCACACTATTAAATATTATTCCAATTGCGATAGCAATCACTGTCACAACTGTTATCAGTGCGGTCTATATATCTCGAATCGGTCATAAAGATGCTGAACAGGCTTTATCTTTATCATGTGAGATTGGTAAGAATAATTTAAACTATTATTTTAAGAGTGTTGAGCAATCAGTAAATACAGTTTCTAGTTTAATTGATGCAGATTTAGACAATCTCTCCGACATCACTTCTAAAGAAGAGTGGGCTGCCCATATACATAACGCGGATATCATGTTTAGTGAAGCAGCGATAAACACTAATGGAGCCTATACCTATTATTACCGTATTGATCCTGAAATCTCTGATATTACCGAAGAAAAAGGTTTTTGGTATACAAATTTAGATGGAAAAGGTTTTATTCCTCACCCTGTAACCGAAATTACCCCTGATGGATGCCTTTGGTTTTGGAGACCAAAAAACGAAGATAAGGCTATATGGTTATTACCATATGATACAGATAGTTTAGATGGAGAAACTGTTTTATCTTATAACGCACCAGTAAAAAGAAATGGTTCTTTTGTTGGTGTTGTCGGTATTGAAGTTAGCTATAAAACTCTAGGTGAACCACTTAAAGATATTAAAGTTCAAAACACAGGAGTAGCCTTTGTTGTGGAAAACAATAACGGGTCAATTATCTATCACCCTAAATATGACATTTTAGGAATGAAACCAGAAGAAAGACCAAATATGCCTGAGGGCTTTAATAAGGCGATCCACGGGACTGACCATCACATTGAATACGTTTTTGAAGGAGTGGAAAAACACGCCTATTGGTTAGATTTAGGAAACGGAATGACAGTAGTTGTTAGTGTCCCTGAAAGTGAAGTCACTTCTATTTGGCTTAAGATCGTTATCAGAATCATTATTGTTTCTGTTGCTTTATTAGTGTTAGTTGCGGTGTTTACTATTTTATATACTAGAAGACTAATTAAACCGTTAAATGAATTAACTAAAGCTGCAGAACTCATTAATGAAGGAAATTATGATGTAAAGATCTCGTGTAGGACCAATGATGAAGTTGGAATGTTAACCACTACATTCAATAAGTTAATTTCTAATTTAGGCGGATATATTGAAGACCTTAACTCTTTAGCCTATAAAGACGCTTTAACAGGGGTAAGAAATAGAAGTGCCTTTGATATTGCCTTAGACGCTATAGAATCACGTATTCAAGATAGTGACGATAAAGTCGAATTTGCTATTGCACTTTTTGATTGCGATGATTTAAAGCACATCAATGATAAATACGGTCATGATAAGGGCAGTATCTATTTAAAGAAAGCAAGTGAATTAATTGTTCGTACCTTTAAAAATAGTAATGTTTATCGTTTAGGTGGAGATGAATTCACTGTCATTTTAGAAGATGAAGATTACAAAAATAGAGAAAAGCTTAGAAAAGAATTCTTAAAAGAATCCGATGAAATCTCTCGTAAAGCGAAAAACGAATGGGAAAGAGTCAGTGTTTCTATTGGAGTTGCTACTTATAATCCAAAAACCAATAAAAACGCTAGAGAAGTTTCTGTTCTCGCTGATCATTTAATGTATGAGAATAAGCGAGAAAGAAAAGCGAAAAAATAATCAATTAAAATAATAAAAAGGCAGTCTATGACTGCCATTTTTTTACGTTTGGGGCGAACGATGAGAATCGAACTCACGAATGTCTGGTTCACAGCCAGATGTGTTAACCACTTCACCACGTTCGCCAAATCGCAAGGAATAGTTTATATAAATCTATTCCCTTTGTAAAGATAAACCTTATTAGTTTTCGCTAGCAAGTTGTTCTTTTTTTAATTGTTTCTTTTCTCTATGTTTATCAATTGCAGGAACAACTAATAACTTCATAATGAAGTACACTAGGACAAATCCAAATGTTCCTGCGATAGCGTCGAAGAAATAATGTTGTTTGATGATAAATGTAGAAAGAATAATTCCTAAACCAAATAAGCCAAAGAAGATTCGCCAACCAATTGGGAATTTGCCTTCTCCTTTTCCAGTAGGAATAGCGGTCAAAACTACTGCAGAAGATACTGCACAGTGAAGCGAAGGCATACAGTTAACTGGGATAGGATCTAACTTCGTATATTGTAAGTTAACTGCCCACTTAAAGAATGTATCTAAATTATAGACACTAGAGAAATTAGCGTATTCTGCAACAATCGCCTCAGCTTGAGGACGAACCATTCTCACTTGGCAAGAACAATAGCAAATAAACGCTAAGAAAGACATAGCGATACATGAGCTAGTTAAATTAAGCGATTTCTTCTTATCCCAAAACGATACTGCCCATAACGCTAATTCTGGAACTACATAGTAGAACAAATAGAAGAAATAGAAATATGAGATAAATGGAATCTTGTCATCAATAATGGTAGTGTCAAAAGTCACTACTTGAGTAGGAATACGTGTAGCGATGAAATATAAACCAGCCATCACCGCTTCCATAACTAAGGTGTAGGCTAAATATTGTAATCTATATTTAGTCCAAACTTTACCAAATTTTGTTTCTGTAAATGTATGTTTTAATTTGCTATGAAATCTAGCCCATCTAGCTTTTATAGAATTGTCTTTTGCTGCTTCTAACATTATTTAGCCCCCAAGAATGCTTTATATCCATTGTAGGCTTCAAATAAGTCAGCTTTAGAAACAATCTCTTGAGGAGCGTGCATATTTAAAACTGGGATTCCAGCATCAATAACATTCATGTTGTAATTACCTAAGATGTAGGCGATAGTTCCTCCACCACCTTGGTCAACTTTTCCGAGTTCAGCATTATGCCAGTTAACTTTAGCATCATCCATCACTCTTCTAATCCAAGCATAATATTCTGGGTTAGCATCGTTACTTCCTGATTTACCTCTAGCACCAGTATATTTGTTAAACACCAAGCCATAAGATAAATAAGCAGCGTTATTTGGATCAGAAACACCTGGGAATAAAGGATCAAATCCAGCAGAAACATCACTAGAGAGCATCTTAGAATTTTCAAAGACGATTCTAGCAGCCCATAGAGGATCTTTTTCTCCAGCGAGTTCTAATAATTTAGTAACTGCGTTTTCAAAGAAACGGGATTGGGCACCAGTAGCACCTACACTACCGATTTCTTCTTTATCAACTAAAATACAGCATGCTGTATGTTCAACGCTTTTAGTGTCGATTAACGCCATTAAAGAAGTATAAGCACAGCTTCTATCATCGTGACCATATCCAGCAACCATGGATCGATCTAGACCATAATCTCTAGCTTTTCCAGCTGGAACAACTTCGATTTCTGCAGAAATGAAGTCTTCTTCTTCAATGTCATATTTTTCTTTTAAAATCTTTAAGACGTTAGCCTTAACCGCGCTTTTCTCATCGCCTTTAAGTGGTTTATTACCAATAGTTAAGTCTAAAGCTTCGCCTTCAATCACTTTAGCGCCTGGTTTTTGAAGTTGGTCAGCGCTTAAATGAATTAATAAATCAGAAATACCAACCACTGGATCAGATTCATCTTCACCAATATGGATATCAACGACTGAACCATCTTTTTTACAAACCACACCATGTAATGCTAGAGGAATAGTAACCCATTGATATTTTTTAATTCCACCATAATAGTGGGTATCCGCTAAAGCGAATTCATTTTTTTCATATAATGGATGTTCTTTTAAATCCATTCTAGGGGAGTCAATGTGAGCTCCTAAAATTCTTAAACCATCTTTAAGTGGTTTGTTACCAACTATAAAAGCACAGACATTCTTGTTCTTGTTTAAGAAATAGACTTTATCACCTGGTTTCACTGATTTTAATTCTTCAGCGTTTTTATAGCCAGCCTTATCTAATCTAGCTTTAGCTTCTTTTACCGCTAAACGTTCAGTTTTACTAGCGGATAAGAAATCTTTATAGCCTTCAGCGAATTTAAAAACTTCTTTTTCTTGCTTCTCGTTATATTTTTTCCATGAATTTTCTCGATACATAACTCTTTCTCCTTTTTTAGTGTGCTCTATATAATAGCAAAATTATTATAATTTTGTAAAATTATTTGATAAATTCTGCAAGTCCACCTAATGATGTTTCTTTATACTTCTTGTTCATGTCTAGTCCAGTTTGATACATTGTTCTAATCGAATCATCATAACTAACATGAATATCATCGTTAGGAATTACAATAGCAAGTTTCACCGCGTTAATGGCTTTAATCGCATAAATCGCACATCTTTCAATACATGGAATTTGGACATATCCATCAACTGGATCGCAAGTTAAACCTAAAGAATGCTCTAAGGCAATTTCAGCAGCTTGAACAATATCAGCAATCTCTTTTCCAAAGCAGAAGGCAATCATCGCCGCTCCCATAGAGCAAGCGACACCAATTTCGGCTTGGCAGCCACATTCCGCTCCACTAACTGAAGCGTTCATCTTACAGACAATACCAAATAAGCCCGCTACCGCTAAGCCTTTGATGATGTTATCATCAGATACTTTCTTCATTCTTAAATATTTAATACATCCAGGAAGTACACCAGCACTACCGCACGTTGGAGCGGTCACAATAATTCCTCCAGATGCATTTTCTTCTGCAACTGCAAAAGAAGCAATCGCGACATTCATCGCTACATCATTTAAACCAAGTGTAGTATCTTCCATTGCTTCATACATTGCTTTTGCTTTTCTTTTAACGTGTAACTTACCTGGTAGATACCCTTCAGCCTTTAAACCTCTATCATAAGCTTCATCCATTACTTTTAAGACATCTTTAAAATATTTATAGATATCTTTACCTTCATGAGCAACAACATAGTCATAAAATGACATATCGTGAGAGGTACAATATTTCATAATCTCCGTCATATGTGTATGAGGATAGATGTTTTTAGCGCCGATCTCATTGATATTATCGACAGTGACAATGCTACCTCCACCAATAGAAATCACATTTTCAGTAAAAGTCTTTTCTTTAGTGGTGACTTTAAAAGTCATAGTGTTAGGGTGTTTGGTTTTTGTTTTTTTATTAAAAATAATCTTATGAGAAATATCTTTAAAAGCAACATCGATAATGTAATCGGTTAAGTGTCCTTTACCAGTTAAGGCTAAAGAACCATATAAAGTTACTTCAATATGTTCGATATCTTTATATTTTCTTAAAATATATTGTGAGGCAAAATAAGGCCCCATCGTGTGGCTACTACTTGGTCCATGACCCGTAATAAATATTTCTTTAATTGAACGTAATCCCATATAAACACCTCTAAAAATTAACCGTGATACTATCAATACCTAAATAGGCATTAGTTCTACTAGCCCCAACAGCAAAGTTATCAATATAAATATTTGTAGTTGGTTCAGAAAGTAAGAACACTGTGTGGTCTTTAAATTGACGGTAACTAGTTATAGATAACTCCCCAACTCCAGCAATATAAGAGTAAGTTTTATGATAAATGGTAAACGCAATAATTGGTTTATTAAATTCGATAGTTAATGAAGTACCATCCACTACCTTAAGATAATAAACTGAATAAGAATAATCATTGATATCAGTCGAGGCGTTTGTGACTTTTAAGTCTCCTGCTTGATACCATTGTTTATTTTCATCATGACTTGGAGTCATAGAAGTAAAATCAATATTTTGAGTTTCTGATTCATAGTAGTCTAGTCCAAACACCAAATCTTCAAAGACATTAACTCTCCACATTTTTTTACCGTCCACTGTATCTAAGAACGCTAAAGTAAAATATAAAGTTAAATGTAAATTATCTGCTTCTTCTTTTGAGCTGGCAGTAGCCAAATCAAAATCAGTAAATAATTGTTTGTATTCAAGATCTTCATTAAAGACACCTAATGAATAATGTTGAGCAGCAGCCACTTGGCTATTACCGGTTGTATATGATTTATTATATTCATAATAACTATTATTAAAGGTGAATTTATCATAGGCATAAGAAGATACATAAACATCCATTTTATAGATTGTAGTAGCGCTATTATAGAATTCTTCTTTATAGCTAGAATTCTCGCTATTAACGTTATAGAAATATTTAGTGTTTTCTTTACTAACTGCATTAGCAAAATCAAAACTTGCTGGATCATTTTCAGAGTCAATAGAAATATCCAATATTCTTAATGAAGGTCGTCCTTTATATAAAGATTCAAATCCAATAATGTCATAAACCTTACCCTCTTGTAGGCTACTTCTATCTTTGTCTAACAATGAATAAATTGGCACCAACTTACCTTCTTGATCTAAGAAATAATAACTACCCGCGTCATTATACTTATTAAAATAAGTAAGTGAAGGCATCTTAATAATCATGCCTACTCCATAACCATCTTTATTGGTCTTAATGGATTTACAGTGATTCATGAGTAATTCGCTGGTATTAATTCCCGGAGTGACAAAGTCATTTAAATCATATTGTATTTCTAAATCAGGATCATATTGGTATGAATCAACTTTAATCTCAACAACATCATTAAAGAAGGCTAATTTACCAGTCACAACATAAGTAGTTGTACCTGCTTTGATATAATCTTTCACTCTTTGATAGAAATCGATTGGATTAGATTTACTAACACCGCTAGAAAGGACAATATATCCAGTTTCATCAACGCATAGCACTTTTCCACGAGCATTAGCGTCTAGTCCACTAGTGGTCACACTATCAATTGCGTCAATGGCCTTTACCTTAACTGTCACGGTGCTATTTGTTAAATACCAACCGTTTGTTGGTGTATATTCTACATCTTTAGCAAAATCTAAAACTTCCTTAATGGTTTTCAAACCTTCGATTACTGGTTCAGCGTGTTCAAAATATGAAATTTTGATATTAGAGAATCGATATTGGCTGATAGCGGTAAATGTTATAGATTTCGCCTCACCAACCCAAGTTGTAAGACCACTAGATTTAACTAGTTTTTCTTCTCCAACTGCTAAATCACCATTTTTAGAAGCGTCTTGGTTAGTAAATTCTATTTTCTTCATTTTGAATTTAGAAGAAATAGTTAAAGAATTATTTGTATATAAAGCCACATAATTAGATTTTTCTGAAATTGGAGTGTTACTTCCATTTTTAGCAAAAGAAAACACAAAATCTTGGTTAAATGTATAACTCTTTCCATCTAAATTAGTCTCTTTAGCGATATATTCAGCGTTTTGAAGTGGGAAATTAAGTTCTTTTTCTTCCCCTTCTTGCTCTGGATCATCTTCAGGAGGAACAGCGATAATATCGCTATAAGCGTAAAAATCAAAAGAATAAATGCTATTATTTAAATAGCCGTGTATTCCGACTGTTAAAGTTGGATCAACTAATACTCCGCCTTCACCGTTATCCCAGTTTAAAGAGGCTAGCTCCGCCATTATTTCTTGATAATACGCATTAGTGATATTAGTCTCAACATGAAAATAATGAATATCTTCTTCAACAATTTCTGAAGAGATTACTTTATCAATTCCTTTAATTTTACTTGTTAAATAATTAGCAGGATTTTCTACTCCTCTGCTTGATAAAAATGTAATAACTTCACTAGTAGGGAAATAACTAGGTGCTTCAACAATATTAATTTGATAAGTCTTGCTTATAGTTAAATATTCAACTTTAACATCTTGATTACCAAGCACATACATATTTGGAGTATTGACTTTATAATCGCTAACAGTGATAGAGCTTTCATCATCATAAACCGCCACTACTTTTAAGCCGTCATAATTAAACTCTTCACCATAAGTAAAAGTTGTTTGGCAGCTAGAAGAATCAATATCTAAATGATCCAATTTATGAACGGGAGGGTTACTATCTCCCCCACAAGAAGATAAAACAAGTCCAATAGATAATATTGGTAATAAGAATTTCTTGTTCATGACGATACTCCTAAATAATTAAATTATTTAATTTTTATATTATTCTCTGAATATATAACTTTCGTATCTTTAACGACAGAGTTAACAATAAAGACGTTTGAGCCAATAACTGCTCGCTCTTCTATTACAGTTTCTCCACCTAAAATAGACGCTCCAGCGTAGATAGTAACATAATCTTTAATCGTTGGATGTCTTTTAACTCCATGAAGTGTGTGTCCACCTTCTAAGGAAAGCGCTCCTAAAGTGACCCCATGATACATCTTCACGTAGTTACCAATTTCACTTGTTTCGCCAATGACTATTCCAGTGCCGTGATCAATAAAGAATGGGCAGCCAATTTTACAAGCTGGGTGAATATCTATACCAGTTTTAGAGTGAGCAATCTCAGTAATGATTCTTGGAACATAGCACACCCCTAATTTATATAATTCATGAGCAATGCGGTAATAGGCAATGGCCATAAAGCCAGGATAGGCCATAATAATCTCATCTTTGCTATCAGCAGCAGGATCTCCTTCATAGAAGAAATCTAAATCTTTATCCAATTTAGCTTTAATATCATCAATCACTAAAGAGAATTTATCCCAAGTAGTTTTACAAATAGACTTTAGATAAATCTTTTTAACAACTTCTAGTTTCTTCTTTTTAAAAGAAGAGATATCATCTCCAGCATCCTCAAAATAATTAGGATACATATAAGATTTGAGCTCTTTTAAAAACTCTTTCACTTCGTTTCTTTTAGGAAATGTTTCAAAACACTTATTAGTTTTCATAACATTTATATTATGCGTGTAAGCGTGAAAAACTTCAATTAATATAATTAATTATTGACTAAATAAAGTTGATGACATTAAATATAAGAAGATGATTTGTAGGAGCTAGTTCTCCGGTGCTAATAAGTCGAATTATATTCGATCGGCAGAATCATCTTTTTTTCATAAACAAATCCCTAATCGCATTATCGTCTTCAGCATCCATCGACCAACCTTCCCTACGTCGTCTAAATCTATCTTTTGTGTCTTCCTTAACTTCACAAACATAAAATGAATCTCGATTATCCTTAGGGTTTGGATTCTTTTTAAGCTTAATCACAATCCCGTTTTTGATAGAGTTTGAATGAGTAAGTGAAACATAAATGAATACATTGCCTTTTTCTAAGAACACATAAGCCGGATGCCATCCAATAGAATTTTTGTTATTGCTGGAAATCAGTTCAATTTTGTGAAACCTGAATTCTTTCTTTTTTCTTATAATCGCGTTTTTATTTTTCTTTTTCATAAAAGTCTCCTTATTATATATAGAGTTGAAAAAACGCATTTTTTTGTAAAAATATTTTAAAAAGTTAAATTTTATTCCTTTTAATTGCTCTATAATATTTAAGCGAGGTACTTATTATGTCAAAAGTTGAACTAACACTCAAAAGTGTTGATGGATATGAATTATCTTTAGCGGTCTTTGAAGCTAAAAATCCAAAAGCAGTTATTCAATTTATCCATGGAATGGAAGAATATAAAGAAAGATACGATGCTTTTGCAGAATATCTATGTTCTAAAGGCTATACATGTGTGACATCTGATTTAAGAGGACACGGTAAATCTGCTCCACTTCTATCTCATATCTCTAATAAAAAGGGCGATAAATTAATTATCGCTGACCAAAAAGAAATTAGAAAATATATCAAAAGAACATATGATAAGGAGTTACCTCTATATTTATTCGGTCACTCTATGGGAACAATCATCTCTAGAGTTTTAATGCAAACTGATGGCTCTAAATATTCAAAAGTTGCTTTAAGTGGATATGTTAATCCAAATCCAATTGCAGGAGTTGGAAAAGCATTAACTAAATGCGTTAAACTCTTTAAAGGAAGTAAAGGCCACTCTAAATTAATTAATGGCCTCGCTGTTGGTGCGTTTAATAAGACCATTGAAAATCCAAGAACCCCATTAGATTGGCTTAGTTATAACGAGGAAAATGTTGATAAATATATCGCCGACCCACTTTGTGGAGTGGAATTCACCCTTGGTAGTTTTGATGCCTTAATGTGCTTATTATCAAAAATGGGTAAAGCAAGAAAATATAAATCAGTAAAAGAAGACACTCCAATTTTATTAATTGCTGGTAAAGATGATCCATGTACTGGCTTTGATAAAGGTAGAGCCTCTTCTAAAGCATTATTAGAAAAAGTAGGCTATAAAGAGGTCGAAGCTGTCACATTAGACAACATGAGACACGAGATTCTAAACGAAAAAGAAAATCAAAAAGTCTACGAAGAGCTAGAGAAATTCTTCGAGAAATAAAAGGGGGCTGTTAAGAAACCTATGAGGTGACTTAGCCCCTTTTAATTTGCTTTGTAAATGTAACAGATAAACTGTTAAGAAACCTTTTTCGCCTTTTTGTGT
>CACXNV010000034.1 GCA_902769185.1 uncultured Erysipelotrichaceae bacterium | reverse complement strand
GAAATGGTGAAGAACAATCTCATTGATTCATCAGGTCTTTCCATGATGAATTTTGGAATGACGTTCTTACTCACTTTAGCGAGTAATTCTCCGTTTAAATTAATACGGGAAGCATATTTCGACATTTCGGCAAAGCTAGAGAATGGTGAATCATAAGCTTTAACGTATTCAAAATACCCAATTGTTTGAGCGGTCTTGGCATTAATTACTGGACGATATAAGAATCTTAAAACATTTTCTTTTAAGATGTGTTCAATTTGTTGATTGTATAAAATGGTCTCGTTATTAGCCTCAATATTACGTTGATGTAAAACAATTTCTTTAGAATTTGTTTGTCCGGCCATACATGCTTCTCTAGCTTTTTCTTCAATGCTATCAAAGTCACGATAGAAGTTTGCGTTTTCCACTACACCAATAGAGAAATTAATAAATCCAGCAAAGCCGTTAACTTCCATCTCTCTTCTAATGGCTTTAGCCATTGAATTAGCAAGTTGCATTGCTGATTCTTTATTAGAAATACGGAGATCAAATAAGAATAATTCATTATCTCCATTATCTAGCATTTGTCTAGTTAATCTAGGGTTGGCGGCAAATGGATAAACTGCGTTTTTTAAATTCATCACCATATAACGTTCAATTTTGTCATTAGAAATAACTTTTTGTTTGGTGTAGAAGAATCTAATACAGTATGTAAATCCACTTAATGCTTTATTCTTATTAATCAGTTGCATAATTTGACTACGTTTAACTATGCCTGTAGGAGCCTTTTTAGCGTTAGTCTTTTTCTTAGGTTCATTAAGTGGAGTAATATATTTAAGAAGATGGCTTTCTAAATGAATCAAACCAATTTCACGGTTGTACTCTAATAATCTGAGTAAAGAGAAACAGACTTTGTTAGTTTTGTTAATTAAAACATCAGCCTCTAAATATTCATTCACTTCATCTGGATTAACGCAGATATCGAAAATCCAGCTTTTAACTTTTTCAACATCATTAGGGTGAAAAGAAGAATAAAAAGAGAATAGATCAGCAGTTTTCTTGTTGGAGATATCACTTTTATTAAAGACCACATATTTGTTCTTCTTTACATCGATGATAAAAATACGAGTGGTTGTGCTTTCATAAGAGATTTGCTTATTAAACTTGTTTTCATTGTGCGCTCCAATCGCATAATAAGTGATAACTAAGGTCAATAAAAGTCCAACAACTAATAAAACCGAGAAGAAGATAATAAAGCGATAATCAGTAAAGTCTCCGAGTCTCATACAATACATAATTATAGAGAGTAGTTATGAATTTTTCTATTCATAATTGATTGATATAGAAATTTTATTCGTAAGTCGGTATAATTGAACAGGCTGGAGAAGTACCCAAGCGGCTGAAGGGGGCAGTTTCGAAAACTGCTAGAGGATGCAAGTCCTGCAAGGGTTCAAATCCCTTCTTCTCCGCCAGGAATTATATTTAATTAGGAGGGTTTTATGAGTACAATTAATACTGTTCCTATTACATTAATTACAGGATATCTTGGAAGTGGTAAAACCACTTTAATAAATCATATCTTAAGAAACGCTAAAAATCATAAGATGGCGGTTATCGTTAATGATTTAGGCGAAGTGAACATTGACGCTGAACTTATTGAGAAAAATGGAATTGTCTCTTCTCAAGATAATAACTTAGTGTCTTTACAAAATGGATGTATCTGCTGCACATTAAAGAAAGATTTAATTGAACAATTAGCGGATTTAGTGCAATCACAAAAATTTGATCACATCTTAATTGAAGCAAGCGGAATCTGTGAACCAGTTCCAATTGCGCAAACAATTGCCTATATGGAAGAAGAATTTAATAAGAGAAAACTTCCTAAATTCTATACTTTAGACGCTGTTATCTCGGTTACTGACGCTTTAAGACTTAGAGATGAATTTGGTTGCGGAGAAATTCTTCAAGAAGCCGAAAGAGGAGAAGAAAATCTAGAAAATCTCGTCATTCAACAAATTGAATTCTGCGACATTATCTTATTAAATAAAGTAAGTGAAATATCCAAAGTTGAATTAGATAGAGTGAAAAAAGTCATCAAAGCAATTCAACCAAAAGCAAAAATTATTGAAAGTGATTATTGTGATGTTGATATTGATCAATTAGTGGACACAAAATTATTTAATTTTGAAGAAGCTTCAACTTCTGCAGCCTGGATTAGAGAATTTGAAGACTGGGATAATGAAATTGACGCTGATGAAGAACATGAACATCATCATCACGACGATGACGAAGATGAAGATGAGCATGAACATGAACATGAACATCACGAAGAACATGAACATCATCACCACCATCACCATCATCACGAACATGGTATTGGAGAAAATGATGACGAAGGGACCGCTGATGAATATGATGTCAACACTATGGTCTATTATCGTAGAAGACCATTTGAAAAAGAAAAATTCATCAAATGGGCAAATGAAAATAAACATCACTTGATTAGATCTAAAGGTATTCTCTACTTCAAAGAAGAATTAAAGAAAGCCTATGTCTATGAACAAGCTGGTCATCAACAAACACTTAACGAATCAGGCACTTGGTATAGTGAACAGCTAAGTAAAAAGCAATTAGAAATGCTTATTCAAAATGATAAAAATTTCGCTCATGATTGGGATGAACAATATGGTGACAAACTCATTAAACTAGTGTTCATCGGACAGAACTTAGAGCAAGAAGAAATCAAAAAAGAATTAGACCAAATCTAATAGTAAAAATCACTGGTTTCCGCCAGTGATTTTTTTATACTACTATAATCAAAATTATTCAATAGGTTTAATAAAGAAATTACCATATGCTTGTATTAAAGAAGTAACGGTAACGAAAGCGTGTTGATCCACTTTTCTTACTAAATCAACTACACGCTTAACTTCACTAGAAGAAACAACCATATAAACAACATATTTATCAGCGTGAGAATAGCCACCTTTTCCATTAACTGTAGTTGTTGAATGTGGGAAATTAGCAATCAAAACTGAGGAAATATCCTTTACTGAAGTGATAATTTGGATTTGAACTTTTTTGTTTCTGGTGTTTACAAAATCTACCACTAACATTACTGAGAATAAGTATAAGAAAGAGAATAATAAGTTAACAAAAGCAATATCAACATTCTCCCCATGATTATGAATGATGGTTAAGCCAAAATATGAAAGTAAAATAATAGAGTTTAACGCAGTAGCGTATTTACCTACACTCGTTGATTTTCTAAGAGCGAAATAATAGGAAATTACATCGATTCCTCCACAAGAGATTTCACTACGGAAAGCAATACTACTGGCAAGTCCAATACTCACAGCCGCAAATAACACTCTTGCGCTATGATAGCTGGTAGTTTCATTATCAAGTGTATGAGCGATACTGCGCATGAATTCTACGTTAGAGAAAGCCCAAATGAATAATGAAGATAAACCAACATTAATCAATGTTAGTATTGCGAATTTCTTACCAATTTTAAAGAATGCAAATAACAAAATAGGGACATTAAGAACAAAATAGAAAATAGATTGCATTGTGGAAATGCTAATCGTTCCACCACATAAAGTGGAAATCATCCAGATAACTTGAGAAATACCGCCAACTCCACCGGTAGTAATGGAAGATCCCCATATAGTCGCGTGATTTTCAACTGCGGGGGCGATAAAGCAATAAAAGCCAAATGCATACAAAATTGCGGTTGATGTTGCAACTAATAAGCCTTTTGAGAAGTTAAGGCTTTCCCTTACACGGATATGGTCATACATGTAATTTGTTACACGTCGTTTAATTTTGGCGAATTTTTTCATAACTATCATGTATTTTATACATTCGCATTTTAAATATCAATAAGAAAGAAAAACATGACTAAATTTGTATTTTAATTTCATAGAAATTAATTTGATGATTGAAAATCTATATTATTTTATTGAAAATAAACCACTAAAGTGATATTATTTATTCGCTATATGTAAATATAGGAGGCTAGTTATCATGAAAATCTTAAGAGCAATTGGACATTTCTTTGCTAAAATTGGACGCTGGATTGCCAACACCGCATGGGTTCAACCATTATTAATTGTTGGTGGTATTTTTGCGATTATCTTCTCAATCCCTTACATTAAAAGAGGATTCGAAAATTTATTTGCTAAAGAAAATAATACCGAATATGCATGGTATCAAGCCCAAGCTCTTTCTTTAGAAGAAAACGGCCAAGCCGATAGATTATTAGGCTATTTAGAAAATTATAACGCTGAAAACCACAACAAAATCAAAGGTGAATTTGGTTCTAAATTCATTCTTTCTTTAGTCAAACAAGATTGCACCAATTGTAAAGATGCCTATGATGGATACATCAACGCCATTTCCAGTGGTTATGTCCAAGGATTCAAAATGTGGACAATCTTAGTTGATAAGATGGATGATGCTGGAAAAGAATATTTAGCAAAACCAATTTATGCTAAACACACTGGCTTATTTGAACAATTAGTCGAATATTATGGAGAATGTGATGATGAAGATTATCCTTTATATAGAAACCTCATCACCAAAAACAAATCCTCAGTTGTTAGCACCATGAAGACAAAATCTTCAAAATTAGACGCTGCTTCCACTTCTGATGAAGGTTTAGATACTCCATTAACCATGGTTGTCGATTTAGAAAAATATGATGCCGGTTATTACGGATGTAATGGAATTACTCAATTATTCTACAACTACATCGACTTTGATTTATCAGGTTCTACTAACGCCGCAACCAAAGGTATGGTTATTAGAGATTTCTGGAATTATGAAGGTGTCTTCGATCCAGAAATGTCGGAATAATTAATTATATTAATTAAGAAAAAAAAGGCCGGTTGGCCTTTTTCTTTTCTTTCTTAATTTTACTTAAGTCTTTTAAGCACGCTAGCAGGGACAAGTTTAGAAACATCAACACCTTGCTTTGCCATAGTGATAATTGAACTACTAGAGATAAAAGTTTTATCACCTCGAGCCATTAAAAAGACTGTGTCTATTTTAGAATCAATAAATTCATTTGCGCTAGCAAGTTGAAATTCATATTCAAAGTCACTAACTGCTCTTAAGCCACGGATTAAGTGAGTTGCCCCATGTTTTTTAGCAAATTCTACGGTTAATCCACTATCGCTTGTAACTTCAATTTTTGGATTATTATTAACAGCTTCTTTAATCATCTCTACTCTATCTTCGACTGAAAAATTAGAAGATTTATGAGGATTATTAGCGACAAGAACAATAACCTTATCAAATAAAGAACAAGCTCTATTTAAAATATCTAAATGTCCGTTTGTGATTGGATCAAAACTTCCAGGATATACAGCAACTTTCATTTTAATTTTCTCCAATTAAAGTATATAAACGAATTTCACCATAATGATACTCTTTTATTTTTTTATTCCAAATAGGATTGATATTAAGCTCACGATTTATTTCCACTGCAACTAAGCCATTTTTACTAATTAAATTATTTAAAAAAATATAAGATAAGACCTCTTCATATTTTCCTTTTTCGTATGGTGGGTCTAAATAAATCACATCAAACTGCATGCCTTTTTCTTTAAAAGATTCTAAAGCGGCTAAATCAGTTAAATTATATATTTCACATCGATCTTCTAGCTTTAAACTAGAAATGTTTTCTTTAACGTATTTTAGGGCTTCTTTAGAGATATCAACAAATATTGATTTATTCGCTCCTCTAGAAATAGCCTCAATCCCTATCGATCCACTTCCAGCGTATAAATCTAAAAATAATTTATTTTCAATATTACCCACAATAGAAAAGAAAGCTTCTCTAATTCTATCTTTAGTGGGTCTAATATCTTTATTAGATTCTGGATAGACTAATTTACGGTGGCGAAATTCTCCACCTATTACTCGCATTCCCATTAACAGCTTCTCCTTTTAAAAGAAGAAAATAAAATATCATCAACTTCCATATATAAATCTCTAACTTCATTATATATAGATAAATAGGATTTAACTAAAGGATGATTCGCTAAATTCTCTTTAGCTTCTTTTAAGTTTTTTAAAGCATTAATAACTTCAATATGGCCATCAGGATAAATGTCCTTCATTTGAGTATAAATTTGTAAACATTCATCTTTCTTTTGACTAAGTAAATATACTTCATAAGAATTATTTAATTCTTCTTCTAATTTATTAAGTTCTATTACTTTAGGGTTATCTAATAAAGATTTATTTAATCGAATAGCAAGGTCAAATATTCTCTCATTCATATTAAAAATATTATACCCATTTGCATAGCAAAAAGATATAAGATAAGATAATTGAGATATGAAATTAAAAATTGTTAAAGATTCAAATCCTATAATGAGAAAAAAATCTCTTCCTGTTGAGCTTCCTTTATCTAAAGAAGATAAGGATACTTTAGATGCGATGCTTGATTATTTAAAGAAATCTCAAGACGAAGAATACGCTAAAAAGCATAACTATCGTCCAGGAGTAGGGATGGCCGCTATTCAAATCGGTTTATTAAAAAGGATGTTTGTCATTTATTATGAAACCCAAAATGGACCAGTTGAATATCAATTAGTAAATCCAGTGATGTTAGAAACATCTATTAAACAGTGCGCATTAGAATCTGGAGAGGGCTGTTTAAGTGTTGATAAAGAACATTTAGGATTAGTCCACCGCTACTATAAGATTAAAATGAAAGCCTATGAAGCTATTAGAGGAGAAGAAATAACAATAACTGCTTTTGGTTATGACGCGATTGTTCTTCAACATGAATATGACCACTTAAATGGAGTATTTTTCTACGATCACATCAATCCAAGTGCTCCAGATAAGCAACTTCCTGGTGAGCAATTAATCTAATAAAAAAATAAATTGATTTATTTTATCAATAGTGTGCTACAATAAAAGCACCTATTTTTTACATAAGCAATGTATTGGAGGCACCAATGGATAAGAATATTTCTCTACCGGTTTCTATTTATGCTTTAGGTGGGCTTGGTGAAGTCGGTAAAAACATGTATTGCTTCGAAAACGAGGAGCAAATTGTCATTATTGACTGCGGGGTAAAATTCCCTGGAGTAGAATTCCCTGGAATTGATTATATCGTTCCTGATTTCACACACCTTAAAAATAATAAAAACAAAATTAAAGCTTTAATTATTACTCACGGCCATGAAGATCATATTGGTGGTATTCCTTTTCTTATCCAAAACGTCAATATTCCAGTGATATACGCTCCTAGACTTGCTTGTGCCTTAATTAAAAATAGATTAGAAGAATATAAGATGGCGGATCGCGTCAAAATTTTAGAATATAATTCTGACACTAAAGTGAAAATTGGTGACTTCGATATCTCCTTCTTTAGGGTGACTCACTCTATTCCTGACTCCTTTGGAGTCGTAATCGATACTAGAGAAGGTAGAATCGTCTCTACTGGTGACTTTAAAGTCGACTTAACTCCAATTGGACCAGATATTGAACTTCAACGAATTGCCGAATTAGGTAGAGAAGGAGTTGATTTACTTTTAAGTGATTCCACTAACGCTGAACAAGAAGGCTATACACCAAGTGAGAAAAATGTTAATGATTCCATTAATGAAATCTTTAATAACGCCATGGGTAGAATCATCGTTTCAACATTCTCAAGCAACATCTCTAGAATTCAACAAATCTGTGAGTCCGCTGTTAAACATAAGCGTTACATCACTATTGTTGGTAAAAGTATGGAAAAAGCTGTCGAGATTTCCCGTAGCTTTGGCTATATCCATATTCCAGATAATAGCATCATTCCCGCAAGTGATATTAAAAGATATAAAGCCGGTGAGTTATTAATTCTTTGCACAGGTAGCCAAGGCGAACCTAACGCTGCTTTAAGTAGAATCGCAGGAGGAGACCATAAAGATATCCATATTATGCCAGGAGATACAGTTGTTTTCTCTAGTAGCGCAATTCCAGGAAATGGTATCATGATTGCTCACATTGTTAACTTGTTAACAAGATGTGGGGCTGAATGCATCACAAACTCCATCTTAGCGGATATCCACTCCTCAGGTCACCCATCAAAACAAGAACTAAGATTAGTCTTAAAATTATTTAATCCTAAATACTTTATGCCAATGCACGGGGAATATCGTATGCTACGACTCCACGCTGAACTTGCCACAACTTTAGGAATTCCTCAAGATCACTGCTTTGTTTTAGATAATGGAGATACTTTAGTGCTCGCTAAACATAAAGTTAAACTTGGTTATCAAGTGGAACACGGTGTCTCTTATATTGATGGTAAAGATATCAACGGACTCGCTGAATCTGTTATGGAAGATAGAAGAATCCTCCATGAAGATGGAATGTTAATTATCGCTTTAGCGATAGATAGTAGAAGTAATACCTTGTTAGATAACCCAATTATTTATAATAGGGGGGTTGTACAAAAGCATAACGAAAAAGCTCTATTAGAATGTCAGGCTCTTATTACTAGTGCAGTTAAAGAAAAATTAGGAAGCAAAACTAATTTCTCTGAATTAAAAACGATTGTAAAGGATGTCGCTAGTAAATTTGTTTATACAAGAACTAAGCGTTACCCAATGATTATCCCAATCATCATGTCTAAAAATTAATGAAATACGTTTTAGCGTCTAAATCACCAAGAAGACAAGAATTGATGAAATTAATTTCATCAGATTTTGTTGTTGCTAGTGAAGATATTAATGAAGAATCTTCATATAGTCTTTCTCCTATAAACGCTGTAAAAGATATCGCCAAAAGAAAAGGAGAAGCAGTTGAAAAACTTTATCCAAATGATTTAATTATTTCTGCAGATACAATTGTGGTTTTAGATGACAAAATCATTGGTAAACCAGTGGATAAAGCTGACGCAAAAAGAATTTTAAAAGAATTATCTGGTAAAACTCACTATGTCCATACAGGATTTAGAATTAAATATTTATCTAAAGAAATAATTAGTCACGTTACCAGCGAAGTGATATTCAATGAATTAAGCGACGAATTAATTGATAAATATGTTGCAAGTGGCTCTCCTTTAGATAAAGCTGGAGCGTATGGTGTCCAAGATAATGACAAGTATCCAATAATTAAAAAAGTTATCGGTAGTATCGATAACGTCATCGGATTTCCAGTTAAAGAAATTAAAGAGGCAATTGAACAGATAAAGAAGTAATAGTTACTTCTTTTTTTTATGGTTTTTTATTAATAAAATCATAATTGTAATGACAATTAAAATCGCAATTGATAAAGCAATCCAGAACGCTCCAGATTTTAAAAAAGCATTAACATCATCTTTAAAGGTAGAAAGAATAAACATTATTTGTCACCCACAAATTTTGATTTTAATAATTTAGTATATGAGTAGTCTTTATTTCTTAAAAGGACCACTACTTTATTTGATAATCTAAGCGAGATAGAAGAAGCAAGCTTCACATTTTTATTTAAATGATCATAGCCGAGTAAGATATTATCAGTTTTGGTTTTTAAAACAATTTCACTATCTTTATCAATAATTAAAGAAGAATGAAGTGAATGATAGACTGTGTTATTAATAGGAGCAATTTCAGATAGTTCCATCGAAGAAATAGATGGATAGATAACCGCTCCACCAAGAGATTTGTTATAAGCAGTACTTCCTAAGGAAGTAGATACTACTAGTCCGTTTCCTCTAAAGGTTTCTAATAATTCATCATTAATATAAACATCACTAATTAAAGTGTGGAATGGAGATTCAATTCTAATCTCATTAAGTGCATATATCTCTTCATTATCAACTTTGGCCATCAATAATTGATGCGTTTCACTTTTGACTTCTCCACGTTTTAAATCACTAAGTAAAGCGTCAATTTGACTATCATCATAAGAATAAAAGAATCCTAGATGTCCTTTACATAGACCAATAAATTTCACTTTATGTAATTCGTTATAATATTGATGGACCGCTCTTAAGAAGGTGCCGTCTCCTCCAATAAATAAAACCACATCAGGATGAGAATCATCTAATTCCAATCCATATGATAAAACTTTCTCTTTAATAAATGAGATTGACTCGTCAGATAATTTTTCAGATTTATAACATAAAGCAATTTTCATAATTTGATTTTTACTTGTGTCACTCATTGTAGCATAATTTAACTATGGAAGTTAATGACAATATCAATATGGAATATGAAGCTCGCGTCATGATTAATGAAGAGCAATATATAAATATTCGTAAACATTATCTAAATTCTAAATATCCAAAAGAAGAAATTATTAACGAGAATTTTTACTTTGATACAGAAGATTTAAAATTAACAAGTTCTCATAAAGTTTTAAGAATGAGAAAAATTAATAATTCTAAGTACGAATTAACACTTAAAATTAAGGGTGAAAATGGAGATATTGAAATCAATCATAAATTAACCGACAAAGAAAAAGATGATTTACTAGAAAATTCTATAATTTCTTATCCACCAATTTTAGATAAATTAAAAGAGTCTAATATTGATCCTAGCTCTATTAGATATATTACTAATTTAAAAACAGAACGACTGGAAGTTAGACTCGAATACTGTCTATTAGTAATTGATAAAAACTATTATAGAAACAAAGTCGATTTTAATTTAGAAGTCGAAAGTAGCGCTAAATCGCTAGCGAAATCACAATTAGAAGAAATAATTAAACCATTTGGTTTGAGCATAAAAAAAGATTATATAAACAAGGCAAAACGCGCGATATATAATCTTTAAGCTCTTTTTGTTTCGCAGTTATTATAAGTAGGACATTCACTCTTCTTACAAGACCACTCCGCTACTCTTTTTTCGTGAGGAATGAAGACTCTAATCTCTTCAGGATTATAACCTACTTGTATTTTTCTATCATCAACCATAATTGGTCTTTTTAATACTGAAGGATTTTCTCTTATGAAAGCGATAAGCTCTTTAATTGTCATGCTCTCGACATCAACATTTTTCTCTTTGATAATCTTGCTTCTAGTAGAGATAATATCTTCTGTCCCGTTTTCACTTTTAGTGAGCATATCTTTTAATTCTTCATCGTTAAGAGTCGCGACAAAAATATTTTTTTCCTGATAAGGGATTTCTTCTTTTTTAAAGAAATCTTTAGCTTTGCGACATGAACTACAACTTGGAGAGGTATAAATTTTAATCATAAGTTTTTCTGAGATATATAATACAACACTCTTTCCGTATTTTAATATGGAAAAATTCACTTATTTGGCTTAGACTATTTGCTAAAGAAGGAAAAGCTTATGGCAGAAAGAATCTTAACCGGTATAAAACCAACTGGGCAATTAACATTAGGAAATTATATAGGCGTACTCAAACATTTACCAAAAGAGGTAGATAGAGGCGAGTGTTTTTATTTCATCGCTGATTTGCATGCCTTAACTTTACCAATTGACCCAGAAGTATTAAGACAAAATTCTATTGACCTTGCTTGCTTTTATATGGCCGCAGGCTTAGATGCTTCTAAAGTTACTTTATTCCTTCAAAGTTCCGTTTCCGCTCACGCTGAAATGAACGCTATCATGCAAAACTATTTATATATGGGTGAATTAAGTCGTATGACTCAATTCAAAGATAAATCTTCCAAGATGAAAGAATCCGCTATCGGATTAGGTTTATTTGCTTATCCTGTATTAATGGCGAGTGACATCATTTTATATGATGCTTCTATTGTTCCAGTTGGAGAAGATCAAAAGCAACACGTTGAATTAACTAGAGACTTGGTTAATAGATTTAATAATAGATACGGCGATATTCTTACTATGCCTAAACCAGAAATGCGTAAGGTAGGAGCAAGAATTATGTCGCTTAGTGATCCAACTAAAAAGATGTCTAAAAGCGATCCAAAAGGCGATATCTTCTTAAAAGATGATTTAGCGGTAGTAAGAAAGAAAATTATGTCCGCAGTTACTGATTCAGGAAGCGAAGTCAAATATGATGTCGAAAATAAACCAGGTATCTCTAACTTATTAACAATCTACGCTTCACTTAAAGACATCAGCATTGAAGAAGCTGAAAAAGAATTTGTCGGCTATCGATATGGAGACTTTAAAAAAGCAGTTGCCGATGTCGTCGTTAATGAGCTAGAATCTTTCCAAAAGAAATATAGAGAAATTCTAGAATCTAAAGCCTATGAAAAAGTCTTAATCGAAGGGGCTAAAAAGGCAAATGAAGTCGCTAGCAAAACCCTTAATCGAGTTAAGAAAGCGGTAGGACTATTAAGTTTATAAGAAAAAGGGGCTGTTAAGAAATTAGAATCTTAACGCCCTTTTCTTTTTGGCAAACAACTACGTTGTTAAGAAATTATTCATTTGCTCTTTTATATGATTTTCT
>CACXNV010000033.1 GCA_902769185.1 uncultured Erysipelotrichaceae bacterium | reverse complement strand
CTAATGTCACCGCTACTGCTAATGAAGATAAATTTGTTAATGAACATAAAGGCGAAGTATTAGATGTCTTTAGAGGCATTTGTACTGAAACCTATTTAAATCAAAAGAGTAAAACCAAATGGACCAACACCGGAATCTATTTAGGAATCTATGGTGGTGTCATTATCTTCTTAGGATTAATGGTCTTTATCTTAACTAGAGGAAAGAATAATCCATACAAATTCCTTAATATCTGGGAATGTCAAAAGATTTCTTGGTGGGGCGCTGCTTCTCCAGCTATCATTGGAACACTCTTATCATTAATCTTCTCAGGTAATGCAATTGGTCAAATGGCCTTCATCTTGGTGGTCTCGCTAAGAATTATGTGGCTATCAATGAAACAACTTAGACCAATGATTCAATAATCAAAAAAAGTCGAGCAAATCGACTTTTTTAATCCCCGTAATCACTACCACGACTTTTGTCTTCGACAAATATCTGTAAAGGATTAGTGATATCTGTTATCTCTAAATATATATAATTAGGAACTTCAGTGAAATAAGATTCATAGTCCCCAACATAGACAACATGTTTATTCTTTTTCACTCTTTCAATCATCGCTTCAATAATTAAATGATATTTATCAGGATGTCTTTCTTTAAAACCTTGTAATTGAGTGTACACGACTGGTTCAAAATAAAAATCACATTCTTCATTTATAATAACATGTGGTGAAAAAGGATAATCTTTTTCTATTACAACTTTATAATCTTTAAATTCTTCGTATTTCATTTGTGATAAGTCTCGTTATTAAGTATTTTAAATGCTCGATAAATTTGTTCAAGTAGAATAAGTCTAGCAAGTTGATGAGGAAAAGTCATTTTTCCAAAAGAAAATGAATCATTGATTCGAGATTTTAACTCCTCACTAAGACCATAAGATCCACCGATAACAAAAGAGATATTGCTCCCTGATTGTTCAAGTTTATTTGATAAATATCTAGAAAACTCGACTGAGTCCATTTCTTTTTTATTTAAATCTAAGCCAATTAGATATTCATTATCTTTTAATAAAGAAATAACTCTTTTACCTTCAGTATCGATAGCTTTTTGAATTTCTTTTTCGCTTGGTTTTTCGCTTATAGATTCATCTTTTAGTTCGACTATTTCTATTTTGCAGTATGAGGATAATCTTTTAACATATTCATCCACTCCAAGCTTATAAAAATCTTTGATTTTGCCAATCGCGTAAATCTTAATTTTCATAATCTCCTCCTATAAGAGGAATATGTTGATTAGCGCATCTAACTTTATATTTATTAATATTTACTCCTGCATATTCAAAAACTTTTTTATACGCCTCTAAGGCAAGTTCTGGAGTATTAGCCTCTTCAGAAAGATGCGCAAGCACTATCTCTTTAGTCTTATCGCCAATAATTTCTATAGCGGCAAAAGCACTATCTTCATTACATAAATGACCATAATCAGACATAATTCTTTGAATTAATTCCATTGGTCTATTGGTGTGTAATAACTTTTGAATATCGTGATTAGATTCAATAATTAAATAAGTGGGATTTTTAATATAAGGAGTATTACTAGATAAATAAGTTCCAGTATCAGTCATATACACCAAGGTTTCTTCTTCACTTTTTAATAAATAGCCACAAGGATTAGTGGCATCGTGACTAGTAGGAAAAGAAGTAATTTCAATATCTTTAATTTTAAAAGGTTCAAAAATATTGATTACATTACTTAAAGAACCCGGGATAGTGCCTTCTAAAGAATACATTTTCTTAGGTGAAAAAGTTTTAATATTACGGTAATGGTCAGCGTGATTATGAGTAATTAAAACCGCATCAATATCTCTAATTGATTTATTAAATTTATTTAGTTCATCCTCTATTACTTTAATCGGGATTCCCATGTCAATTAAAATAGTGGCTTCTTTGGTAAAAACAAGAGTTGCATTACCTTTAGAACCACTATTGATGATATCAAAAAACATTGTAAATATTATTCTTCCGCAATGGCGTTCATTGCCGCTTCCCATTCAGGAGTTGGAGCGTCAAATCTCACATAGTCTTTATAGAAGAATAGTCTAGCTGTACCAGTTTGACCACTTCTATTTTTTGCGACGATAACTTCAGTATAAGAGGCATTACCAGGAATTTCGCTTCCTAGTTCTTTTTCTTTTTGTTCTTTAGCAAGTTCATATTTTTCCGCACCAGTTAATTTGCCGCCTTTTTTATTAGCAGCGTTGCTGGTCTTTTTATCCGCGTAATAGTCTTCTCGATAAAGTAGAATAACAATATCCGCGTCTTGCTCGATATTACCAGAATCTCTTAAATCTGACATCACTGGTCTTTGAGAATCACGTTTTTCCACTGCTCTAGAAAGTTGGCTAACCGCAATCACTGGAATTCTTAAGTCTCTTGCTAAAGCTTTTAAGGCTAAAGAAATTCTTCTAACTTCTTCTTGTCGAGAATCTGGGGCCTTGCCTTTAGAAGCAATTTGGACCAAACCTAAGTAATCGACAATAATTAAACCAAGATCAGGTTCATGAGCCTGAAGCTTAGTGGATTTAGTAATAATATCGTTAAGTTTAATTGATGGAGTGTCATCGATATAAATTTTAGAGTTCGCTAAAATCTTAATAGAATTAAGAACTTTCATCTTATCACTCGCAGAATTAATTCTTCCACGATTGATGTTTTTGGCATCGACTGTAGAGTCCATTGCAATTAAACGATTGAATAATTGCTCTTTAGACATTTCGAGGGAGAATATAGCGACTGCTTTTTTAGCACGAGTAGCAATTCTATGGGCAAAGTTTAAACATAAAGCAGTTTTACCAACTGCAGGACGAGCGGCAACAACAATTAATTCACCAGGTTTAAAGCCTTGAGTGATTTGATTAAGTCTTTCGTATCCAGTAGTCACTCCAATAACATCAGATTCATTATCCGCATCTTGAAGTTTCTCTAAATTCTCCTCAATTTCAGGAGCGATTTCTTTAGTGGTGACAAAGTTAGAAATATGTCTTTTGGCAATACTTTCTTTGAATCTATTTTCACTATCTAAAATGAAGTCATTAATATTTTCAATCTCTTGAGTTTTGTATTCCGAGTCAATGCCTCGAATAGTAGTAAGCATTTTTCTTAAAACAGAATTATCTTGAACAATGCCAATATAGAAAGTTAAGGTACTAGCCGCGACAACAGTATTAGTACATTCCGCTAAATAATTAGCCCCACCAATATTTTCTAATTCTTTTAAATTTTCTAATTCTTGAGCAACAGTTAAAACATCAATCGTCGCATTTCTTTCGCTTAATTGATAAATCGCTCTAAATATGAGTTGGTGCTTGCCCAAAAAGAAATCTTCTTCTTCTAAGGAAGTTAAGACGTCTAAGCAATAGTCTTTTTTAAGCATGGCGCTACCAAGAACTACTCTTTCGGCATCTTCATTATATGGAAGTTCACTAGATACTTTTTTTATGACAGTTTTTCTACTAGCAGCCATCTTATTTCCTTTCTGAGATATGGACGTTAACTACGCCTATCACACCTTTATATAGTTCAATTCTTAACTTATGATAACCTAATAAATCTAAAGGTCCCTTATCTAAGAATTTTCTTTTATCGATAACAATATTATGTTTTGCTTTCATTTCTTCTTCGACTTGTTTTAAAGAAATGGAACCAAATAATTTGGAATCTTTACCAACTTTAGCCTCAAATTCTAAAGTGATTCCTTTTAAAGTCTCCACTAGTTTAGTGGCGTCTTCTTTTTTTCTAATCTCTTCTTGTCTAGCGTTTTCTTGTTGAGTTTCTAAAATCTCGACACTTTTTTTACTAACAGGAACAGCGAGCTTCTTTTTAAATAAAAAGTTATTAGCAAAACCATCACTGACATTCACAGTTTGATTCTTTTTGCCGACTTTTTTCACATCCGCTAATAAGATTACTTCCATAATTATTCGTCCTGATTAATTCTTTTTTTCGCGTCAGCTTTCGCATCTGCTAAGTGCAAGTTAATAACATTAACTAACATATTCTCCACATCTTTTAAATCACTCTTAAGGAAAGTCGCTGCCGCACTAGTGAAGTGACCTCCACCACCGAGTTTTTCACATAAGAGTGAAACATTAATTAAGCCGTCACTTCTAGCAGATAATTTGGTTTCTCTAGCGCTAGTTTTACCGATAACAAAGGCAGCGTGAATTCCTTTCATACTTAAACAGGCATTAGCGGCTTTTGCAATAGCGGCAGTATCATAAATCTTATTAGGATCAGCCACTGCGTAAACTACTCCATAGCTAGCGGTAACAACGTTTCTGACAATGTCAGAAGTTTCCATATATTCTTCAAAGTCATCTTTAAGCAAATCATCAGCAATAGAGTTATCCGCACCATATTCTTTTAAGATTGTGGATGCTTCAAAAGTTCTAATACCAGTGTTCTTACTCTTGTAGAATGAACTATCTAAGAAAATGCCAGAAAGCATAATAGTTGCATAAGTTGGGTTTAATTCAATTCGAGGGGTAATAGAGGAGAATCTAATAAATTCAGTAATTAATTCCGAAGCACTACTGGCGCTTGGATCGATATGGTTAAAGACAGGAGATTCAATATATTCTTCTGCTCTTCTATGGTGGTCAATAACCACAACTTTATTAGTCTTATCTAAAACATCTGGAGCCATAACCATATTTGGAATGTGAACATCACAAACAATGACTAAGGTATCACTACCAATTAAATCTAAAGAATCTTTAGAGGAAACAATTAAATTTTCTAATTCACCTTTATCAAAGCTTGAAGTGATCGCCGCTCTAGTTTTGGCTTCAGTAGCTTTAAGATCAACGACTAATTTGGCAGGTTTTTCTAATCTTTCGCAGATTGCTTTGACACCTAAACAGCTTCCTAAAGCGTCCATATCCATATTAGTGTGGCCCATAATTAAGACATTGGAGGAGTTGTTAATTAAATTAATCAAGGAGTCAGCAAGAACTCTAATCTTAACTCTACTACGTTTTTCTTGAGCTTCGGTTTTACCGCCATAGAATTCCATTTCTTTGCCGTATGGAGAAACAACGACTTGGTCTCCACCACGAGACATCGCAATACTTAAAGCGGCAATTGCAAGTTCGTTAAGTTTGACAACATCTGGGAAATCTCTAGCGATACCAATAGAAAGAGTTAAAGGAATATCTTCACCAACCGAGACTGCTCTAACTTTATCGATAATAGAAAAATGATCGTCTTTGATTTTGCAATATGTATCATAGTTAAATAGCATGAGGTAATCGCTATCTTTATATTTACGAAGTAAGATGCCATACTTTTGAGCGTATTCAAAGATTTCATCTTTAGCTTTAGTAATGGTGTCGTTATAGTCATCATCACCTTTAATAACTTCATCGTAGTTATCCATAGAAAGAACACCAACGACTGGAGCTTGCTGCTTGTTATAGTAGTAAATAGTTTCGTAATCAGTATTATCTTTAAAGATATATAATCCCGCATCAGCGAGATATTTGACTTCATAGTTACGGTTATTAATCACCACTTTAATCACTTGATCGGATGATGGTTTTTCTTTTAACACTCGTAATTCATTTTTCCATTCAAAGATATTGCTATCTATGATATCGATGTGACGATCTTTAAATAAGTCATTATTCCAAATAACAATGTCATTTTCATCGGTAACGACTAAACCAATCATCGCAAAGTTATATGCTTCTTGAACATCACTACCAATAACTTCTGCAGCTTGTAAGTCAGTTTTATGTCTATACATAGAAATACGAATCGCGCTGATCCACATGCTTAAGATATTTAACGCAATTAAAGAAGCAGCACCGATTACAACATATTCTGGTAAAACATATTCTTTAATATTAAAGAGATTAAGGAAATAGAAGATTACAAAAACGCCAATACCAAGAGTCTCTAATAGAATAGTGATAAAGGCAAATAATCTCACTCTATTGATTTTCTTTTTCATAGTAGAAACATTATATTAAATTAATAATTTCATATAAAGAGGAAATGCTAAAAACTAGCAATTAATCTTAAAAGACTTCTATATATAGCTTGTTTTTATTTAGCAATTAGTGAACGAATGACTGCTTCACAGTCTTTTTTATTCATAATTTTAGGAACAGGATATCCCGGATTTCCTTCTTTAAGAGCGCGACTTACTATAGTAGGAACGTCTTCTTCTTTAATAAAATCAAATTTCTCAGGTATATTCATCACCTTGTTCATTCTTCTAATTTCAGAGATGAATAATTTGGCTTTTTCTTCTCTAGTCATCTCTGGTTTAGTGATTTCAATTAAATCTGCAAGTTTCGCTAATGGCTTATAAACAGACTTGCCATACCACTCTAAAACATAAGGAAGGATCACTGCATTAGCAAGTCCATGTGGAGTACCATACATTCCACCTAAATTATGGGCAATCGCGTGTACATAACCAACAAACGCTCTAGTAAAAGCAGAACCCGCTAAAAATGAGGCTTTAAGCATATTACTTCTAGCTTCTATATCTTTGCCGTTGCTATAGGCAACTTCTAAGTTTTTGTGTATTAATTTAGTCGCCTCTTCAGCGTATCTAATTGTCGACTTTACATTGCTCTTTCCGATATAAGCTTCTACGGCATGAGTTAAAGCATCCATACCAGTTGTAGAGGTGATATGAGGAGGTAAACCGATAGTTAAGTTAGGATCTAGAACTGCGTATTTTGGTCTAAGCTTACCATCACATATCGCGTTCTTCTCATGAGTTGTGGGATCTGTGACCACTGCTGCTAAAGTCGTTTCGCTACCAGTTCCAGCTGTAGTAGGAACAGCAAAAAATGGAGGTAATTTTTTTCTTATTTTTAAATAGCCTCTCATCTCTTTAATAGATTTTTTAGGGTTAGAAATTCTTGCTGCTGCTCCTTTAGCGCAATCCATTGGTGAACCACCGCCAAAAGCAATAATGCCTTCACACTTATTTTTTAGATATATATCTTTGCAGTCTTCGATATTTTGAATAGTCGGATTAGGCTGGACTCCATCAAAAATACTATAGGAGAGTCCTTCTTTTTCTAATTCTTTAAATAACGGATCTAATAGATGTAAAGACATTAATCCTTTATCAGTGACCACTAAAACATTATTAATTCCTTTAGATTTAATAAATGAAGGGAGTTTTAAAACAGCATTTGCTCCTTCTAATAAAGTTGGCTCACTCCAATCCATAAAGCGCATCGCAAACTTCAATACCTTTTGATTAACGCGGTAATAAATTTTCTTTACCCAAAAACACATAATAAATCCTCCATAAACATTTTTTATGTTTGTTTCATAAAGTGCAATCTTAATGTTATATTGTTATACTAATTAACAAAATAAGAGCATAATAAAGTCATGAAAAAAGAACTAACTTTATCAAATGGAAATATAGTTCCAACTTTAGCCTATGGAACTTGGCTTATTAAAAATAGCGATGCTTCTAAGTGTGTGAAAAATGCGATTGAAGCAGGCTATAGACATATTGATACCGCTCAAGCTTATAGAAACGAAGTTGGAGTGGGTAAAGGAATAAAAGAATCAGGAATATCAAGGCAAGATATTTATGTCACTACTAAAGTAGAAGCGGAATATAAGTCATATTTAGAAGCTAAAAAATCAATTGATGAATCTCTTAAGAAGTTAGATTTAGATTACGTTGATTTAATTTTGATCCACTGTCCTCAACCATGGGATGAATACGGTAGCCCAAATAGATATTTTAAAGAAAATATCGAAGTCTGGAAAGCTTTAGAAGAAGCATATTTACAAGGCAAAGTTAAGGCTATTGGAGTGTCTAACTTTTTAAAAGAAGATTTAGAAAATATTATTAATCACTGTCAAATTAAACCAATGGTTAATCAAGTCTTATGTCATATTGGTCATACTCCATTAGAGCTAATCAAATATTGCAAAGAACATGAAATTATTTTTGAATCATATAGCCCAATGGGCCACGCAAAAATCCTAGATAACAAAGAAATTAATTTGATGGCGGAGAAATATCATGTTAGTGTTGCTCAATTATGTATTAAATATACGCTTCAATTAGACACTATCTCCATTCCAAAAGCGCAGTCATTGTCTCATATTATCGAAAACACAAAACTAGATTTTGAAATATCAAAAAGTGATATGGATAAACTTATTAGTTTAGATTTTAAAATAAACTATCTCGAGTAAGATATTATTTATCGAATTTTATTCCGGATTTTCCGGATTGTTTTACTTTATATAAAGCAGTATCGGCTTTCTTAAATAATGTATCGGTAGAATCATCATCTTCGCCGTGAGCTATACCAAAAGATAAAGTTATAGCTGGAATTCTACCTTTTGGCTGAGATAATTCTTTGTTGATTTGTTCACATCTATTAATAACCGTTTTTTCAAATCTCTCATCTGCGTTTTCAATTAAAACCGCAAATTCGTCTCCACCAATACGGAAAACAAAGGCGTAATCTTCTTTGAAATATCTTTCTAATGTTTCCGCAATTCTAATCAAGACTTTATCACCGATGTCGTGACCGTATTGATCATTGATATCTTTAAAGCCGTCCGCATCTACAAGAACATAAATAACATTAGATAATCTCATTCTTCGATATAAAGAGACATACCCTGTACGGTTATATAAATTTGTTAACTTATCATGTTCAGCTTCATAAGTTAGTCTTTCTTTAACTTTTTCATTTTGCGAACGGACATCGTTATAAGCATCGACAATATAATTAAATTCTCTATTTCCATAAGAGTGAATTTCATCATTTCTTTCGATTTGGTGAAGGGCAACATTCATTGGTTTAATAACTAAGAAGAAAATTGATAACACTACTGCGACTGCGAAAATGATATTCGCAGTAATAATTGCAGTTTGATAGATAATCAAAGTTCTTAAGTTTCGATAAGAGTTTTCACTATTCTCACGAATTAAGTCATCAATTAACTCAAAAGCGAAATCAACATGAGCAATGATTATCTCTTTCTTATCAACATATTCGGTTCCAAGCACAGCATGAATTGCTACTTCTTGTCTATCTTCAGGAGCGACCCCAGAAGTATCGGCATCCCTAACTTCATCATATGTATATGGAATACCCTTATCATCGCAAATTAATTTCATTGCGAAATATTCAGTTTTTTCCAAATCTTTAGATTCATTAACTGCTTTAGTGATATTTTCGTGAATCTCAGCGTGTTTAGCTGTGCCTTCAGAAAGTCTATGAATAGTCTCTAAAGCTTTTTCTCTTCTTTGATTTGTTTTTGCCTCAAAGAAATAGGCATCCATATATTTCTTTTCTCCGTTAGCAACAAATAATCTCACCTGATCAGTAAGATAATCAGAGGCTAATTGGACATCATTAGAAGCTTGTTTAATCGTGATGTAATTCGTATTAGCCTGCATGACTTTATTATTCTCTTTAGTGATAAGCAATAATGAAGTAACTAAAGCAGAAGACAATATAAAAACAAATACCGCGATAATCCAAGTAACTAACCTTAAAGATATGCCTTTTTTATGATACCTAATCTCTTCTTTTTTCATAATTTGTTTAAAAATTATAAAACAAAAAGATACGTTTTTAAATATGTTATGGCCTAATCACACTATTTACTATTAATAAAGCTACGAATTGTGGTTATTTAGTTTTTAAATAATAACGCCGCAACAACTAATAATTGAGTCTTGTTTAGACTAGTAGGTATTTCGTAATTTTGGCGTAAATCGAGTGTTTTTAAAAAGCTACCACAAATAGAGGCATAAAACCCACCATAAACTTTGTTTATATTTGAACCTGATAATTCAAATAAATATCCACCATAAGCAAGTTTAATTCTATTACCAACAATTTCAAATACAGGTCCATAACCCATTTGCTTAACATAGTTATCTTCAATTCGATAATAAGTATTAGACCTCATATCTAAGATTTCTTTGTTGCTGATTCTAAGAATTGGACCTTCTCCGATTTTTTTAACATATCCTGATCCACCATCAAATTCTCTAGTGGTTCTAGTTGATTTAGCGTGTCTATCTACATGAGTATAATTAACACTTTTATTAATAACAGGTTTTTCCTCTTTTTTAGGCTCTTCTATTTTTTCAGAAACGACATGTTCAAAATGTTCTATTTTTGTCTCTTTTATGTTTTTAGAATCTTTAGTTTGAATAACACTGATTGTAAGTAAAATAAAATAGGAAATTAAAAGAACTAGACCCACTATTAGAAAAACTAAGCCTAAAACACTGAAGTCTTTGTTATGAGTGCTGTTATATATCAAAGAAAAAGCGCCATAGGCTGATAATACTAAGCCTAAGACAAACCAGCTCCATTTGAAATATTGTTTTCTCATATTAAAAGTCTACAAAAAACTACACTTTTTGTCATTATAGACTGTAAGACCATATAAAAATAAAAGAGCAACATCATATGACATTGCTCTATATAATTAATATTAATCCAAGCTAACAGCAGGTTTGTTATTTTCTTGTCTAATCTTATTAAGTTCAATAAGCGCCTCTTTATCACTTTCGATTTGTTTAGCTTCCGCTTTTGCTTTCTTAGCTTCTAAAGCATCTTTCTTTTCAGGTGGTAAAGCATCATATTTAGCTTTCTTATCAGCTTCTTTTTGAGCCTTCTTTTCTTTAGCGGCCTTTTCTTTTTCCGCCTTAGAGGTGAGATATTTATTATTCTCAACTTCAAAGTCTAAGCCTTTCTTCTCACAAGTAGATTTAAGGGTTTTAAGTCTAGCTTCTTCAGCTTCAGCTTCGGCTTCCTCTTCTTCCTTTTTCATTCTTTCTTTTGGATCGACCCAAGTTCCACCATTAGCGAGGACTGCCTCTTTTTGATCGTGTACAATAGCGACATTATCCACTTTTGTGAATTTCTCAACCTTCATAAAGATAAACATAATAGCAATAACTAAATAACATATACCTTCTAAACCATACGCTAAAGAGGTTTGTAAGACTGCTTGTCCGCTTGCAGGAACTGCGGATTTAAGTCCAACGATAATACCATTACAAATTCCAGGAATAGCAACGATTAAAGAACCGTAAACTGCCATGGTGAAACCATCAGTTCTAACGCCATGAATCGCTTCTTGATGATCTAAGACGTTAGCCATCAAGGCTAATGAGACGTACATTGCTGGAGCAGTACCTAAGGCTTTAATACAGAAACTAGCTACAGAGATACCAGTGACTGCTGGAGTATTACCAATAAATCCTAAAGCGGTAAAGGCTGCTGAAGCAGATAAAGCTGCGACCACACCACCTAAAGAAATAGCTTTTGATTTTGATAATTTATTTGCTAGTGGCCAAGCAATAAGCATCCCAAGAGCAGTAGGAATTGCACCAGCAATATTAATGATAGAGCTAACTGTGTTACCACCAGTTAAGGCTTGAGAGAAGAAACTCATCGCATTGTTCTTCATCTGTCCACCGAACTGATATAGGAGCCAGAAAATCATAATCATCCACCAATATTTGTCTTTAACACAAATCTTAACTTGCTTGCCCATGGAGACTTTTTTCACTTTAGTTTCTTTATTTTCACTATTAGCGCTAGCGCTTTCAGCGTTCTTAATATTTTCTTCAGTGATTCTTTCACGAGTGAAATAATATTCAAGTAGGCAGCCAATAATAAGAGCCACAATCATCACAATCATTAAGATGACCCATTTTTCATTAGCCTGAGCTCTAGAAATTGTTATATTGTAATCCTGCCCTCTAACTAAGTTAGCAACTTCACTATAATCATTAGTAAACTTCACATCACCAAGTCCATGAGCAGCAATATATTCATTAGAATAAGAGTAAACAGGTAATAAGCCTAAAGCATCAACTAAAATACCACCAAACATACCAGAAACACCCGCAGCACCAAGTGCAGCGGCCATCACTGCAGTAGATAATAATCCACGTTTTTTACTATCACGAGTAGATAAGTTAACTAGCGCTGAGTGGGAATTAAAATATAAAGGCCAAGCAAAGGCAAAATATAAGTTATAACCAACAGCGATAAAGATAGAGGCTAATAATCCACCGTTCGTACTCACTTCTTCTTGTGGTAAGAATTCTTTAGCAGCGTCAGGGAATGGTACTAAGAATAAGATTAATAAAGCAGCCGCAATAACAGGCATACCAAGTAAAATAAGAGGTCTAGCTTTGCCTGCTAAAGAAGGCTTTCTTTCCATTAATCGACCAACGAATAAACTACCAATAACAATTACTACTGATGAGATAATTGGTAAAAGTGTCTCGAATAACGGATTCCATGTTCCAAGTCCTAAAACCTTATCCCAGTATTGGATGAGCCAAATATTGAC
>CACXNV010000032.1 GCA_902769185.1 uncultured Erysipelotrichaceae bacterium | reverse complement strand
GTCAACCATCAAACTTTAGTGGATGATAGAACAATTTATGATCACGCTGATGAAGTAGCTAAATTAATTGAAGCTATTCCTGCTCCAGCTGAAGATCAAGACTATTATGATGCAGTTGATGCTGCTAAAAGTGCATATGCTGCCTTAACAGAAGCGGAGAAACAATTACTTAAAGATGCTATTTACGATCCTGCTACTAATATGAGTTATGCTGATTATTTATATAATCAAGGTTTAGCTAGAGATGTAATTGAAACAATTGAAAATATTGGTGAACTTACTTATGACGGTGGTGTTAATGATTCATTAGCTGATATTGTTGCCGC
This sequence comes from uncultured Erysipelotrichaceae bacterium, assembly GCA_902769185.1. Lineage (GTDB taxonomy): Bacteria > Bacillota_I > Bacilli_A > RFN20 > CAG-826 > UBA2450. The sequence goes on along the minus strand of CACXNV010000032.1, from coordinate 17,161 downwards.
AGAAACTGCCTATGACGCAATTAAAGATAATGAATATGTTAAAAATATTGTTGATTCAGTCAACCATCAAACTTTAGTGGATGATAGAGAAAGCTATAATGCAGTTGACCATACTGTTTCATTAATTGAAGAAATTGGTGAAATTAAGCACGACGAAGAAACTAAGCAAGACTTAGAAGAAGCTTGGGAAGCGTATAATGCTTTAAGTCCAGAAGAACAAGCTTTAGTCCAAGGATATAACAACACTTATAAGACATTAGATGATGATCAACATGTTTATGATGCGTTAGTCTTAATCGATAATATTGGTACAGTCAGCTATGATTCTGAATCTGAAGAAAAGGTTAACCAGGCTAGAGAATATTATGATTCTTTAACCGAAGATCAAAAAGAACAACTTGGCGAAGAACCATTAGTGACTTTAGTCAATTCAGAAACTGAATACGCTAGATTAGAAAAGAATGCAAACATCTTAGTAATTATTCTCTTAATCGTTGTTTGCTTAACTATCATTGGTGGTATTTGGTTCTTATTCTTCTTATTAAAGAAAAAAAGAAAAGATGATGATAATGATGAGAATAAAAGAAAAGGTAAACCAGTAAAAGCAATGTCTATTGGTGGTTTCATCCCAGGAGTTACTCTTATTAGTCACTATGTTGACGCTCCATTTATTGCCTTATACGTTTTAGCGGGTGTTGCTGTCTTACTTTGGATCTCAATTCTTGTAGTTGTAATCATGAAGAAAAAACAAGTTGGTCCATTTAAGAAAAAGGCTGAAGAAGCAAAAGTGGAACCTCAAGCTTCTATTTCTCAAAACGAGGATGAAGAAGTGGAAACTGTTTCCGATGAGAAAGGTAATATCTTTCAAATTAGATATATCAAATCATTCACCGCGAAACTTATTCAATCTCCTGAAGAAACTAAAAAATACTACGGAGAACTTAAAAATGAAGTTCTCTCTTATAAAAAGACTAATTCCAGAGTGAGCTGGCATTATGATGCGGTTAATGCGGGAAGAGACTATGTCTTAAAGTTCGCAATTAGAGGAAAGACACTTTGTGTCTATCTTCCTTTAGATCCTGAAAAAGTTGAAGAAAAATATAAGGTCGAGAGAAGCGAATCTAAAAGATATGAAGATGTTCCATGCTTATATAGAATTAAAAATGATAGAAGATGCGAATATGCGAAAGAGCTTATCGCAATGGTGGCATCTAACCTTGGTTTAGAAAAAGGCGAGGAACAACATGAAGTATATTCAAATCTCCCTTATGAGCCAAATAAGCCACTTGTGGCTAGAGGTTTAATTAAAGAACAAAAAGTTCAAGTTAATAAACCAGCTGAACAACAAGTTCTTGAAACAAAAGTTAGTAGTGACGGAGATGAAATTGTGGTCACTAAAGACGAAAAAGGTAATATCTTTGAAATTAGATATATTAAATCCTTTACCGCTAAACTCTCTCAAAGCGAAAAAGAAGTTAAAGACTACTATACAGTTTTAAAGAACTATGCTCTATCTTATAAAGATGCGCATAGTAGAGTCTCATGGCATTATGATGCGATAAATGTTGGTAGAGACTACGTTATGAAATTCTCTATTAGAGGAAAAACACTATGTGTTTACTTTGCTTTAGATGCTTCTAAACTTGATGAAAAATATAAAGTAGAAGAAGCAAAAGGAAAGAAATTCGAAGAAGTTCCAACTCTTTACCGTATTAAAAACGATAGAAGATGTGAATATGCGAAAGAATTAATTGATGAAGTAATGAAGAAAGCTGGAGCTTCTCAAGGAGAAATCCCAACTGAAAATTATGCGATTCCACATGAATCTAATAAAGCGTTACTCGCTAAAGGATTAATTAAAGAACTTAAGACTGCTGTTAAAAAGAAAGAAACTCATCATGTCGAACATTTAATGGCCTCAGTAAGTGTTGATGAAGTAGATAAATTAATGAGCGATGAAGACGCCGAAGTGATGATTGAAGAAGATAAATCGAGTAAAAAGCACGAAGGCAAAAAGGCCATCATCAATATTGATGAACTAGAAGCCAACTTCAGTGACGGAGATAAAATAACTTTAGAGGTTCTACAAGAAAAGAAACTAATTGCTAAAGATGTTGGAAGAGTAAAACTCTTGGCTAGAGGACAGCTAGATAAAAAACTTGATGTTCATCTACAAGAATATTCCCTCCAAGCAGTGAAGATGATTCTTCTTGTCGGCGGAAAAGTGCAAAAAGCAAAATAAAAGACAATGCGAAAAGTTAGGATTCCCCTTTCCTAACTTTTCTTTAAAAAGTTCTTATTTAAATTAAAATATAGACATCTAATCACAGCATTTATAAAATGAATACAGGTATAAAATATGCTAGGTAATGAGATATTCAACGCAACAGTATGTATAATTGGAATCGCTATTTTGTTGATTCATGTTGTTAACTTATTGTTAAAAAAGAATAAACGTAAAGATGAAAATCGTTTATTGGTTTTCTTATTATTTACTGTCGTTCATTTTTCTACATATTTAGCTTTTACTTTTTTAAAGATTAATTACGCTAGTGAACCATTTATTATGGGCTTTTACACAACGTTCTATATCTTTAATAATGTTGAAATCTTATTGTTCTTTATCTATGTTCTTAGTTATTTACAAATGGCGGACAAGGCCAAAAGAACACTCTTTATTATCAATTTATCGTTATTCTCAGTATTTGTTGTTTTAGATATCGTTAATATCTTCACAGGCATGTTCTTTAACGGAGATGGTGGTACCTATAATAGAAATAAGCTCATGATTATTTCACAGTCCTATCAACTTGTGATGTTTGCGATTACTTCAGTAATCACCTTATTCAATAAGAAACTTGTTATCAGGGAAAAAATCGCTTTTGCTTTCTACTGTTTAATTCCTTTAGTGGCGATCATTTTACAAAATCAATTTAAAGGTTATGCGATTGCTTATTTATCTATTATCGTGGCTATTGAAGTCTTATTTTTCTTTGTTAATGTTTCTAAAAATATCCAATTAGCGGAAGAACAAGAAAAGAATAAAGACGCTCAAATTAGAATTATGATGAGTCAAATTCAACCGCATTTTGTCTATAACGCTTTAAGTAGTATTTCTACTTTAATTTCAATTAATCCTCCTAAAGCCCAAAAAGCTTTAGACAGTTTTACAGAATATCTTAGACATAATATAGCCGCCTTAACTGCGACTAAACTTATTCCTTTTGAAGAAGAATTAAAACATATAAAAACTTATGTTTCTTTGGAGGAAGTAAGATTTAATGACCGTATCAACGTGGAATATGATATCTATGTTAAAGATTTCTATGTTCCACCTTTAAGTTTACAGCCAATAGTGGAAAACGCGATTAAACACGGCATTTTAAAGAAATTAGAAGGCGGAAAAGTTATTTTTAAGACCTATGAAACAGATTCAGCTTATATCGTTGAAATTAGCGATGACGGAGTAGGCTTTGACGCGAATAACTTTAAAGATGAAGATAATAAACACTTCGGTATTAACAATATTAAACACCGTATCAAAAATATGTGTAATGGCGATATTGCGATTGAAAGTGAAGTTGGAAAGGGAGCAAAAGTCACTGTGACTTTCTATAAGAAGGATTAACTATGTTACTTTTATTAGTAGATGATGAAGAATTACAATTAACTAGACTTAAAAAGTGTGTTTCTAATGTCTTACCAGAAGCAGAACTTTTATGTTTCACTAATCCAATTAAAGCGTACGATGGAAGCAAGGATAAAGATGTTGATATTGCTTTTTTAGATATTGAAATGCCTGGAATCAACGGGATTAAGTTAGCCAAAAAGCTAAAAGATAAAAACCCATTAATTAATATAGTCTTTGTAACTGCGTTTGATAATTATGGTTTAGAAGCAATGAAATTACATGCTTCTGGGTATGTCTCTAAACCAGTTAACGAAGATAAAATCAAAGAAGAATTAGAAAATTTAAGGTATCCAGTAGAGATGTCTCCTAACAATAAAGTCCAAGTTAAATGCTTTGGTAATTTCGAAGTCTTTTGTAATGGAGAGCCAATTAAATTCTCATATAGCAAATCTAAAGAAGTATTTGCCTATTTGATTGATCGCGAAGGGGCAGCAATTAATATTAATGAGCTTAACGCTGTTTTATGGGAAGAAGACCATAAATCATATTTGAGAAATTTAATTTCTGATATTCAAAAGACCCTAAAAAAGTTCAATGCCTCTGATGTCTTTATCAAAAGACATAATGAATGTTATATTGATATTAATAAGGTTTACTGTGATGCCTATGAATATAAAAAAGATAACCCAGACGCGATTAATTTATATCGCGGGGAATATATGATTCAATATCCTTGGGCTATCTTTGAAGAATAATATAAACTCAAATTTAATAATTAAGTCCTTACAGGACTTTTTTATTTATTATAAATAGAGACATCAATTTCTCTTTCTTCTTTTGTGCCGCCTGCGTGGTGGCCTTTATAAATAAATGGTTTTCTTTTTGTATCTCTTATAAATTCTTTAGAAGCAGTTAAAGAGTATTCAGTTTTGGCAATTGCTAAATAATCACCAAAAGAATCTAACACCCCTTCTTTAGGTTCACCCACTCCAAAAATTTGATTTTTAAGAACTTCCTCTTTGGTATATAACTCAAAATATTCTCCATAATACTTCTTAAATAGTGATTCAAACTCTTGTCTTTTATCCTTTTTTACAAAGAAAGAAGGACATCTTTTTTCTAATGTAACTTTTTTAGATAAACAAGAATATAAATCGTCATGCTCACATATATCAAGGATTTTAATGTTTACATGTCCGTGATCTGCAAGGAGAATAAATAAAGTATCTTTATTTTGTTTAGTGATTTTCTTTAAGAATTTATCTATCTTTTTTACTTGTTTATGAACTCTTCTATGATTGATTCCATTTTCATGCATTTCGTAATCTGGAGAATCCCAATAGAAATATATAAAGGAGTTTTCACTTTCTTTTAGAGTGTTTTTAATCATTTTCGCTCCTTTACGAAGTGATTTTGGACCTTTGGTTTGAATAGGATATCTTTGAATCGCACTTGCTTTAGCGGTGCCTTTTTCATTTATTAAATCAAATATAGATTTATTAGGATATTTTTTGTAAGCGATATCCTTATCAATGAGTTCTTTGGTGTTGATATCTGTTCCTCTAAAAAGAATAATATTTCGATCTAGTTCAGGGAAATATGTATTCCAACCTAGCCAGCCTGTTTCAATAGGATATTTTCCTGTAAGTAAGGAAGTAGTCGCTGCTGCGGTAGTTGGAGGAAAAGTAGAATTAATAGTCATCACGTAATGACTTCTAATAAATGAATCTTCTTTTAAATGTAATCTAGTGATATTTTTACCCATTCCATCAAATAACACTAAAACGACTTTCTTATGTCCTTTTAATGTTTCATCTATTTCTGGAATTGAATCATGAAATGTATCAACTCCAAAATGCTTTAATATGGAATTAGAGATATTTACTAAAGATGGCTCTTTATTATAGTTCATAAGGAAATAATTATATTATTTATGAGTTAACAATCAATAAAAACTACAAAAAAAGACCCAAATAAATGGGTCTAGTTAGTTTAGTTTGATATTAGAAGAATCTTCCGATAATATCTTTAGAAGCGGCGCAAGTATCTTCCATATCTCCAAAGGAGATAATTTCTCCAGCGTAATATGTGTTTTTAGTTCCTTGAAGAGCTTCTAATTTATCATACCATCCATCTGCATAATCTTTAGCGGAGACATGTGGGCAGTAGTAGACTTCTTGAGCATATAATTTATCTTTAATTGGGAAGCCAACTCTTGCCATATCTTCGTCCATTGTCTTCATAACGACATCGTAATCGACATCAAGAGTGCCGGTATGATTAGCTAAAGCATAGACTGTAGCAGGGCAATCTCTATCAAGATATTGCCATCTATTATAATAGACCATAGCGTGACCAAGTCTTTCTGGGACCATGTTTTCCACCATATAACCAGAAATATTTGGACTCTTACCTTCTTCAAATGTTGCGATATAATCGCAATATCTTTCGTGAACGATCTTAGAGAAGAGCTCTTTTTCTTCTTTAGTCGCGTCAGCGTAATTGATGAAGTAATCTAGTGGAGTGGTAACAATTAATTTATCAAATACTTCTTTCTTTTCTTTGCCTGATTTATCTTTAGTAGTAACAGTGACTTTACCGTCTTCTCTAACGACTTTAACTACTTCGTGTTCAAGTAAAGCAGGATGTTTTAATTTCTTATTAACATGCTCATAGATTTGTTGAGTGCCGTCTTGCCAAGTCCAAAGTCTTAAATTAACGAATTCAAGAGCAGTGGTGACATCAAGATACTTCATAACTAAAGCAGTTGGAATTTCATCAAAGAAGCCATATCCAAATGAAGTAAATGGAGCAATCCAAATTCTTTGAACTTCTTCCACTTTATTTAATTTACAGAATTCAGAGAATGGTAACGCCAAATCTTTAAGATTTGGGTTAGCACCTTTAATATAATTTGGGAAACTATTTTCTTTAGTAGCGCCACAGTGTCCATCAACACCTTTAGAGATGCCAAAATATTCACCTTTAGCAACTCCGATATGTCCATAACAGTCATAACCGACATATTTAGTTTGCATTAACTTATTTAATCTCTTCATTTGCTTTTTGAGTTTAAGTAAGCCATGTAACTTTTTAAATGAGAAATTAGCTTTTGGGTTAGTCCATTCATCGATTTTACCGTCAAGAGTTCTAAATTCTCTTCTCATATTTGGCTCGCCAGGTTTAAAATCTGGACCTTTATGATAATAACCACCAAATTCTTCCATTTCACTAACTGCGTGATAGGTAATTGCACCCATAATCGCGCCGGTTTCGAAAGATTTTTCTTCCTCTACGCCGTTGTGTTTAACTTTAATTTTTGGTGACCAACATTTACCACCAACTTTGTTGAGTTTTTCATAGATTACGTAGTCTTCGTAACCCTTTTTCTCTAAATACATTGCACAAGAAAGACCAGCAGGTCCACCGCCAATGATGCAAATTCTTTCTTTAGTATTTGCCATTTTTATTCTCCTTGAATAACTTTATGCAATAATTATAACACTAATTAGATTTATTGGATTACAATAATTTTATGAAATTATTAGATTTAAAAAGAATCCATCAAGGAAAATTCTTATCATATTATGTCGCTTCTTATTTAAATAAGGATAATAAGATTAAGGAATATGAATTTATTTCTCGAGATCCTAATTTAACTAAAGATAGTTTTGGAAATAACGTTCCAGCAGGAGTGGGTCTAGTCCCATTTAATAAAGATAAAACTAAGATTGTGTTACAGTCCGAATTTAGACTTGCCACTAATCATTTTATTTATAATTTCCCAGCAGGATTAATTGATAAAGGTGAAACCGCAGAAATTGCCGCAGCTAGAGAATTAAAAGAAGAAACCGGTTTAGATTTAGTGTCTATCGAAGCCGTACTTCCTCCAAGTTATGCTTCTCCAGGAACTAGCGATGAAGAGATGAAAATTGTCATTTGTACTGTTGAAGGTGAGATTCAAGAATCGTGTTTTGCGGATGAAGAAATTCAAGCCCGTTGGTTCACTAAAGAAGAGGTAAAAAAGCTCCTAAAAGAAGGAGCCTATATGTCGGTAAGAACACAGATGTTACTATATATGTGGATTAAAGAATAAAATGGACAAAATGTATCTTTGTAAAGAAAGTTAACAAAAATACTGATAATAATAATTTTTAATTAACATAGTTAAAAGCAAGAAATAATTGTAATGTAAAGTTTAGTTGACAAATATTTTGTTGACATTCTTTTTTTATGATTTTAGATTATTTCCATGTTTTTAGGGGGAGATATCTATGAATAAAGAAGATATTAAGTCATTAATAAAAGAAAAGAACATTTCTTATATCAGATTACAATTCACTGATATGTTAGGGGATATTAAAGCAGTAGAAATCCCAGTAAAAAAGATTGATGACGCTTTAGATAATAAAATCATGTTTGATGGCTCTTCAATCGAAGGGTTTGTGAGAATCAAAGAAGCTGATATGTATCTACATCCTGATATTAATACTTTCTTAGTGTTGCCTTTTGAAGATGAAAAAGTCGGAGGAGTAGCGAGATTTATTTGTGATGTCTATACTCCAGAAGGTAAGCCTTTTGTAGGTGATCCTCGTTATATTTTAAAAAAACAAGTCGAAAAGATGAATAAAATGGGAATTGAACAAATGTTCGTTGGTTTTGAACCTGAATTTTATCTTTTTAAATTAAATCAAGACGGAACTACATCCACTAAATTCAGCGATAAAGCATCTTATTTTGATTTATCTCCATTTGATGGAGGAGAAAATATTAGAAGAGAAATCTCTTTAATGCTTGAAGAAATGGGATTTAATGTTCAAACCTCTCATCATGAAGTTGGTCCAGGACAAAATGAAATTACTTTTAAATACGCAGATGTCGTGGAGGCTTGTGATAAAGTTCAAACATTTAAACAAGTAGTGAAAGTAGTGGCAAGAAAAAACGGATATCTAGCCTCTTTTATGCCAAAGCCACTAAATAAACAAGCAGGAAACGGAATGCACACAAACTGTTCTTTATATAATAAAGGACAAGGTGATTTATTCTATGATCCAAAACAAGATATGGAATTATCTATAATGTGTAAAAAGTGGATTACAGGCATATTAAATCACGCTCGAGAATTAAGCTTATTAACTAATCCAATTGTTAATTCTTACAAAAGATTAGTGAGTGGATATGAAGCACCTATATATGCTTGTTGGAGTGATGCGAATCGTAGCTCTTTAATTAGAATTCCTGCGATTAGAGGTTTATCTACTAGAACAGAATTAAGAAATGTTGATCCAACTGCTAATCCATATTTAGCGTTAGCAGGTATATTAGCGTGTGGACTTCAAGGAATTAAAGATACTAGTGATAAAGATATTATTCCTCCAGTAAGTGATAACTTATTCTCTTTAAGCGAAGATGAAATTAAAGAAAGAAATATAAACTGCCTTCCAGAAACTCTTCATGAAGCGATTGAAGAATTTAAATCTAGTGAGATATTAAAAGAAACCTTAGGCGAACATATATTTTATAAATATATAGAAGCCAAAGAAAAAGAGTGGAAAGAATATCATACCACTGTGAGTGAGTTTGAACTTGCTAAATATTTGGAGAGATAAGTATGTGCGGGATTGTTGGAGTAGTGGGATTAGATAATCCTCGTGAATATGTATTAAACGGACTAAAAACTTTAGATTATCGAGGCTATGATTCAGCAGGAGTAGCCTATTTAACTAATAAAGGATTAGAAATCTATAAAGATGTCGGTAGTGTTGAGCATCTTATGTCTATCACTCCTAAATCAATTTTAACTAATGTGATGATTGGTCATACAAGATGGGCTACACACGGAAAACCCACTAAAGAAAATACCCACCCTCATTATTCGATTCATAAAAGTATTTGTTTGGTCCATAACGGAGTGATTGAAAATTATCGAGAAATCAAATCGTTTCTCTTAGAAAAAGGATATTCTTTTTACGGACAAACTGATTCAGAAATTGTCGCTAATCTATTAGATTATTATTATCAAAATAACGATATAGTGTATTCAATTAAAGAAGTAATCAAATCTTTAAAAGGAAATTATGCGATTACATTTTTTACCTGTGATAACGATCAAAAATTATATGTAATGAAAAAAGGATCTCCGCTTGTAATTGGAGAAGGGAATGGTTTTAATCTAGTAGCATCTGACGCCTCTCCAATGATTAAACTAACTAATGATTTTATTGAATTAAGCGACCATGAATTTGGAATTTTATCTAAAGATAAAGTAGAAGTATTTGATAAAGATGGTAATAAGGTCGTAAAAGAAAAAATTCATAAGGATGTGGAATCTATCTCTCATGATTTAAAAGGGTATCCGCATTATATGCTCAAAGAGATTGAAGAGATTGAACAATCTGTTGATAACATCATTAAAACTTATTATAAAGATGATAAATTTCTTTTTGATCCGAATCTAATTAACGCTTTAAAAGAAAGCGACCACATTATGTTTATCGCGTGTGGTACTTCTTACCATTCTTCTTTAGTAGGAGGAAGATATTTTGAATATGTTGATAAATCAACAAGTAAATATATTGCCTCTGAATGGGCATTTCATCCAACTTTTCCAGGAAATAAGCCGTTTATCATCTTGATTTCACAGTCTGGCGAAACCGCGGATTTAATTCACTGTTTACAAATTATTAAAAAACATAATTTAAATTCTTTAGTTATTACTAATACAGGTGGCTCTACTTTAGATAGAAACTGTAATTATTCCCTTTTACTCCATGCGGGAGTGGAAGTTTCAGTTGCCTCTACTAAAGCATATGTCGCCCAAGTAACAATGCTAGCGATGCTTTCATACGCTTTAAAAAATGACACAAGAGTAATTAAAGACTTAAAAGACGCTCTTAAAATCTTTAATATAATTAAAGATGAATATAAGCCTAAAATCATCTCTTTAGCGGAAGAACTTAAAGATAAAAAGAATATCTTTTATTTAGGAAGAGGGTTTGATTATTTCTTATCTTTAGAAGCTTCTTTAAAACTCAAAGAAGTGAGTTATATTCACTCTGAAGCAGTTCCTGGAGGAGAACTTAAACACGGCCCAATTGCCTTAATTGAGCAAGATACTCCTGTCATTGTTTTTATTACTGACCCAGAAACCGCTAGTGGGATGAGAGGAAATATTGAAGAAGTGAAATCTAGAGGGGCAAAAGTTTATGTTGTCTCTATTGAAAGCTTATCAAAAGAAGAAGACACCATTACGGTGCCTAATTATGCATATTACTTAAGTAGTGTGGCTATTTCTTCAATTGCCTTTTATTTAGCCTATTACGTCTCTATTGCTAAGGGTTTAAATGTTGATAAACCAAGAAACCTCGCTAAAAGTGTAACAGTAGAATAATTATTTTAAAAATTCATCGACCACTTTTTTATATCTTTCAGTGTCGGTCATAAAAGAGACACCGTGGTCTGTATTAGGAAAGAGTTCATAACGAACTTTTTCTTTATTATCTAAATAAATTTGATAGGAGAATTTATGATTAATGACGTGATCATTATCTCCGTGGATAATTAACGCTTTAGATTTACTATTTTTAAGCGCTTTAGAAGCGTTATCTTTTGTTAAAGATGCGTGAGAAATTAATAAAGAACTTAATTTTGTCAATGGCCATATAAGCCAAACTTTTAATTTAAGGTTTCTCATAAAAGTGACTAAAACTTCACTAGATGTATTATATGGACAATCACAAATTAGTTTTATTGGTTCATCAATATATTTAGAAGCAAATAAAATAGAGGCCGCTCCCATAGAAATACCCGCTAAAATGATTTCTATGTCACTTCCTAATTCCTTTTTAGCAAAGCTAATCCAAGAAAGAACATCTCTTTTTTCTTTATAACCAAAGGTGATAGAGTGGCCCTGAGATTCTCCGTGCCCTCTTTCATCAATAAGAAAGACGTTATAGCCTTTTTTAATCATATACATCCCAAAGCCAGAGAAGTCTCTTCTAGCAGTTCCTCTATAGCCATGGAACATAATAACTACGCGTTTACTAGAAGAGTTTCTATATAATCTGGAGTGGAGTTTTTTATGATCATAACTAGTAGTGTAGACGTGTTCACATGGCACATTACAAATATCAGTAATTAATTTATTGATAATATCGGTTAAACCCAAAAATTGTGTTGATTCAGTGAGCTGAAAATCATTATCTTGGCCCTTTTTAGGAGTGTAGAAAATAATCTTATGAATAAAGAAGATCGCAAATATAAAAACGATTAATAATAATCCAACTGCACCTAAGCAAATCCATAATGCAATCATAGAGATATTTTAAGTGAATAAATTCACAAAATAAATAAATTTATTGTCTTTAAAATTACTAATTCCATATAATAGTGTTCAAAAGGTGAATCACTATGGATACTAATTCCATATAATAGTGTTCAAAAGGTGAATCACTATGGAAGATATTATTAGATTAATTGAACAAGAAAAAGATAGACAAAATCACGGAATTGAACTCATTGCTAGTGAAAATTATTGTTCTAAAGATGTTAGAGCAATGGCAGGGTCGATTCTTACTAACAAATACGCAGAAGGTTATCCAGGAAGAAGATATTATGGAGGCTGCGAATTTGTCGATGAAATCGAAAGAATCGCTATTAAAGAGGCATGTGAATTATTTGGATGTAAGTTTGCTAATGTTCAAGCTCATAGTGGTAGCCAAGCTAACGCTGCGGCTTATAGAGCCTTAATGCCTAATGGAGGTAAAGTCTTATCGTTAGTTCTTAATGATGGAGGTCACTTAACACACGGTTCTCCTGTATCTTTCTCAAGTAATTTTTATACCTTTGTTCATTATCCATTAGATAAAAACGGAAGAATGGATTATGAAACTTTAAAAGAAATTGCTCTAAAAGAGCATCCAGATGTTATTTTATCCGGCTTTAGCGCTTTCCCTTATGAAATTGATTTTAAAAAGATTAGAGAAATTTGTGATGAAGTGGGATGTCTCATGATGGTGGATATGGCTCATATTGCTGGCTTAGTGGCCGCTAAAAAACATATGTCTCCTATTCCATACGCTGACATTGTAACTTCTACAACTCATAAAACTTTAAGAGGCCCAAGAGGCGGATTAATTCTTACTAATAATCCAGATTTAATTAAAAAGATTAATTCCGCGGTCTTCCCATTTTATCAAGGTGGACCATTAGAGCATATTATCGCTGCTAAAGCAGTATGCTTCAAAGAAGCAAGAAAACCAGAATTTGAAAAATATGTCGCTTCTTTAATGGAAAATACTAAGGTCTGCTCTCAAACTTTAAAAGAATTAGGAGCCTTAGCCACAGATACTGAAAATCATTTATTCTTGCTTAATACTTTAGATTCTTTTGGTATTACTGGTTTAGAAGCTCAAAAGAAACTTGAAAGTATTGGAGTGACCACTAATAAGAATATGATTCCAGGAGATAAGTTATCGCCAAAAGAAACTTCTGGCTTAAGAATTGGTTTTGCGGCAGTGACTACTAGAGGCTGCTCAAGTAGTGACGCTAAAGAAATCGCTAAACTCATTTATAATTACTTAAGTAATAAAATTAGTGAAGAAGAAGCGAAAGCAGTGGTTAAGAAATTAACATCTAGCTGGAAAAATATTGAGGAAATCTAATTATGCCAGATAAAGAGAAATTGTTTAAAAAATATAAACTTATATTCTTTTTAGAATATCTTGCTATATTTGCCATTTTAGCGTTAGTTGGTTTTTTAAGATTATTTAATGTTATGGAATATAGTGAGACTCGTTTACTTATCTATAACATTATTACTTTAATTGGAGTCGCCTATATCATCTTTGATTTATATTGGAATCTAAGACCTAAGAAAAGAAAAGATTTCTCTCCAGTAGATAAGATTCCACCTTTATTTATCGCCACTTTCTTATTAGTGTTTGATATTTTAGTGTTATCTAAAACAGTGACTGATCCAAATTTTATTAAATATTCTGTATGTGCAGTTTTATTTACAGCAGGTTTATATTCTTTGTTTATGGGCATATATCACTATCAAAAACCTCAAAAAATGCTATATGAAGCAGTAGAAGAAGCTTATCAAGAAGCCTTAAAAGAATATGAGGAAGAGAATAAACCTAAAGAAGAAGATAAGCCTCAGGAATAATTAAACTAATGTAAACAAGGCAATCCTGCGATTGCTTTTTTTATCTATAAATTATCAAATTATCATAAAAATGCACATAGTATGTCTCAACAAGATTATTAAGATATAATCAAACATTTTTGCTATATAAACGAATGATGTAAACAAAACTTAACAAAAAATATTTTGATTAAATATATGAAAGTGCTATTATTTTTCCGTTCGCAACTTCTGGTTGCAAGAGGATAGAATATGACATTAGCTGAAAAAATTACACATTTAAGAATTGTCAATAATATCTCCCAAGAACAATTAGCGGATCAACTTGGTGTGACCCGTCAATCGGTCTCTAAATGGGAAAGTGGTGAATCAATGCCACAAATTGATAAAGTCTTAGAATTATGTGAATTATTTAAGATTACCGCTGATGAATTAATTAATGATTCAATCGTTATCCATCGCGGCAAGAAACTTCCAATGAGTATTGGAGAAGATATCAAAACCAAATATTTTGGGACTGATGGCTTTAGAGGAGAAGTTAATAAAACTTTAACTGCGGATCATGCCTATAAAATCGGTAGGTTCTTAGGATGGTTTTACGGCAATCCTAAATTCAACTCTCAAAAGCCAGGATATAGACCAAAAGTCGTTATCGGAAAAGACACTAGAAGAAGTAGCTATATGTTAGAATACGCCGTAGCAGCTGGATTAGCTGCTAGTGGTGCTGATGTTAGCTTGCTTCATGTTACTACCACCCCAAGCGTATCTTACATAGTAAGACAAGACTGCTTTGATTGTGGTGTGATGATTACCGCTAGCCATAACCCATTTTATGATAACGGTATTAAAGTCATTAACGCCAATGGCGAAAAATTAGAAGATGCTGTCGCTTTCTTAGCGGAAGCTTATATTGATGGTGATTTAAAGAAACTTGAAGTTGAAGGAGATGACCTTCCATTTGCTGAAAGAGGCAATATCGGTTCCATTACTGACTATAGTTCTGGAAGAAATAGATATATCGCTTATTTAATCTCTTTAGCAAAACATTCTATGAAATCTCTTAAGATTGGACTTGATGCCGCTAATGGAGCAAGCTGGATGATTGCTAAAAGTGTTTTTGATGCTTTAGGAGCCCAAACCTTTGTTATTAATAACAATCCTGACGGTTTAAACATCAACTTAGATGCTGGTAGCACTCATATTGAGAAATTTTGTAAATACGTCAAAGACAATAATTTAGATTTAGGATTTGCTTTTGACGGAGACGCTGATAGATGTATCGCTGTAGATGAAAACGGTAAAGAAGTTGATGGCGATAAGATTATGTATCTCTTATCTTGTAAATTAAAAGAAGAAGGGGCACTTGAAAAGAACACTTTAGTGACAACCATTATGTCTAATAGCGGTCTTACCAAAGCTCTTAAGGCTATTGGAGTGAGTAACGTCCAAACTAAAGTTGGCGATAGATTCGTCTTTGAAAGAATGCAGTCCGATGGTTATTCTTTAGGCGGTGAACAATCTGGTCACGTTATTATTAAGAAATACGCAACTACTGGTGATGGAGTTTTAACTGCCATTATGGTTACTGAACAAGTTCTTGAAAAGAAAGAAAAGCTTTCTAAACTTGTCGCTCCAGTGAAATTACTCCCACAAATTACTAGAAACGTCAAAGTCACCAACAAAGCTGCGGTTGTGGCAGATGAGGAAGTCCAAGCCAAATTTAACGAAGTTAATAAAGAAATTGGTGATGATGGTAGAGCTCTTTTAAGACAATCTGGTACCGAACCAGTTGTGAGAATCATGATCGAACTTGATTCAAAAGAAAAATGCGAAGAATATATATCTCGTATCTATAACGTCATTAAGAAAAGAGGATACGTTTGTGAATAAGTTAAATATTAAAACTAAAGATTTATTCTCTACTGAAGTTCCTTATTTAAAAGAAGTATTTGATAAATCTACTTATCCATGGGAAATTCTTCCTCAAATTAAAGAGATTGTCGCTAAAGTGATTGCTAGTGGATTAGAAGGATATCATGAATTAGAACCAGGTATTTTAGTCGCGGAAAATGTTAAGATTGCTAAAACTGCGACCATTGAAGCTCCTGCTATTATTGGTAAAGATACAGAGCTTAGACCAGGAGCATATTTAAGAGGAAACGTCATTGTTGGAGAAAAGTGTGTAGTTGGTAACTCTTCAGAGTTAAAGAACTGTATCTTACTTAATCACGTTCAAGTCCCTCACTATAATTATGTTGGTGATTCTATATTAGGTGATTACGCTCATATGGGTGCAGGAAGTATTCTTTCTAATTTAAAAAGTGGTGGTAAAAATATTGTCATCCACGGCGATAAAGAATACGAAACTGGCTTAAGGAAAATTGGTGGTTTCTTAGGTGAACACGCTGATATTGGCTGTGGATCAGTTTTAAATCCAGGAACAATTATTGGAAAAAACACTCAAGTATACCCACTTAGTATGCTTAGGGGTTGTTTTCCAGAAAACAGTATTGTAAAATCTCAAACTGTTGTCGTAGATAAAATAGAACAATAAATCAAAAGGAGATTTCTACATATGAAAGTTATTGTTGGAAGTGAAGAAAAAATCAGCGCTCTTATCGCTGAAGAATTCATTAAACAAGTTAATGCTAAACCAAATTCAGTTTTAGGTTTAGCGACAGGTACCTCACCTTTAGGTGTTTACGCTAATTTAGTAAAAGCCAATAAAGAAGGAAGAGTGTCCTTTAAAGATGTTGCGACCTTTCATGAATGTCAATTTATTTGACCACATTGATATTGATAAGAGCAAAACCCACGTTTTAAAGGGTGTTGGCGATTATTTAGCCTATGCTAAGCAATATGATGCAGAAATTGCTTCCTTTGGTGGTATCGATTTACAAATCTTAGGTATTGGTAGTGATGGCCACATCGCTTTTAACGAACCAGGCACACCATTTGATTCTTTAACTCACGTCGCAGATTTAGCAGAATCCACAATCGTGGATAACTCTAGATTATTTAACGATATCTCTGAAGTTCCTACTAAAGCAGTGACTATGGGTTTAAAGAGTATTATGAATGCTAGAAAGATTGTCTTAATCGCAACTGGTATTAATAAAGCTAAAGCCATTAAAAATCTTCTAAGAGGAGATAAAACTGAAGAAGTTCCTTGCTCCATCTTACAAGATCACCCAGATTGTACAATCTACGTTGATGAAGCTGCTTATAGCTTAGTTAAATAATTTAACCTCACTTATAAGAACGTCCATAAGGACGTTTTTATTTTGCTTTTTATAACTTTGATATTTTATCAACAAAAATTCTTTATAAAAATTTTTCTTTTAATATAATTAATAGGCAATGAAAAAGAAAATCAAAGGGTT
>CACXNV010000031.1 GCA_902769185.1 uncultured Erysipelotrichaceae bacterium | reverse complement strand
ATATTTATCAATATTTCCTTTCAAGGTTAAAGAAATCTTTTCTGGTTTAACAATAACAGAAACTAAGTCGCCCTCGTTCCAAGTATCTTGGGTATCAACGACAAAGTCTTCCTCTTCTTCAGTACGGACAATAACTTGCCAGTGGTCACCAATATAAATAGTAGAAACCACTACTCCGTTAGCGTTACCGTTATCGTAACCATCAACAATTTCAATATCGCCTAAGCCGATTTCAGCGATCACATCCGCATCATCTAAATCATATTTCTTGCCGTTTTCTGCAATTAAATAAAGTTCATCATCAACGTGACTGCCTTTAAGTAATTGAGAAACATCGACATCAAATTTAGCGTCGGAAATAATAAGCTTATTATTTTTATCTAAGTAAGCTTCTGGATATAAGTTCTTAGTTAACTCTTTCTTCATGATTTGAATATTTTCTGGTTCAAAATCAATATAGACAGCACTATCTAAAGGATAGTCTTTAGTGGACTGCGCAACGATTTCTGATTTACCAACCTCTAAAACATATTCATAGTGAATTCCTTTAAAAATTTTGTTAGTGATTTTTGCCACTAATTTGTCGGATTTTGCTTCGCCTTTAATAACGGTGATTTCTACGTCTTCAGGTCTAACAACTACATCCACTTTTTCATTTGTAGGGAAATCATCAACACAGTCAAAGACATGATTTAAGAATTTAACTTTGAGTTTACCCACCATAGTAGCGTTATAAATATTAGATTCACCGATGAAGTTAGCAACATACGCACTTACTGGTTCGTTATAAATATCAATTGGGGTGCCAACTTGTTGGATTTCTCCACTTTTCATAACCACGATTGTGTCAGACATAGTTAAAGCTTCTTCTTGGTCATGAGTAACATAAATAAAGGTAATACCTAATTTCTTATGCATATCTTTTAATTCAAGTTGCATCTCTTTTCTCATTTTGAGATCAAGAGCCCCTAATGGTTCATCTAGAAGTAAGATTTCTGGTTCATTAACAATCGCTCTAGCAATCGCCACTCTTTGTTGTTGTCCACCTGAAAGAGTAGAAATATCACGAGTTTCTAAGTCTTCTAAATCAATAATTTTTAAAGCGCGCATCACTTTCGCATCGATCTCTTCACGAGTTAAATGACGCATTTTGGTCACTACGGTTCCATCTTTTTTAGTTTTTTCATATGGAATCTTTTTAAGTTTTAAACCAAAGGCGACATTATCATAAACATTTAGATATGGAAATAATGCATATCTTTGGAAGACCGTGTTAATTGGTCTTTTATGAGGAGGAATACGAGTGATATCCTCACCATTTAATAAAATTTGTCCACTTGTTGGAGTTTCAAAACCCGCAATCATTCTAAGAGTTGTTGTTTTTCCACATCCAGAAGGACCTAAGAAGGTGACAAATTCACCTTTAGTAATGTCAAGGTTAAAATCATTAACGACAGTGTTGCCGTCGTAGACTTTGTTCACACCTTGAAGTGAGATAATACAGTTTTCTTTCGCCATATTTTATCCCTAGCCTTTCAAAAAATCAGTGAGAATATTTGTTCAATATTTCGCAAAAAAATATAAAGGAAAAAAATATAAAAAACAAATAAAAATTTAACTAACTTTTTTTGAGACCGATTTTTGAGTTAACCAAATTTTGAAAAAGATTTGATACAGTCAAGTTTTTATTTAAAAATAATTTTTCAAAAAATCATCAATTTTTTTGTCCGCTTTTTTGACTAAAAACTCACTTTGAATTATACTTAAGAAAACATTATGAAAAAATCACTATTATTTTTATCAGTTTTGACCGCTATTTCTATAGCTTCTTGTGGAGGATCAGATATTGACACTAGCAAGATTGCTTTAGATTACGGCTATGACTATAAAAACGACATTGTTAATATTGAAGAAGTTGAAATTGGATATACCTCTTTAACTAATTTAATAGATAATAAAGAAAGCTTTGTTTTACTTATCTACCATAATCCTACTTGTGGATGTTGGACTGACTTTAATCCTTTAGCAGTTCAATTTATGAATAAATATAATGTTGTGTTCCACTCTTTTGATAATGCCTTATTAGAAGGAAAGAACAATTATGGTATTTATCAAGGAACAGACGCAATGCCTGGAATTTGTTTCTTTAGAAGAGGTCAATTAATTAGACAATCAATTTATGGCAAACTTGATATCAATAACCGTAAGTTTTTCAAAGAATATGAAGCCTTAGAACAATACTTATTTGATAACGTCTATCTTCCAAAGATGACTTATATTGATAAAGACACTTTAGATAGCAAAATTTCTAATGATGAAGGCTTTGCTTTATATGTTGCTAGAGCTGGATGTGGAGATTGTAGAACTGTTAATCAACAATTCTTATACTCTTGGAATGACGTGAACACCACTGTTAATCATATGATGTATATCTTTGATATAGAACCATATTTTGCAAGAAAGCCAGCTGAAGGCGATCCAGAATATGATGAAAAATATGCTAAATATGAAGCATACTTAGCTTTTAAAACTACCTATGGACTATCCGAAGCAGGAAACGAAACATTCGGATATGGTACCGGATATGTCCCAACTTTCCAAATTAGAAAAGGCTCCACTATTAGCGATATGATTACCGTTTTAAACGACTCTGTTGATGCTAATAGAGTTGTGAGTTCATATTTCAATCAAACCAGAATATCTAACAGTTCATTATTAAGAAATACTGGAGATATCTACTTATTTGATGGAAAAGAATTAACAGAAGAACAAAAGCAAAATTGGAGAACTACAGTTCAGCTTTCCTGGCATAAACCAATTGTGGAATTATTCTTAAATTCTTATATCAAATAATTATAATTATTCAGAAATAATGAGATCGAAATAAGCATCGATCTTTTTATTTAATTCATTTAATAACATTGTCTTAGTGGCAAGGTCAGTAAATGAAGCATTAATAGAATTAGTTAAAAAATGTTTAACTTCGTGTTTTTGCAATTTGAATTCTTTATATAAATGTTTAAATTCTTTTAATACATCAGTGTCGCTTACAGTCATATTATCCGAGTTAATAGTAACTGCAATTCCATATCTATCAAACTCTCTTAAAGGCACTGCTTTATAATTTGGTAACGATGTAGTCTGTAGGTTACTTGTAGGACAGAATTCAAATGTGATTCTATTCTCCACCATTTTCTTAATGTTTTCTCTATTCAGCTCTAAATGAACCCCATGCCCAATTCTTTGAGCGTGAAGTAAATCAATCACTCTAATAACTTCATCGCTTCCACATGCTTCTCCAGCATGAATTGTAATATTTAGATTACGTTTTTTAGCTTCATCAAATAATGAGGTATAGTGATCTCCAGTCAAGAAAGCTTCTGGACCCGCTAAATCAACGGCAACAACCTTATCCATACGGTATTTGTCGGCTAATTCAATAGCAGGCATATTCACTTCAACTGAAGATTGTCTCATACAGCAAAGAATTAAATTAGCGTCAAATCCAACTTTATCTTTAAGGGCATATTTAAGTCCAGAAATTGCAGATATAACCGCATCTTCTTGAGACATTCCTTTTAAAGTATGAAGTTGAGGAGCAAATCTAATTTCGGCGTAAATATAGCCAGAATTATATAATCTATTTACTAAACTTGTGACCGCATATGCAATAGAAAATTCATCTTGAAGCAATGAACAAGGTAGGTCAAATCTAGTTAAGTATTCTTCTAACGTTTTACAGCCTTCTGGAACACGGACATTCTTTGGAAAATCATCCCCTAAAGAAACGTGATTTCTTTCCGCTAAATATTTAAAATCTTCTAATCCTAAAGAACCATCAAGGTGTAAATGTAAATCAATCATATTTTTCTCCTTTTTTAATCATAGTAAAAAATTGTTTTAAATTAAAGTCGTTTGAATTATTATTTAAACGAAAGGACAAAATTATTTATGGCAAAAGATCCAAATAAGAAAGGATTCTTTGGCGAGTTCAAGGAATTCATTACCCGTGGTAACGTCATGGATATGGCTGTTGGTGTCATTATCGGTGGTGCGTTTACCGCAATTGTTACAGCCTTAACTGGCGGCATTCTTCAACCATTAATCAACTGGTTAATTGGTGGTAGAGGCGGTTTAGAAGCTGCAAGAACCATTTTAGGCGAACCAGTTTACATGGAAACCGAAGTCAGTGGACAAATCATTAAACAAATTGACTGGGCTAAAACCAATTACATCGACTGGGGAGCATTCATTTCTGCAATTATTAACTTCTTATTAGTTGCTCTCATCCTCTTCATCATTATTAAGGTCATTAATAATGTTCATAGAAAAGGTGTTGAAGCTAAAGCTAAATTAGAAGCAAAAGCAAAGAAAGAAGAAGCTCCAGCAGAAGAAGAAAAGAAAGCTGAATAATTCTATTCTTAAAAAGAATAACTCGGGTTAGCCGAGTTATTTTTTTAATTGTTTAATAATTGATTCCACTGCTTTTTTGATTCTTTGATAAACAAATTCAAATCTATCTGTGTACCACGGATCTTCTATTTCAACATTATCTAGATATTCAGTTATTAGATGATATTTATCACTAGGTCCAAATAATCTTTCTAAATAATATAAATTATTCAAATCCATATAGAATATGAAATCAGCGGATTCAAATTCGCTTCTAGATATTCTAGTCGCGGAATGATGTACATCAATATAGCCATGATTATGTAACACTCTTCTCATCGGAGGATAGATGTCATTACCTATTTCTTCTAAAGAAGTTGCTCTACTAAAAACGTTGATATCTAAATTATTTTCTTTTACTAAATCAGAAAAAAGAATCTCTGCTACAGGAGAGCGGCATATATTACCATGGCATACAAAAATAATATTCATATTATAAGTATAACAAAAGGAGACCATAAGGTCTCCTAAATATTTTGCTAATTGAACAGGTCGGAGTGAGATCCAGTTCTAGATAATGTAAGAATTAAAGAATTGTTTTCGATTGTATAGATTAGTAACCAATCAGGTTCAATGTGACACTCTCTTAAGCCAATAAACTCGCCAGTTAATGCATGGTCTCGATATTTATCTTCTAGATTCTCGCAATTAGCTAATTTAGAAATAACAAGATCTAGTTTCTCGATTTTTAATCCACGTTTAATGGCCTTTTTATAATCTTTCTTAAAACTATTAGTCCATTTAACAATCAATGTCATCTCTTGAGTTCATCAAGCGCTTCTTCTAGAGAATATCCTTTAGAATTAGGATTGTTCAATATTTCTCTAGTTTCTTCAATAGCTTTTAGAGTTTCTTTGTTAGGGGTCACTGTTGTAACAGCGAAAGGTAGACCTTTCTCTCTAACAGATTGTCTTAAGAAAATATTAAAAGCTGTAGTAAGTGTCATGCCTAAGCTTTCAAACAAGCTTGTGGCCTCATCTTTTAAATCTTTGTCAATTCTGAAACTTACATTAGAAATACTTTTACTCATGTATAGTACCTCCTCTCAACTTTATTATATATTATTGCAACGTAATTGCAATGTTATTTCAATGCAAAAAGCATTATATAAGAATACAAAGACGCAAATAAAAAGGAGACATTTCTGTCTCCTATAATTTAATAAATTAAATTAGATCTTGTCGTTAGAGCCAAGAACTTCAGTGATTTTATGTTTCACTAATTCTTTGACATATTTACGACCATCACCAACATATTGACGTGGGTCGAAGTGATCTGGATGTTCATCGAAGTGTTCTCTAATTCCGGCGGTCATTGCTAAACGGAGGTCACTATCGATATTAATCTTACAAACTGATAATCTAGCAGCGTGTCTAAGTTGTTCTTCTGGAACACCAACCGCGTCAACGAGTTTTCCACCGTGCGCATTAATAATATCAACGTATTCTTGGTTAACAGAACTTGATCCGTGTAAAACAATTGGAAATCCTGGAAGTCTTCTAGATACTTCTTCTAAGATATCAAATCTTAAAGGAGGTGGGAGAAGTTTTCCAGTTTTTGGATCTCTAGTACATTGTTCTGGTTTGAATTTATAAGCACCGTGAGATGTTCCAATAGCAATAGCTAAGCTATCACAGCCAGTTCTTTTAACGAATTCTTCAACGTCTTCTGGTTTGGTATAGCTTTCTGCACCATGCTCGACTTTAACATCGTCTTCGATACCTGCTAAAGTTCCAAGTTCAGCTTCAACGGTGACATATGGTTTATGAGCGTGAGCGTATTCACAAACCTTACGGGTAATAGCGATATTTTCTTCAAATGGTCTACTAGAGCAGTCAATCATGACGCTGGTGAAACCACCATCGATACAATCTTTACAAATTTCAAAATCTGCACCGTGGTCTAAGTGTAAGACAATTGGTAAGCCAGTATCTTCTACAGCAGCTTCCACCATTTTCTTTAAATAGACAGGTTTAGCGTATTTTCTTGCTCCAGCAGAAACTTGTAAGATGACTGGAGAATTACATTCTTTAGCTGCTTCAGTAATGGCTTGAACAATTTCCATATTGTTGCAGTTAAAAGCCCCGATGGCATAACCACCCTTATAGGCCTTTTCAAACATTTCAATAGTGTTAACTAATGGCATATTATTTCCTCTTTTCTTTTGTATTATATAACAATTTTAAAATTGTTGTATATGGATTTTATGGATTTGGTAATGAAGGGAGTAATTGTATACAAATTGCTAAGAATTCTGACATTGTTAAATTGCCAACAATTCTAATTGTATGAGTGCTAGGATCAATGAATTGTTTATCTAAATCAGTTCTAGCTAGTACACTGCTGTCTAATACTCCAGAATCATATAATTCGTATAACGTTTCCGACTGCATATGGTAAGTAAAGTTCAAGGTCAAATTTTCTAATCCACTACCAATCGTATAATTAAGTCCATTTTTTAAAACGTAGTACTTTTCTTCGCTAGTGAAAGTTTCACTACTATCAGTTAATAAGAACCAATAAATTGGTTGAATTCGTTTATATTCTATAACTTCATGTCCTGTAGGAGATAAGCCTCCCACTAACTGAGAATATGAATAATATGCATCATCAATCTCATCATAATATTTAGCCTGATTAACATCATCGATATAGATATAATCTTCTAAGATTTTTACTAAAGGTAAATTATTAACAGCGTTAGGAATATCAGTAATTAATAAATTTCCTGAATTGTTATCACCCCATAGGTATTTAAAAATACCATCGCATTCACTTTCTTTATAAATATCATTAAGTTTTAAATTGTTAATTTTATTAGTTAAGGACGTGCCGTCTAATACTTTAACATCTTTTAAGGCAATCATGATTTGAGGGGTGTCAGGGTCAGTTACATCAATATCGATTAATTGACTTAAAGTTAGTTCAGTAATCGAGCTAGAGAAATTAGATAAAGAAGTATGCTCTAAAGACTGTAAGACTTTAGGGGAGTTACTATCAATAGTGAGTAAGTCACCTAATTCTAAAGTTGGAATTGTGCTTTCTAAATTAGATAAACTCACTAATTGTAACGCCTTTAAAAGTGGGTGAGATGATGAATTAATATCCATGATATCTCCTAATGTTAAAGTTGGAATTACATCTTCTATTTCGCTAAAAGAATAATTACCTAAAGCTTGTAATAAAGGATGAGAAGAAGTAGATATATCCATAATCTCATTAAGTTTTAAGGTATTTAATCTAGTGTCTAAATCTTTTAAATATTCATCTGCTAAAGTTTTTAATAGTTTAGGGGTGTCTGGACTAGACATATCAATATCCACTACATCTTTCACTTTGAGATGTTCTTTTAAAGTGTTAATCAAAGTTCCGAAGTCATTAATTTCGGTATTTTTAACTTCATCAACATCTAAATTAGGATAGGCTGATAAATCCATAACATCCCCTAATTTAATGTGAGGTAAATAAGTATTTAATTCATCAATTGTTTTATCCGCTAAAGTTTTCATTAAAAGCGGTGTGCCTGGGTCATCTACATCAATATCAATCATCTCTGATAACACTAAAGTGTTAATTTTATTAGTTAATTCATTAACAGGGGTGTCTGCTAAAGATTGTAAGATACGTGGTACTCCTAAACCAGTTGAAGTAATTCCAAGCACTGTCCCTAAAGTTAAAGTATCAAGCTTAGAAGATATCTCTCCAATAGTGCAATCTAACTCTGCT
The DNA here is from genome assembly GCA_902769185.1 of uncultured Erysipelotrichaceae bacterium. Classification (GTDB taxonomy): domain Bacteria; phylum Bacillota_I; class Bacilli_A; order RFN20; family CAG-826; genus UBA2450. The sequence continues at coordinate 8,750 of CACXNV010000031.1, read as the reverse complement.
AAAGCATATAAGATTTTATTCTCCATGATTTCTTCGTATGGCAAAACGTCAATAAGTTTTAAAATTCTAATACATTCAGTGTCAGTTAAATCGCCAATGGTGATATCTGGATTAGACTCCACCAATGCTTTTAAGAATTTGTTGTTATTGTTATAAATTTCTTCACTAGAAAACAAATCTGTAATTCTAATATCGTGAATATCTAAATTAGATAATTCCGCTAATGTCTTATCAGCGAATTTATCAATGACTGAATCTCCTTCTTCTGTAGTTGGTAATATATCACCAAGTTTTAACGCTAAAATAGTGTCTTCATCTTCTAATGCATTAAGAGAAACATCTTTTAAGGCTTCTAAAAGACGATTATCAGTTGTATCAAAAACATCACCAACCGTTAAATCGTTATATAGATTGCCAGCTAATAAATCATTAATTGTATAGTTCTTATTTATAAGAGTGACAAAAATTTGAGGAGTAGAAGAATCTACATCAATCACTTCTTCTAATTTTAAAGACATAAATAAATCTTTAATTGTGTCATCGTCTTTTAAGTCTTTAATTGTTAGGGTTCCTAATTTTTGAATAATTGGGTCAGTAGATTCTTGATCTAAAAATAGGCTAATGGATAAATCATCAATCACGTCACCTTGTTTTAAATCCGCTACTGTCCAGGTAGAGATTTCTTGAATAAATGGATCAGTAGATTCTTGATTTAAGAATAAGCCAAGAGTTAATGAATTAAATTTTGTTCCTGCTTTTAAATCACTAACTGTCCAAGTAGAGATTTCTTGCATTAATGGGTCTGAAGTACTTGAATCAATGAATAAGCCTAGAGATAAAGCATTAATATGTTCATCATCAAAATCGTTAATCGACCATTCTCCAATATGCTCTAAAAGTGGATCTCCTGATGGGTTTTCAATAAAGTCTTTAACTTTAACACTATTTAAAATGTTATCAAAGAAATCGCTACCAGCGTTAATGAAGTCCATTAAGCAATATGGATTATCAAAATCAAATTCACCATATTCATCTTTAGGATATAGGAATAGATTCACAAGGTAAGGAATATCTCCATTGATAAAATCTTTTAGATAAACCCCTTCTTTGATAGCTCTACCTAAATAAGTTGATAAATCTTCGCTCGGATCTATTGAGCCATCTTCTCTAGGCTCTGCTGGCAATTTAAACGGTTTAACAGCTATTTCTTCCCAATTATATTCGAAATATATTTCTTTTTCTAAAACTGGATTAATTGTGTTTTCAAAAATATCCTTAATCATTGGAGTGACATTATAAATATCCCCTAATGTTTCATATTTTAAATATGGTAATGTGGTCGCAAGTTTTAGAATAGACATCCCTTGATAATAAGGTTGAAGTACAGCGTTAACATTAACACCAAACATCGTTAATACTTCTTTAGATGTAAATGAGGTAGTAAGAATAATAGCGACTATCCCGACAATAAGAAAAGCGGATAATAATCCTGAACCCCACACTAATAAGTATCGCCACCACATTCTCTTTTCTCTTGGGCGAAGTGGATTAATTTTCTTGTCGTCTTTAAATGTAACTTTACTCATAATAATCTAATGTCTTTCCAAGTTTAGAAATTGATATATAACCGTGATGTACTGCATAAACATCACTAGATTCATCTTTACATTCTTCGTCTTGTAATTTTCTTAATGCTTGATATTTGTTCTTTCCTCTAGATTCATAATAAGTAACTTCTTTTCGATAGAAGATATGAGTGTTTTTAATTCCTTTGACTTCACTACCAAATGGGAAATTAATATTTAACAAATACTCATTAGATAATAAGTTATTAGTTTTGATATAAGACATCACTTCATCAAAATAGGATTCCACCAAATCGAAATTATGCTCACAAGATACCGCTATAGCGGGGATACGATATGTTAAAGCCTGTAAACAAGCTCCAATTGTGCCGCTATACATCGTGTCATAAGAGATGTTATGCCCATGATTAATGCCAGAGACTACAAGATCAAATTTAATATCTAGACTACTTAAAGCATAGGCCACGCAATCAGCAGGGGTAGAATCAACAATATATAAATCTTCTTTTTCTTTAATGACTTCAATTGGTTCTCTTAAATTTAAAGCAACCGATTTAGCGGACATCACTTCTTTAGGGGCCACTACTATTACTTTTCCATACTTACTTAAAAGCGCTTTGAGTTTATTTATCCCTAAAGCGTTATATCCATCATCATTAGTGAGAAGAATATTCATCTTGTAATAATTTTAATAAAAAATTAATTACTCCGCCATATTATTTAATTAATATCGTAGGTATATAGAAAAAAGCCCCGCAAATGCGAGGCTAGTAATTAAATAAATAAGTTTTGAACTATTCAGCTTTTTCCTTGGATAAGGAATTAAATAATAAGAAAGCAAAGATAAAGCTAACAAGTAATGAAACTACTCCAATATTTCCAAAGGTATTTTGATCACCTTGTGCATCAAATAATAAGTCTGCAATTAACCCTAACACAAAAATTGCGGCAAACAAACCTGCTAATCTAGTGACAACTGGGTTTTTAACAAATCTTGAAACAACATAGAAGCCAACTAATCCAATAGATGCACCCATACATAATGGATAAATGACCCATGCAGTTGGTCCCATATAATTCGACATTCTGATAATCATTAACAAATAGTTAACAAACATAAATGCTGGGAATAAGGAAACAGAAAGAATGCCAAACACTTTCTTTAAACCTTCAGGCATTTTGTCGCCTAAAACGATTCCAAGAATACCAACACAAAGGTAGTAAGAGGAAATAATAACCGCGACTAAGCCAATTGCGAACACTTCTCCATCTGCTCTTAAATAATTTAAATAGAGCAAGAAGAATAAAACACCAAAGATTAGGCTTAAGTATGGTTTAACTAAATCCATAACTTTTTTCATAAAAATTTTCTCCTTTGAAATACAAAATTATTGTAGTCTTATGAAATTATCATTTCAACTAGTCTATACGAGTTATAGTCAAAATAAAGTATTTTGTCTAAATCAGGATAATTACCTAGTAGATATTTAATCGCGGATAAACTAGCTAAAGAAGATATTAAACCCACCATCGGGCCAAGTACTCCGTCTTTAGGGGAAGATATAATATCGGAATTAGCGATATCTAATAAGCTTTTATTTTTAAATAAGCAATACTGTCCTTTATATCCATCCACTCCAATATGTAAGAATGGCACTTTATTATCTTTACACGCTTTAGCGATGATTAGTTTACTTTTCCAATTATCTACCGCATCAATAACTAAATCATAGCCTTTAACTAACTCATTAATATTAGATTCATCAACTTTTAGATTAATTGAGTTAATATGAGCGTCACTATTTCTATTTAATAAGGCACTTTTAACAACATCAACTTTTAACTTTCCTAGATCTAATTCAGTTAATAGTATTTGTCTATTTAAGTTAGATAATTCAACTTTGTCGTAGTCCACGATAGTTAAATTAGTGACTCCATTAGTGACTAAATAAGTAGAGACATGTTGACCAACTCCACCCACTCCAATAATAAGCACTCTTTTTTGAGTAAGAGATAGAAGTTGTTCTGAATCAATATCTTTAAGTTCTAAAAGGCGAGAATATCGGCTCATTATCCTCCACCTCTTATATAAATTAGTTCAATCTCATCTCCGTCATTTAAAACATGAGTGGAAAAGTGTGCTCTTTTAACAAAAACACCATTAACAGAAATAACAAGCCAAGGAACTGCCTCAATATCTTTATAATCTAAGAGGCCTTGAATAGTAATTCCTTCTTGATATTCATTAGAAATAACAGAGTCAACCTTAAGTCTCATAACATTTTTATTGTAACAACATTCATCGCTAATTTGAACTTCAAAGACTTTTATTTTGATATAGGCTTAAATAAAATAGTCATCTCCAAAAATCTAGGAAATTAAAATTTTAGGATAGTTTCTAAAGAAATATTTGGACATGACCTTTTTATTAGACTTTTTAATCATCAATTTATACAATAAATGTGCTTAAGAAATAATGATTTAGGCAATAGGAAAAGAAGAGGAGCCATTTTAAATTTCTTTATAAAAATGTAAACTCCAATTTCTCCAACCCTTTGTGGAACAATAATTAATTATTATTTTTTCTTAAGTAAATCAGGATGTAACGTCACTTCATCTGGCTTTATGAAATGGTAATTATTTAGGCTTATTACCTTTGAATCTAAAAATGCCTTAGCGACTACTCCTGGACAATTTCGATTTAGTAAAGCTCTTGGTTCAGAATTAATATGAGATAAAGCTAAATCGATATCGTCTTGAGAATAAATAGAGAAGAAGATGGATTTTGGAAAAACCTTCCTTAATTCGACATGATTCTTCTCTATTTTTCCTTTTTGCCCAGATTTACCTGGATCACAATAAAATAAACGGCATACTCTTTCGCCTGTTTCATAATCAAATTCAATACTTTTCGGATTAGCGAATTCGCTTCCATTATCCGTTAAAAAACAAGCAAATGTTTGCTTATATAATTCAATACCTAGTTGACTCTTAATCCATGTAAAGACACGTTCTACTTCTTCAGTGGTTTTATCTTTTAGCAAAAAAGCTAACATAAAATTAGATTTCCTAAATAAAAGAGTTAATAAACAAGTATTATCTCCTTTTCCACTTAATACCGTATCCATTTCAACAACTTCAACAAATGGATTTTCACTTATGTAAGCGATGAAATCATCATAAGTTCTACCAGTTAAGAAAGCATAATTAGTGGGTTCACCCTTATTTTTCTTTTCTCTTTGTGGGTTTGAAAGATTTGAGGAAGTGATTGATGCTTTTCTTTGATTAACGGAACTAATAAATTCGATAATCTAATAAATTCACCTTCAGCAGCGTGGCTTCCTTTTCTTGGGTTACTTCTATTATTTTGTAAGGCTTTCCAAACTAGACAGGGATCGTAGATATATTTATTTAAACGACATCTTTCTTTCTTATAACAGCAATTACAAACATATGGCCATTTATTAAGCGACAAACAAAGTGGCGTTTTAGTAAAACTGGAACATATTTGATTACATCCATTTTTACAACTAGCGCATCTTTTTACCTGGTTATATAAACTCATGTACCGACATTTATCGCAAGCTTCGTTTTTCTTTTGACAAGTTGTTTTATAAGAGCACTTATTTATTAAACCAGAAACATCAATCCCCATTTCTCTAGCAGCATCACTTGCAGAGCGGTAGATAGAAAGGCTTTCACTTATTTTATTAACAATTCCTTCATTGTATCTTTGATATTTTGACTCCATAACAAAACATCTCCTTTCATAAACATGGAATCAAAGGGTTGGAGATAAGTATTTTAACAAATTTTGGAAATCAAATTTTAATTTCCTAGATTTTGGACATGACTATTTTATTTAAGGCTTTGAAATTTTATCAACAAAAATTCTTTATAAAAATTTTTCTTTTAATATAATTAATAGGCAATGAAAAAGAAAATCAAAGGGTTGTCGTTACTAAACGACCTTGGAAATATCAAAACTAGTGATAACAAAAGAATTAGAAAAGGTGTCTTATACCGTTCTAGTCATTTTGCTAAACTTCAAGACGGAGACGAAGAAAAATTAATTAAATATTATAATCTACATCACGTTGTGGATTTTAGAACCGAAGAAGAAGTCACTAAAATGGCGGAACTCACTAATTCAAAAATTAATCGATATTGGTATCCTATGCTTGAATCTCATGAAAATCGCATGATCACCAAAGAAAATAGAATGCCAATTCTTAAAGATATGTCTAAGCAACCTGGTGGGGCTAAACAATCAATGACTAATTATTATTGTTTACTTATCACCTCTAAAAAAGCTCAATTAGCATATAAGAATTTCTTTGATAAATTATTAGAAATTGACCCTAATGAAGCTTTAGCTTTCCACTGTACACAAGGTAAAGACCGTACAGGAGTAGCGTTGATGCTTCTTTTAACCGTTTTAGGCGTTGAAAAGAAGAGGGTCATTAAGAAATACTTACAGTACAACAAAATCAAGTTTAACTTCCGTTTTTGGGCCTATGTTGGTATGACTTTATTTATCTCTCCTAGACTTGCTTTACATTTAGATAAAATCTTAGGAGCGAGAAAAGAATATATAAACGCTGCTTATCAAACAATTGAAAAAGAATATCAAAATATTGATAATTATATACGTAATGTTATTGGCTTATCCGAAGATGATATCCAAAAATTAAGATTAAAATATTTACATTAAGGAGTTTATAAAATGAAACATTTAATCGTTTTTAATGGCAAAGCTGGTCAAGAAAAAGATGTTGAAGCTTTCAAAAAAGAAATCGAAAGTGCATTTAAAGGACTTGATCATGAAGTTTATGAAACTGAAGGTCCTAGATCTGTCATCCCATTTCTAAAGGAATATTTTAAAAAGAACACCAAAGATGTAGTGAGAGTCTACGCTTGTGGTGGAGACGGCACAGTCCACGAAGTTGCTAATGCCTTAGTTGGAATTAAAAACGCTGAACTTGCTGTTTTAGCGGTTGGAACTGGTAATGACTTTGTAAAAAGTTACGCAAAAAGCAAAGATTATGATGAAATCATCACTAATAAAGCAGGTGAAGGTAGATTTAAAGATTTCAAAGCACTTATTGAAGGCAAGGCCGAAGAAATTGATCTATCTAAACTCACTAGCCCAAGTTTAAAAGAACCAATGTATTCCATTAATGTTATTAACTTTGGTTTTGACGCCATTGTTGGAGCGATGGGTAATTATTATAAAGAACATGGTTATCCAGAAAAAGCGAAAGCTAAAGGTATGTCTCCATATGATTACGCTTTAAAAAATGACGCGATGAAACATGGTAGATTTAACGACATCACCGTTTACGCTGACGAAGAAAGACTAAACGAAAAGAAAATGTTACTTGCTACCTTAGCCCAAGGTAGATTCGTTGGTGGCACTTTCTTATGTGCTCCAAAAAGCGATAATAAAGATGGCTTGATTGATGTCTGTGTGATTAAAACCATGACATTAATTGGCTTAGGATTATTTATTGGTCCATACACCAAAGGTAAACATTTAAACAAACCAAAAAAGAAAATTGTCTATAGACAAGCTAAGAAAATTAGATTTGAATCTCCAAACGAAATTGATGTCTGTGTTGATGGAGAAATGATTAAAGGCAAAACTTTTGAAGTTGAAGTTTGTCCAAAAGCTATTAAATTTGTTGTTCCAAATAATTAATTAAAATGTTAGTAGAATCTCTTATTATCTTATTAGATATTGCTTTTACAGTATTGATGTCCCTATTTGTCATTCCTAAAGGACATGGCTATTTATATTGGACTCCATTTTTACTTTTAATTGCAGGATATATTATCTCCTTGGTATTTATCTGGATATTTATGTCTCTTTTCTGTCAAATTTATTCCAAAAAGAAGACATACACCAAACCATCTAAACTCGCTAATTTCTTATTAAGACACTGCGTTGGATATATAAATATCCATGCTAGAGTGAAACTAAATGTCATTCAAAATGAACCTTGGCCAAAAGAAAGATTCCTGCTTGTATGTAATCACTTATCTAGATTTGATCCGATGATTGTGATTCATAAATATGGAAAACTTGGAATGGCGTTCATTACTAAACCATCTAACTTCAAAATCCCTATTGGTGGTCACTTCATGAAAGCTGGCTGCTATATGGCGATTGATAGAGAAGATAAACTCAAGTCCTTAGAAGTAATGAAAGAAGCTTCAAGATTAATTGAAGAAAATCTTGCTTCTGTTGGGGTTTATCCAGAAGGAACTAGAAGAGAAGTGGAAGACCATGTAGGAGAATTCCATGAAGGCGTGTTCTCTATCGCAATGAAGAATAACGCTCCAATCGTAGTGACCTCAATACCAAAACATCGCTAAAAACTTCCCTTGGAAAAGTACAAAAGTGAGATTTGAAATCATTAAAGTGATATATCCAAGTGAATATCAAGGTAAGACCTTAAAAGCTGTTAGCGATTATGCCAGAAGCCTAATGAAAGAATCAATTGAAAAGGGAATGCAGTAATGCATCCCCTTTTTCTTTTACTAATTAAATACTAATTATTTAACATCTCTATGTGTGAAGATAAACGCTCCACCAAAGAAGAATATTGCTGCCCAATATAAAGGAGTTAATATACCTGCTGCAATCATTTGCCCGCTTTGCACATAGAACACAGAAGTATCCGCTCCTACTTTCTTCAAGAAATTGAAAATAGAAGATGAATTACCATATAAGCCTAACATATATAATGGGTTAAGCCACATTTGGATATTTTCTGGTGTAAATGATTCGGATGCGGTTGCTAATGTAACAATTAAAGGAATCATTCCTAAAATCACTAAAGTGACTACAGCGATAGAAATTGATCCACCGATATTTCTCATTAATGCTCCAAAGAAGACTGATAAAGCAGTGACAAAAACATATGAAGCTAAGAAATAAATGAAATAATAGCCAATAAATTGTCCGCCACCGAATAAACTGGAATCAAAACCTCCAATAGCGCTACTAATACCAACAATTACACCTAAATAAACAATCATCAAGGTGAATGTAAACACTAAACCAGTTAAGAATAAGCCGGTATAGATTTTAGCTTTTGAATGGCCAGCAATAATCTTATTTCTAATAGTACCATAAGTAAATTCACTTACAGTGAAAAC
>CACXNV010000030.1 GCA_902769185.1 uncultured Erysipelotrichaceae bacterium | reverse complement strand
TTGAATTTACTAAAATAATTATGCACTTAGTTTATTTAAGGAGGAGAACTATGTCATTTAACATAACTTTTAATGGCGCAGTCAAAACTTATGATAAGCCTGTTTCTGTTTTAGAAATCGTTGGCAAAAGTAAAGACATCGTCTGTGCATATGTTAATAATCGTGTTAGAGAATTAACTTATGTCATGGAAGCTGATGCCACAGTTGTGGCGTTAACTGTCAAAGATAGAGACGCTAAACCAACTTATGAAGCTAGCTTAAGATTTGTTGTCGCTATGGCTATGAGAAATATCTTACCAAAAGCGGATATCCGTTTTTCTTATAACGTTTCTAGAAGTATCTTCTTACAAGTATTAACTCCAGGTATTGTGGTTAATCCACAAATGGTGGCTAATCTTGAAAAAGAAATGGAAAGAATTGTCAAAGAAGACTATCCACTTGTGAGATCAATTGTCTCAAAAGAAGAAGCTAAAAAAATATTCACAAAAGAAGGATATAAAGATAAGGTTGAAATTATCCAATATAGACCAGAAAAAACATGTCACTTATATGATTGTAATGGTTATAAAAACTATATGTACAATCGTATGGTCCCATCTACTGGCTATGTCAATAAGTGGAAACTCAAATACTATCACCCAGGTATTGTTATCCAATATCCTCGTCCAGAAGTTGGAGGAGAAATTCCACCATTTGAAGAAGCCCCAACCTTTGGTCGTACATTAAAAAGAGCCCATCAATGGGCTGTCGCTACTAGATTTGATAGCATCGTTAATATCAACCACCGTATTGAAAAAGACGGAGATATCGATGTCATTACTCTTGGTGAGCAAAGACATAACCGTCAATTATGTGAACTTGGTCAATTAGTGGAAGATAACAAAGAAGAAATTAGACTTATTTGTATCGCTGGACCATCTAGTTCTGGAAAAACCACTTTCGCTAATAGATTAAGAATTGAATTATTATCTCGTGGTATTGATCCTATCCGTATTTCTATGGATGACTATTATTTACCAAGAGATCAAGCACCAAAAGATGAAAATGGAGAACCAGATTTAGAGGCAGTTGACGCTTTAGATGTTGCCTTATTTAACGAAAATATGGCGGCCTTAATTTCTGGAGAAGAAGTTGAATTACCAAAATTTGATTTCAAACTTGGTCATAGAGTAAAGGGTAGAACCTTAAAAGTTCCTGAAAACCAACCAATTATTATTGAAGGCATTCACGCTCTTAACGACAGAATGACTGAATCCATTCCACAACATCAAAAATTCAAAATCTTTATTGCTCCTCAAGGACAAATCAATATCGATAACCATAATCCACTAAGTCTTACTGACTTAAGATTATTAAGAAGAATCGTGAGAGACTATCAATTTAGAGGTAGCTCTGCTATTGAAACAATGTCCATGTGGGCTAGCGTTAGAAAAGGCGAATTCAAATGGATTTATAAAACTCAAGAAGGCGCTAACTTCGTCTTTAACAGTTTCTTACCAGAAGAATTATCTGTGATGAAGAAATACGCAATGCCACTACTTCAAGCAATCGAGGTCGAAAACCCATATTTCCCAGTTGCAGAAAGATTAATCAGAATGCTCAAATTCTTTGATGACATGCCTGATGAATGGGTCCCATGTAATTCTATCTTAAGAGAATTCATTGGTGGATCTTGTTACGCTGACGTGTAATAGACAGTCAAACAAAAATAACGGTTACAATCAGTAACCGTTTTCTTTTACTTTTTTCTCATGTAATTTTTGAAGGTGTCCACTTCTCTTTTGTGAATAGAGATAAGATGAGAGAAATATAACTTTTTCATCTCAAGATATTTATCTCTAGCGCCTTCATTAATTTTAGGGAAGAATAGAGATTCAAACACTCTTTCAATTCTAAAGAATGATTCATATAGATTAATGATAGTTAACATATGGAAATAAGTCTTATTACTATAAATAAGTAATGGGGAGCCATGTAAAATCTCACTACTAGTCATATAGATATCACTATAATCATGTAAACCCGCTAGAGTCTCCACTCCATCTCTAAAATTTAATTTAAAGTTTTCAATCTTATCGACGTCAGGAATAGATAATAGCCAACCATATTCAATGTATTTTTTCATATCCTTGCTTTTTAATTCATAATGTTTCATCTCTTCTTTTAGTTGAGCAAAGATTTTATTATTTAATTCGTTATCAGTTTCACCTTGTCTAAAAATCATCCCGTATTGCATGTGTTTAACATATGTGGAAATAAGAGGATCTTTGTATTTATCTAAAAGAATTAAAACGCATTCACATTCATGTAAAGTTCTCCATAATGCAAAGGCTTCAGTTTCATAGCCATCGCATAACTGTTTTAGAATACATCTCGCTATAGAAAGTGTTTTACTTAAGAAGTCAATTAATAAAGCGTTACTCTTATCTTTGATCTGTCCATTAGTTAAAATGTTAAGCATTAAATTAACATATAAATCCATTGAGGAAATCGGAGGGAAATATTTATTAGTTAATCGAGTTTGTTCATGATTATAAATCGATAAAGAAATATATTTATCGGCAACGACATTGCACATCGATTCTTTAATTTTTTCATTTTCCACAAATTTATTAATTTGTTCTTCGTTTAATCCACGAATAGAATATAAATATTCGCCTAAAACATAAAAGACAAGTTCACTATTATTAACCTCAAAAGAGCGTCCAGTTTCTTTAGAGTTAGAGATGTCAGTTAATCCATCATAAATAAAAGAATAAACATCATATAAATAATCATTCTTTAAGCCTTGTTCATTATTTAAAAATTTCAGGCTAGCAATAAATTCTTCTTTAGATAATTTTCTACTCATCTTTAACCTCTCTTACTTCTCCAGTTAAGGCTGCTAAAAGATACATTTTGATTGGCTTATCGCTAATAGAAGAGATGTACGCTTTATAAGTTTTTAGCTGCTTATCATAATCTTCTTCAGCAATATTTTTTAATTTGAAATCGATGATATCAATTTCGTTATCTTTAATAATCAAGCAGTCAATCACACCGTTAACGTTATTCTCTTTATCAAAGAAAGAAAATTCATGTCTAACTTGTTCGTTACTGACACCTTTAAATAAGCTGCTATTAATCACATTATTAGCAATTCTTCTAAATTTATAATCTTTAATATAGCTTGTGTCTTTTTTAGATAAATCTAATCCTTCAAGTAAAGCGTGGACTTCACTACCAAATCTTAACAAGGATTCATCAACTTTCACTACTTCTTTAGAAGCATGTTTCTTTTGCTTAATTTCTGAATCAACTTTGATTTGTTTTAATTCTATATTCAAAGGAACAATTTCTTTTTTAGTTTCAACCTCTAAAGGTAGTATTTCATCCCCTAAAGCATATTCTTTAAGATATTTATCTTTAAGATCTGCTAATTGATAGACCTCTTTAAGACTTTTAGCTTCATAAGGCATGGAGTAAGAAAACTTATTATCGTCTTTTTCTCCGATTAGAAGAATGATTTTTTGTTTCGCTCTAGTTAAAGCAACATAAAGCACTCTGATTCTTTCCTCTAAATCTTCTGTTCTAGCTATATAGTAATTTAATCCCTTGGTAATAAGATTTTTAACTGGGAGAATAACTCCATACTTACTACTAATTTGATATTTCTCATTAAATGGTCCAAGATTGAACTGCTTATTTAAGCGTGGATAGTAAATGATGTTATATTCAAGACCTTTAGATTGATGAATATTAATCAAAGTTACAGAATCGTCTTGACTATCTCCGTCTCGATATTCAATATCTAAATCATATTCATTTAGATTATTAAAATAATCTACTAGGTCAACAATGCCCATTCCTAAAGCATCCATTTGACTAGCATATCTTAATAAACTTTCTGCTTTATGAACGTTAGCGTAATAATTACCAATCTTAATAACTTTTTCATATAATTGAAATTCTTCAAATAATGTTTTAAGAACTTCTTCTAATGAGGCAAATCTTAGTCTTTCTTTAATTAATTCAATCTTTTGACCAAGCGGAGTCACTAAAGATAAAGAATGGCTATCTTTTTCAAAAGTTTTGTATAGGTTTTGGTCACTTTCTTCAACTAAGAAGCTTCTGGCAACAGATAAATATGCGTGTTTATAGTCATTACCAAAATCCTCGTTTAAAGCGTAATATAGCATTTTTACTAGACTACTAATAGCGACGTTAATATCGCTTTTCATTAATCTTTCCTTGCCTCTAGAATTTACAGGGATTCCCGCTTCAGACAAGGCTTTAGTGAATTTATCAAATTCACCTTCACGGTCAATAATTATTGCGAAATCTTTAAATTCAACTGGTCTATTCTTTTTTAATTTAACATCATAAACTTCAAATTTATTGTTATGTTTATCAATGACATCATTGATAATCATTGTCTTTTCTTTATCGATAGATTCAGAGGAAACGGAATATTGATAACGAAGTTCTTCAGTTTGATATTTGATGTCATTAGGGCCATATTCTTTTCTTCCAAATCCAAAATTATGGCCTTTAGAATAATCAATTGGATTAAACTCTAACACCATAAGTTTAGAAAATAAGTCATTGATAAAATCAACAACATCTTTACGACTTCTAAACGATTCATTTAAGTCAATTTCTTCGCCCTTTTTAGGATCGCTTTTATAATCTAAAAATTTACGGTTGAAAATTTTACAATCAGCATTTCTAAATCTATAGATTGATTGTTTAATATCACCAACCATATAAACATTGTTTTTGCCGATAATATTTAACACATTTTCTTGAATGTCATTGGTGTCTTGATATTCATCCACCATAATGAAATCAAAACGATCTTTGAGTTCTTTAACAATCGCTTTGTCTTTTAACAAAGTTAAAACCATTCGTGATATGTCTACAAAATTATAGGCATTTTTACTACTTTTATATTCATCAATTTGTTGATCAATTTCTCGAGCAATCTTTATGATGACTTTTACATAAGCACTATTTTTTGTAATCGCTTCTTCGATTTCCTTAACGGTTGGATATTTAATCTTTGCAACCTTTTCTTTAAAGAAGCTAGATATCGCATCTCTAATTTCTCCACTACCCTCATATTTACTTGGCTTTCTAGGATAATTAATATTTTGGAAAGCCTCAGTTAGCTGAGAATAGCCTTCTATATTTAAAAGAGCATAGAATATATCCGCTATTTTTCCGGCATCTTCAGCTTCTAAATATTGCCTATTAGCGTTAAGTTTTTCAAGGATAAATCTTATCTTTTTTCTTATAAGTTCATAGCTATCGTTAATAACGGAATCAATATATTCTTTTGATGAATAGTTTTTCTCAAGGCTATTAAAGAAAGCCTTTTTATCTACTTTTTTATCGCTTTCAGAAAGCACTTTTAGAACAATGGATTTAAGGTCATCGTTATTTTTTAAAGAGAAGGCTTTCATTAAGTTAATAAAGTCTGGATCTTTATTATTTGCCAATGCAGAAAATAAAGTGTCCACTAATTGGCGTCTTTTAATTTCAATAATTGCGTTATCAATAATAGTGACATCTTTAGAAATGCCTAAAGCATGAAAATACTTCTTCGCAATATATAAATAAAATGCGTCAAAGGTTTCAATATGAGTGTTATCTACTTCAACAGCAAACTTCTTAGTATCTTCGTCTTCATTTAGGCGTTCTCTAATTCTTTCCTTCATCTCAGCAGCTGCTAAATTAGTAAATGTTAAAACTAGAAAGTTATCAATACGACCATATTTTTTCACTAACGTATAGATACGTTCAGTTAAAACAGCGGTCTTTCCACTACCTGCACCAGCGGAAACTAAACAATTATGACCTTCGGATTTAATAGCAACTTTTTGTTCATCAGAGAATTCAATCTTGCTCATTTTCGCTATCTTCCTCTTCTTTCTCACTTACAAGATGTTTAATTTGTTTTTCTCTAACATAGCAAATGTCTTTATAAGAGCAATAAGTGCAGGCTCTATTTCTTTCTCCACCTTTATCAACAGGATTAATAATAAATTGATTAGTCCTAATCAAATTAGCGGCTTCTTTATATTTGTCTTTTGCTATATCGATATATTCTTTAATTTTGTCTTTACTAACAACAGAATCTTTAGAATGTGGCGCACAAATCACATCATTTTTACTAACAATACCAGTTACAAAACTAGATGAGCCATCAGCAATAGTAGAATCTAGCGCAAAGAAGGCGTTAAAATCACTAAGGGTTCGTCCTGATAATTTTAAATAATCTGGAATTAGTTTATTTTCTTTAAGTTCGACTTCGTCCTTACTAAAAACATGATTGATGTATAATCCAGAAACAGTAAAATCCTTATATTCGCTTTCTTTAGCTAGTAAAGCGTAAGTTGGTAATTGAGTGGATAAGCCATCTTTTAAAAATCTTTCTTCAAAGTTACCACTTGTCCCAGTCTTATAATCAATCATCACTAAATATTTGTTATCTAAAGTAATTAATTTATCAATTCGCCCAGTTAAAAGAGTATTTTTATCTAGATAAACATCGATATTTTTTTCTAACTCGATTTTAGCGTTTTTCATATATTTGTTATGTCTTTTGACATAAGTAACCATATCGATAATTTGATCTTTTAACGCTAAAGACCAAAGCACTTTAGTGTCATAAGAAACATTTGACTCATTTACTAATTTGTCATAGTTCTCACTGACATCATAAGTATCATCTAATAATGCTTTTTCAAGTAGAGTATGAACAATATTTCCAAATATTGATTCATTAGTGGCCTCAAAAGGATCAATTTTTAAAATATTTGCCAAATAATATTTAAATGGGCAATTATAAAAATCATCTAATCGCGATGTCGATAATTTTAAAAATGAATCCTTGGTTTTAACTTTTGCCCCGTTAAAAGAATTATCGTAAGAGTTATGCTCTTTATCCACTAATTCTTTAATCGCTAAAAATAACGGGGATGTTTGTTTATAAATAACATTTAAATCTTTGAGATTACAGGCAATAAATTTCAAAGCTTCCTTAGAGTAGAAATAATTCATAAACGGATTAACGTTTATTTTAGCGTCTACGAATTCTGCAATTGGAGAGATAAACATTCTTCCACTACCTAAAGATTTTTCGCTAAAAGATAGAACGTACTCATTGTCTAATTTAAAGAAATTTAAAATATTTTCTTGGTCAAATCTAGTCTTGAGTTTACTAGTGAGTTTAGACAAATAAACTAATTCATTATCATCTAAATATGAATCATCTTTTTGACTTTTTGGGAATTGTCCTTGAGAGAAGCCTAAAACATAGACTTTTTTATTTTTTAATAAAGTTGGTTCATTAATAATATTGACCGCACTAACATATCGATTATTCTCCACATAAGAACTAGAGAGTTTTTTATCTAGATAGATTGATTGAATTTCATATTCTAATCCATCAATCCTATTTTTATTGATAACCTCTACAAATTGAGAATAGATATCGTCTTCTTTACAAATATCTTTAAGTTTTTCTAGTGTGTCATCTAAATCATGGCTTTCTTCATAAAGTTTTTTAAATTCAGAATAGACTCCAGTTTTATTAAATGAATAATCATTTGAGAAATTGATATTAAATCCAAATAATGGGGCAAAAATCTTTAAGTAGTAAATATATTCTTCGTTACGATTAAAGATATAAATATCATTAATATTTGTCCCTAAATCAATATCGTGAGCGATTTCATTTAAAACAAAATAAACTTCATCCTCTAATCTAGCGAATTTATTAAAACTTTTGACCTGTAATTCATTAGGATAATATAAATAGTCAAGCTTCATATCTAATAAATTAGATAAATGCTTTAATTCAATGTCATCTTTATTATAGCCAATCACTGTCGCAGATTTGTGTTCATAAAGAAGCTTATAGACATCACTTTTATATAAAACACCTTCTTTAACTAACTCTTCTTGAAGAGCTTTTAATTTAGAAAGTTTATCGTTATTAGGAACAAAATCAGTTTTAATAAAGCTTAAATATGTTTCTGCTTCATCATAAGAATATTTATAACGCTTCATCATACAAATGATTGCCTCACTACTACTTGAGTAAGATGAAGCCTCGATAAGATCAGATTTATCTACGACTTTAATATCAAAAAATGGATTATCTTTACGATAATAATTGATGATATCAAGATGCATATTTCTAGGAGCGATAATAAGCATTATTTAAACATCCTTGTCACTTCAACAGCCTTTTTCCATCCGTTATATCGAGTCGCAACTTCATTTAAATCCATAACAGGATTAAAGATTTTTTGTGAACGATGGATTTTTTTAATATGATCTAAATTTAAATAAAATTTAGAAGATAAACCCGCTAAATAGGCTGCCCCTAAAGCGGTAGTTTGTAAACATTCAGGTAAATCAATCGCAGTATGTAAGATATCAGCTTGGAACTGCATTAAGAAATTATTTGCAGTTGCCCCACCATCAACTTTAAGTGATGGGATAGATAAGTGTGATTCTTCTTTCATTACTTCAAAGACATCTTTACATTGATAAGCAATTGATTCTAATGCCGCTCTAATAAAATGACGATTATCACTATTACGAGTTAAGCCAAATACCGCTCCTCGAGCATCGTCATCCCAATATGGCGTTCCTAAACCCACAAAAGCAGGAACGATATATACCCCATGTGTATCATGGCAATCTAAAGCAAGCTTTTCACTATCAGCGGAATGCACTAATAAGTGCATTTTATCTCTAAGCCATTGGACAACTGCTCCACCAATAAAGACAGATCCTTCTAAAGCATAAGTAACTTTATTTCCAATTTGCCAGCCTACAGTGGTAAGTAAACCTTTTTCACTTAAAGTGATTTTATCGCCAATATTCATGAGCATAAAGCAACCAGTGCCATATGTATTTTTAGATTCACCAACTTCAAAACAAGTTTGTCCAAATAAAGCAGCTTGTTGGTCTCCAGCTACCCCATGGATATGAACTTTTTCTGAGAAAAATGAGGCTTTCCCATAATCATATGAACTTGGTAAAATCTTAGGAAGCATATTCATTGGGATTTTAAATAAATCGCATAACTCTTTATCCCAAGACAAAGTCTTTAGGTTAAGTAGCATTGTTCTAGATGCGTTACTAACATCAGTAGCATGAACTGCACCATTAGTCATACGGTAAATAATCCAAGAATCAATCGTTCCGAATAATAATTCACCTTTTTTGGCTCTAGATTCTGCTCCAGAAACATTTTCTAAAATGAATCTAATTTTACTAGCCGAGAAATAAGGATTAATTAATAACCCAGTTTTCTTATGAATAAATTCTTTATCTTTTTCGTAGCGGTCACAAATATCTGCAGATTGTCGAGATTGCCACACAATTGCCGGACAAATTGGCATCATTGTCTTTTTATCCCAAATCACTGTGGTTTCTCTTTGGTTGGTAATGCCAATTGAATCGATATTCTTCCAAGAGATATTTTGCTTAACTAACAATTCATTAACTACGTTAATAACACTAACCCAAATATTTAAAGCGTCAGTTTCAACCCATCCAGAATGAGGGAAGCTACAGACAACTTCTTCTTGAGACATATTCACTACTCGACCATTTTTATCAACTAAGATAGCTCTAGTACTAGTTGTGCCTTGATCAATTGTTAAAATGTATTTCTCCATAATTACTTACGACCTTTAAGCATTCTTTCAATATCGGTGACTTCTTTTTTAATTCCTTTAGATAAGCAAACTGCGCCATCTTCAGTAATTAATACATCGTCTTCAATACGAACACCGATTTTATCTTCAACAAAATATAAGCCAGGTTCTACAGTAATGACATTACCTGGAACTAATTTACGACTTCTATCACCAACATCGTGAGTGTCTAACCCTAAGAAGTGAGAGACATTATGAATATAATATTTAAGAATGTCGTCATCTTTAGAAATTAGTTTTCTTTTAATACATTCACCTTTAAGGAAATTAATCGCAAATTCTTGAAGATCTTTAATAGTTAATCCTGGTTTAGCATAGCTAATAACAGCCTTATTGCATTCTAAAACTGCTTCATAAATTTCTTTTTGCTTTGGAGAAAATGTTCCAGAAACAGGATAAGTTCTAGAAATGTCCGCACAATATCCATGATGTTTATAGCCAAGATCAAATAAAACCACATCATCAAAATCAATGAGTTTATCTTGTTGAACAATTGGATGATGTAAGGTTGTGGAATTAACTCCACTACCAACGATTGTTTCAAAAGCTAATGGATGACGGCCATGTGTCTTACCAAAAAACTCAAAGCGATCGCTTAATTCATGTTCGCTTACACCGATATGTAAATTATTTAAAAGTTCGTTGATTCCTAAACTTGTGCAGTTAATCGCCTCCACCATTTCTGCAATTTCACTTTCAGATTTCACTAGCCTTAATTCAACGATTAATGGATAGATATTACTAATAGTAAGGTGAGGGTATTTTTCCTCTAATTCTTGTTTATAGATTTGAGTAGATACCCCATTTTTAATTTTTAATTCATCGCTTAAATCTAAATAGAGGTGAGAAATATTTCCATAAACATTATTTTCTTTAGATAATCCCATCTGAAGCATTGCTTCAAAGTTATTATTAGAATAAACATTAGTGATTTGAGAGATTTCTGAGGCTGCTTCAAAAGACAATCTTTTTCCAGTCCATCTTTCCTTTAATTCATTATGTTCATCTAAGAATAAATATTCTTTTCTCTCTCCTGGGCATTTCACTAACATGAGAACACTATTTTCTTGTTCAATCCCAGTTAAATAAAAGAAATTACGGTTAGCAAAAAATGGAAAATATTCATCTTCACTTCGAATTTTTGCTGCTCCGGCAAAAACTAAGGTTAAAGAATTATCAGGTAAGGCATCAAATAATTTAGCTCTTCTAGCATCAAACTCTTTCATTATTTGCCCTCCTTAATAACCGCTTCAGTAATGCATTCAAATTCAGGGAATTCGATAAATTCCACTTCCCCTTTATCAACTTTAGTCGCGTTTTCACTCACTAAAGGTAATTTACCTAAAACTTTAAAGTCCAGCTTCTTAGCAAATTCATCTAAATGGGATTCTCCAAATAGAGGAATCTTTTCTTCACATTTAGGACATTTGAGATAAGACATATTTTCTACAACACCAAGAACTTTAATATTCATCATTCTCGCCATCTTGATTGCTTTAGTGACAACTAAAGAAACTAAATCTTGAGGTGATGTAACAATAATTAAGTCATCAATTGGAATCATTTGGAATGTAGTTAAAGCAATATCGCCAGTTCCTGGTGGCATATCGATTAATAAATAGTCCAAGTCTTCCCATAAAACATCCTCGTAAAACTGTTTAACTAAATTACCAAGTAACACGCCTCTCCAAATAATTGGTTCAGAGTCATCTTCTAATAAACAGTTAGCGGATATCACTTGAATACCGGTTTTGCTGTCCAAAGGATAAATAATTCCATCTTCTCCAACAGCCTTATCTTTAATACCAAAAGCTTTTGGAATACTAGGACCAGTAACGTCAGCGTCTAAAATGCCAACTTTATATCCCTTTTTATGTAAGCTAACAGCAAGATAAGAGGTAATAAATGATTTACCAACTCCACCTTTACCAGATAAAACAGCGATTACTTTTTTCACGCTTGATCTATCGTTTAGCTTTGCTTTTTTAATTTCGCTTTCGCAATTGCCACTGCTTGGGCAACCTTCGCATTGATGATTACAATCTGCCATGATGATACCTTCCTTATTTTTCAACAATCGTTGAGTGATTAATAGCGTCGACTCCACTAGCTAAATAGGTTCTAAGTAATCTAGAAGCCCCTAATTCACTTCCTCCAAAATAACGAACCACAATAATCGCAGAGTCCACTAAATTCTTTTTTGTTAGCAATTCAAGTAGAGGTCTGCCCGCTGTTCCTTTAGGTTCTTTATCGTCTGTGGATTTAGAATTAACTCCAATTCGATAAGCATAAACAATATGTTTAGCCTTAGGATTAGCTTTTCTAATTTCTTCTAGTCGAGCTTTAAAAACTTCAACATCATTAACAGGAAACGCAAATGAATAAAACTTACTTTTAAGTAATTCAACAAATCCGGTCCCTTCTTTTTGGATGATGAAATTAGCCATATTTTACTAGTAAAATCTACCTTTCAACGTGCTTTTAGTGTATTATTTTTCTTAAGGAAAATAAAGATAATGTTTTCAAAAGATGAAAATTTCTCTAATAAAAGTGAACAAAGAGGCGACTTATTATCTGACAAATACGCGCCTTTTAATAACGCGAAGTTAGACATTTGGAAAGAGGCACTTTTATTCGCTATCGGTAATGTTTTTACCTTATCATTAATCACAACTATTGTTTCTGCGGTCTTATTTTCGATGAATAAAATCGATAAAGCAGGAGCCGCTTCATTAATTTCTTATTCGATTTTATTTGCCTTGTTGGCTGTTGTTATTGGATTAGATTATAAAAAATTACTTCCAAAATTTAAGTCTTGGATTCCATATGTTGTCGGGCTTGGATTTGGATTAGCAATCCTCATTTTTGATGAATCATACTTGAGATTTGTTAACCTATTTTATAATACAGGCACTGGAGGAAATGAAACAGGTATTAGACAAATTATAGCTCGATATCCAATTGCCTCTATTTTGATATTTGGTTTAGTTGGGCCAATGTGTGAAGAGTTCACCTATCGCGTAGGTATGTTTAATCTAGTTAAAAGATGGTCAAGAGTAGCAGCTTATATCTTCACTGGTTTAGTCTTTGGCTTAATCCATATGGACTTCACTGGAAATATCGCTACTGAATTTATTATCTTACCAACTTATATCGCTCCTGGATTATTATTATCTCTAGCGTATGATTTATATGATTTGCCGTGTTCTTATGTTGCCCATATCACAAACAATTTATTTGTTATTATTAGTCAGGTCATTATATTAAAATCATGAAAAAAATCGCATTTTTATCATCTTTTTGGATTAAAATCTTCGCTATTGTCTTTATGACTTTAGATCATTTAGGTATGTATTTTGCGATGCAATATCCTATGAATCAGACAATGATTGATCTTTCTAATATCTTTAGAATCTTTGGTAGATTATCTTTACCATTATTTATCTTTTTAATTGCCGAAGGAGTGAGACACACTAGAAGCATTGGCAAATATCTTTTAAAACTTGGAATAGTTGGTTCTGTTGTTTCTATTGTCTTTATTTTATTTACTTTTACTAATTTATTTCCTGCCGCTACTCCAATATATAGACACGGCAATATCTTTATTGATTTAATTCTCACCGCTCTAACAATATATTGTATTAAGCACGAGGATTATCGAGTTAAGTTTCTTACACTACTTCCTCTTGCTTATTCTATTGTCTCTTTTATCGTTAAAGGAATAGAAACTAATAGCGTTATTGAAATTCACTGGTTCCCATATTTTCTTAATATGCAATATGACTGGGTGTCTATTATATTAGGGTTAGGGTTTTATTTCTCTTATAAATTTGCAGACTATTTCCTAGATTATTTACAAGAACGTTCAGGAATTGATAAAAGTATTTGGATAGAAAACGGCAGCTACCGCTTTGTGACTAATCTATTCTTTGTTTTAGTTAATGTTGTCGTCATCACCGCACAATTTACTTTTATCTATTTATGGCCAAATGGAGTGTTCTGGGATGCAGGTATACAGCTATACGCGATACTTTCTAGTGCATTACTTTTGTGTTATTCAGGTAAAAGAGGATATAATGCTAAATGGTTCCAAGTAGGATCCTATATGTATTATCCTTTACATATATTAATAATTGCTATTATATTTATAATTCAAAATGGAGGTTTATAAGATGATTAAGCATGTTGAAACACAAGAAGAATTAAGAGCAGAATTAGCTAAAGGGGATGTTTTACTTGATTTCTTCGCCACATGGTGTGGACCATGTAGAATGTTAGGACCAGTTTTAGAAGGATTAGACGCTAAAGAAGATTTCCCAGTTCAAATCGTTAAAGTTGATACTGATGAAGCCCCTGAATTAGCCGGTGCATTCCAAGTTGAAAGTATTCCAACACTATTCTTCTTCTCAGAAGGAAAACTAGTTAGAAGATATTCTGGATTTTTAAGAGAAGATCAAATTAGAGAATTTTGTAAGAAATAATTTGATAATATCAAGCGTCTGTTATAAAATAACATTCGCTGCTGCAGGTGTAGTTTAATGGTAGAGCATCAGCCTTCCAAGCTGATTACGCGGGTTCGATTCCCGTCACCTGCTCCAATCAGCATGAAAAGGGGCTGTTAAGAAATTAGAATCTTAACGCCCTTTTTCTTATGTTAAAAAAAGCCCGAAATTCGAGCTTTATGTACAATATTCTTGTCAAAGGAG
>CACXNV010000029.1 GCA_902769185.1 uncultured Erysipelotrichaceae bacterium | reverse complement strand
TAGAAACACATAATCCAAGAGTTACTATTCCAATAAAAGATAATGTCTTATTTCTCATAACTTATAGTTATTATACAAGTAATAAAAAATAATGCCAAACTAATGGCATTAATTTTATATATTTTTATCAGTACCACCAGCCCCAATCATCATCGTCGCCACTATCGCTGACGGTGGATTCGGTACCATAGAATGTATTTGATAAATAGGACCAGTTTACAAAGTTTGTATCGGTTCCAGCAGTATAAGGGTTAATGCTTTTTGTTGAACTTTCAATAGCCCAGAACATGCTTACTCCATAAGCATTACCAGCCCCTTTACCACAGTTTGAATAACCAACAAAATTAGAATGAGCGTTTAAAATATTTTGTAAATAAGTATTATATTTGCCACTTGGATTTAAAGTATTATTACTTTTAAAGGTATTAATAAAATCTTTTGCGTCAGATAAGCCATAATCACGATAATAAGCACCTTCACTTGGATAATTAGCAAATTTCTTTGTGCTATAAATAAGATTATTAAATGCGGTTCTATTATTAGCGACTACATTATCATTTCTTAATTGTAATGCAAAATCTTCCCAAGCAGTTTTATAACTAGATGCATAGTCTAATTTTAAATAAGATAAGGTTTGGTCATTATAACTATCATTTACACCACCATTATCGTTAATAAAGCCGTCAACTGCAGCTTTTAAAATTGCTTCAGTACTCTTGCCAGCATATAAATCGTCAAGCCAAGTATCATAATCCCAGCCTGTACCACTTTCTAATTCTTGAGAACCAAGCATATATTTGAAATATGGACTATATTGTTCAGCAAGGTCTTGAATTTGCATCATGCAAGCATCATAACCAATCCATTCAAGCTTTTGACCAGCTAAGCCACAATTACTCATTGCGCTAGAAACAGCACCAACAACTTCTTTACCTAATAAGCCATCAGAAACACAATAACCACTTGCAGTATCATTAAAGCACGCTCCTTGCATTCCTCCACCGTGATTCCAAAGAATTAAAGCAGTTTTATCGGCAGGATAATTATTAAATCCATATTCTAAGAAGCTTTCCAAAACGGATTGTTTACCCATATATTCATTTTTGATTTTGTCTTGGCCTTCATCTAAAACGATTTTTCCGTTTTCCACGTGGTGTCTTTGAATGTATTGATTACTAATTGAATAACCATTACTATATTTTCCATTCGCATTAGTAGTCCAAGTTTGGGCTCCACCAGTTTCAATAACGATATTAACATCATCTGGTTTATTTGGAACATCAATAATTTCTCTTATATCACAAGTTGCTAATCCGCATCTAGAATAAGGCATGCCTTGAACATATTTGTTAGCGGATTCAGTCTCTAATGTTGATCCACACATATAAATGAGCACTGTCCATTCATCTTCGGTTTCAGTACTTTTTTCTTCAACAGTGACAACGCAAGAAGAGGTATATCCTCCATCAGCGGTTGTTGCGGTAATTGTAGCACTTCCAGCACTAACACCAGTAATTGTTCCATTACTCACTGTAGCAACATTTGTATTGCTACTTGTCCAATTAATAGTTTTATTAGAAGCATTAACTGGGGAGATAGTCGCAGAAAGAATAGTTGCTCTTCCTTGTTTAATGGTTGTGGCCGATTCACTTAAAGAAACGCTTGTAACAGGAATTATTTTTTTACTAACTGTAATATTACAAGTAGCGGTATAACCTTTTTCTTTTTCAGTAGCAGTAACTTTAGCGCTTCCAGTTTTTAAAGCTCTAATTAATCCAGTGCTACTAACGGAAACAATAGTAGAACCACTACTAACTGTCCAAGAAACGTTTTTATTTGAGACTTTACTAGGCTCATTATATGCTTCAAGTTGAAATGTATTACTAACTTCCATGGTGATTTCAGAGCGATTTAAACTAATCCCACTAACTTCAGTAGGATTGTAGCTAATCTTGGCACAGCTAGCGGCTGATAGAGCAAATAAGATAACGAATAATCTTTTAAATAGCTTCATGAAATACCATCTCGGTTCTCTTCGATATATCGAAGAAAATTATAATACATTAAATATACTTATTGTGTAAGTATTTTTTTATATTTTTAGAAAATATACCTATAATCAGTATTTTTTGCGTTTTTTAAATATGATTAAAGCAGTAAATGAAATAGCAGTTAATCCACTAATTAATATGACGATAAAGGCATCATTATTATCAATAATATCAGTAATAATTAATCGACCTTTTACTAATAAAGTTGATGAATTTAAAGTATCACCATTTTTACTCGCCCACGTTGATATTCTAGTCCATTCCACTAAATAAGCAGAATTAGTTGTAAATAATTTTCTTTGATGATCATTTAATAAATTAAATGCTTCTTTAGCAGTTACATAATAATGATGGGTAGAATCACTACAATAGCCAAGATTATCGGTATAATCCATATGCATATAATTATTGATAAAAGTTTCTAGACCAACACAGTCCTCTGTTTGGCCAATATCTTGAATGGATTTTGAATATAATATAATGGATTTAACATAAGCTCTTTTTTCTTTACTAGCGGAAACTGTAATACTTGTAGGAGCGGTTTCAAATTCTTTTGTGTAGTCTGCATATGTAGAAGTTATAGAGACATTGGCCCCATTAATAGATAAAGTAACATTAGCATCTGATCCATACGATTTAGTGTTAATTACTATTTTATAAATGCTTGAAGATGGGCTAGTAATTGATAAACCACCATTTTGACCACCTGATGCTAATCTAATTGCGCTTGATTCAAAGGTTGTGTATCCAGTTGTAGAGACAGTAAATGCACCTAAAGGATCAACAACAATAGAAGAATTAAATGTAGCGGTGCCAATCAAAGAATAAGTTTCTTCCATAACCTTTCTATAGGCATTAACAGTTATTTCATAAGTTGTGGTCTTGGTTTTGCCATTATAAGTATAACTTATAGTTACTGTTTTATTGCCACTACTAGACATATCAGGAGAAGAGACACTAGTTGGCTCCACTACCTTTTGATATCCATTTTCGAAAGTTGCAGTACATACTCCATCAAATGAGAATTCTGCGTTCTTTTGATAGGTGGTTGTTTGTCCAGAAACCGCAATTGAGGATAATGTACCAGCAGCGACGTTGATGCTATAGGTCTTAGTTTTTTCTACGTTTTTATATGTATAACTAACGGTAACTGTTTGATTTCCTATGTTAGTTAAATTATATCCAGTAAAAGTAGCATTATTAGTGACATCAGTGTGACTTCCATCGCTAAAGTTAGCGGTTACTATTCCCCAAAAAGAAAATTCGTCGCCTTCAACAAAAGCAGTCTTATAACTTCCGCTTAAAGAAATTGAAGATAAAGTTACTGCTTGAGAAACAGTAATTGGTTGACTACATGATTTCCCACCATAAGTGATAGTGACACTTGTATTAGATGTAGTTAAAGCTGTTGAAGTACTAGGAGAAAAAGTAAAACTACTGGATGCACTAGCATAGCTAATATCCGTAGTTGAATTATCGCTGTATGTCGCAGTTATCACTAATCCAGTAGGGTTAAAATATTCCCCACTTTCATAAACAGTTTTGGTAGGCGCTGTTTTAACAGCGATGCTACTTAAAGATTTTGGAGTATAAGTAATTTTAAAATCTGAAATATAAGAAGCACTAGAAACGTTTTCTTGTAAACAAAAATAAGAATACCCAGCAGTTGAATTACCTAAAGTAGTTGCGGAAGTTCCAATCGTGACATTGCTTCCAACAGTTGTTTTATTGCTGCCAAATGTTAAAGTAGAACCACTTGCAGAACAAGCAGTAGAAGTAACATACGCATTCCAAGATTTATTTGTTCCAGATGCGGTAGTTGCTTCAATTTTTGTAATTGAGCCCGGAATTGCAGTTGTATTAAAAAGGGCAGCAACCTTATTTCCGTTACTTTTATTAAACTGCATCGATGTAGTTGTAGTTGTGTATAATTCTGCTTTCCCAGAAATAGAAGTACCATTAGAAGTGTTTTGCGACCAATTATACCACGCGTAGCCTCCAGAATTACTAAACGAACTTCTAGTAATAGTTAATGTTTGAGATTCAGGGGCAGCGTTAACCGTAATTGGCAAAGAACAGGTTTTGCCGTCATAAGTAATAGTGACACTTGTGTCACTCGTAGTTAAAGGAGTAGTTAAAGAAGGAGTAAAGCTAAATTCTGAAGTATGACCACTATAGGTATATGTATCAGAAGAATCATTAGAATAATATCTATTAATCACTAATCCAGTAGGATCAAAAGTCTCTCCAGCTGTGTAAGTTGTTTTACTTGGAGAAGTAGCAATAGAAATAGAATCTAGATGGGTATCCAATCCTAAAAATCTCTCAACGTTAAGCGCACCATTACCTGCCCAGTTTGTGCAAGCTGAACCACTATCATCAATTGGATCACAACTAGCATATAAGGCAGATTCAATTTGGCTAGGTGTAGCACTAGGATTTTTTTGTTTATATAAAGCAATGGCCGCAGTCACTAAAGGAGCGCTGAAAGATGTACCGGAAGTATCTTTATAATGGGAGTTAGAATCTTTTCCAGCAACATGAACATATCCAGGAGCAACCAAATCAATAGTAGAACCATAATTAGAAAATCCAGCTTTATCAGTACCAGTTTGGTTCAAAGAACCAACATTAATAACATGGTCATTACTTCCAGGATAAGAAGGTTCAGTAGTATTATAATTACCCGCTGCTCCAACTAAAGTAATTCCAGCGTTATAGGCTTGATTTAACCAATAAGAAAGAATAGTTGAACATCCAGAAGATGCTGGCATAGTTGAACCACCATAACTAACCTCATGTTCATAGCTTTGAAATGACATATTAATAACATCTAATTTTAAAGATTTAGCATCAGTTAACGCTGTTTGGATTGCACCAAATTCATAGCCGTTATTGGTGTTTGTTACTTTGTAAACATAAAGCTCAACATTAGGAGCAAGTCCAGTTCCACCAACGCTATTAATAGCAGCAGCAACCGTAGCAGCCACATTAGTGCCGTGCCCTAAAGTATCATCAATATAAGAATAACCATGTTGAGAAGCTTTATAGTATTCCCACTGGGAATTTTGATATTTATAAAACTTAGAATCACCTTTAACTTTACTAGATCCACTAACCATAAAATCTTCATGGTCATAATTAATTCCGGAATCAATAATACCGACTTTAACAGAATCACCGCGATAATTATCTAAAGCAGTTCCTAAGTTTAAATATTGAAAGGTTTTATCATATTGCGTACTATATTGCGGCTCATCACTTGCGTCAGTAGAGTAGCTCGCCGCATAGGCCACTAATCCTTCAGGGGCAAATTTATTTTCAACCGGTATTCCTTCTTCGGTTTGTTTTGCTCCAGCAAAAAAGAAACTACATAAAGTTAAAGCAACCAAAGAAGATATAAATCTAATTTTCACATAGATATTATATATCTAAAAAATACGATTGTACGAAATAATTTCCCAAAAACAAAAAGGATGACCATTTGGTCACCCTATTATAATTCATTATTTCTTTTTCCTTTTAATTATTAATAAAGTAGCAAACGCTAAAGAAGAAATTGTGGCAATAGTGATAATGATAATCATTGTTCCACCATCACTCATGTTTGAAACCGATTTAATCTCTGCGTTATTCATAAATGAATAATCATTAACAAATGGAGTAGCATCTCCACACGCCTTTGCCCAAGCAAGATATCTAGCAAGTTCAGCAGAATATGTGCTATCACTTTGAAGTTTAGCAATATTACCTGATTCGCTTGCTTCTAATGTGAATAATGCTGCCTTAGCTTCTTTATAATAATTAGCGGCCTTACAGGCACCAGTTCCATCTCCATCAAATGCTGGGTTTCCAATAAACAAATAGTTAACTCCCCAAGCAGCTAATTTATCTTCACTTGGTGAGTGAATTACAATTTGATCAGCGGAGCTTAATGATATTTGATTGCCATTATAATAAGAAACAACAACTCTAATAAATTCCAAAGTATCTTCAGTGGTAATAGTCTTTAATTTAGAAATGATGCTTTCTTTATTTGGGGTATTCCTATGAATAAATACAACTGCCGTGTTGCTTTTATTATTAATGTCATAGACATTAAATGAAAAATCACTGGACGTATCAGCAGAATCAATAGCGGAAATATTATCTTCATCTATTGCCACATTAAACAAAGAAGCTCTGATAGATTGATGTGCAGAATTAAAGTTAGATACTGTATTATATTCAACAGCCTCAGGTAAAGCTGCTGTTCCTAGTTTTGTTACAGTCTGAGCAGAGTCTCTAGAATTTGTTTCGACTAAATTGTTGTACGAATAAACTCTAGTATGTAATAAAACGTAATCACCTACTGCGATACCTTCATAGTAGGTATATAAATATTCATTGTTATATTTATCTATTTCGTTAAACACAAGAATGCCGTATTCGCCATCTTGAATGTAATATTGATAACCGTTAATTCCAACTACTACACCTTTAATATCAAACCAATCACTATTTGTTAAAGAGTTTCTTGAAGTTTTTAAAGTGATCGTCCCATCAAAGAAACTTGATAATGGGGTGGTTTCAACACCAGTACCAACAGTTATTTGATATGAAGTGGTTTTAGTAACACTATCTTCAGTATAACTAACTGTTACTGTGGACACTCCATCTTTTGATAAATCATATCCAGTAAAAGTAGCGGAAGAGGAAACATCTTTGCTTGTTGAATTAGAATAATACGCTGTAACAGTTGGCTTTACAAATGCATCTCCAACTTCGTAAGAAGTTTTAGCACCGGTAACACTAATCGAGCTTAAAACTACTGGAGCAAGGGTTACAGTTACTGTACAATTAGCAGTTTTTCCACCATCGACAGTGGTAACTGTAATTGTCGCTGTTCCAACACTATTTGCAGTAACTGTACCATTAGTTACACTAGCGATAGAGTTATTGCTACTGGACCAAGTTACGCTTTTGTTGGTTGCATTAGTTGGTAAAACAGTAGCGGTTAAAGATGAATGTTCCCCTACATTCAAACTTAATGATGTTGGAGAAACATTGACACTTTCTACACTAACTGTACTTGATCCACCACCACTAGTAATAATTGTTAATCCTTTAACATAAATACGTTTAACAGCTTCTAAACTTAATGAAGAAGTTGATTCATTTATATTAAATGTATAGTCATTAAAATCATTATTTGAAATATTTTGGCTAGTAGAATTATTTACACTCAATGTACTAGCATCATTACTATATTTGGCAGCGTTAACAATAACTTGATCAATGTTTAAAGATTCAGACAATGTTAAAGTTAAGCTTCCATTTACGTTACTAGTAGAAAATTTAATGCCACGCCCATCTTGTGCTTGATAGATTTTATTAGCGCTGCAGCTTGATATAGTAATGTCTGATGAATCAACAATATCATTTAAGGCGCTTTTAGCTTGAGTTCCATCTGAAGATCCGCCATTATCTTTAAAGACAATCGAATATTCTTCGGAAGTATTTTCAATAACTTTAATATTTAAAGTTTTACTAACGTTATCACTGGCGTTCATAGTAATACTAGTTTGACCAATTGCAATACCTGTAATCTTACCAGTACTATCAACAGTGGCAATACTTGGATTATTAGAAGTATAAGTAATACCTTGTTCACTAGCATTAGAAGGGGTTACACTGGCGCCAATATTAGCGGATTTGCCTTGTTTAATCTCAGCATTATTTGCTAAGGTTGTGTTAATTCCTGTAACTGAAATATATTGACTAACAGTAACCGAAATTTTTGCGGTGTTATTATTATTATCAGTAACGGTAATTTGCGTTGTACCTGCACCAACAACATGAACTGTTGCAGTACTAGATTTACTGCCAGTTGCACCGCTTACACTAACAACACTAGTATTTGAGCTTGACCAAGATTTAATAGTTGAATCATTGCTTGTTGCAGTAACGGTTTGATCAGCACTTTTAGTATTTAAAGTTAAAGATGTAGTAGAAAGTTCAATTCCTTCGTTTTCAATATCGAGTAACTTATAAACATCAAGTCTTCCATTACCAAACTTGGTAAAGTTATTCATATTGACAGCTCTATCATATAAATGCTCTTCAAATTGAGCAGGAGTTCCATGATATTTTTGTTTCCATAATGCGGCAGCACCAGCAACGATTGGAGAAGCAAAAGATGTACCTTGAGTCTCGCTATATCCTAATTTAGGGTAATCGCTTTTGCTATTGCCTAGTTCGCTTTCATCTAATCCTGGAGCATAAACTACACCTGGCGCCATAACGTCAACGTTATGATTGCCGTTTTTTGTATCTGTGGTTTTATTATAATTAGAAAAACTTGCAGCGGTTGTTGTGCTATTTTTAGCTAACGCTCCAACACCAATAACTCCATCGTTACATGCAGGGTAAGAATGTGCGCTAGATTTCTCATTTCCAGCAGCAGCTACAACAATAACGCCGTGCTCAATGGCATAAGCAATAGCGTCCGCGTTGCCTGTTTTTGCCCCAGCCCAATGAGATTCACCAGAAGGATAATCGTCATCATCATATCCGCCTAAAGACATATTAATTACGTCGCATCCTTGGTCGGTTGCATATTTAATTGCTTCATTAATTGATTCATCATAGAAATCAATTTTGCACATTAAGATTTGAGCATTAGGAGCGATACCAACTGTACCTTTACCGTTTAAAGCGGCAGCAGCACAACCTGCAACATTACTACCATGAGTATCCCATTCGCTATAATCAGTGTCATATTCATGTTTCATACATTGCCAATTATCGGAAGTAGCAAGTGTTTTTGTGGTTTCAGAATACTCTTTCCCTCCCACAGTATAATAAGAAGTCTCAAAATAAGCTGATTGATTTAGTAAATTTGGAAAGTCTTCATGGCCATAAGTAATACCAGAATCAATAATAGCGATTTTAATCCCGTCACCTTTGTAATAGTCCCAAGTAGTTTCAATATCACCAACACTGTTCATTGAATAGGACTTTTGAGTTGGATAATAAGTATCAGTAGGAACCACTAATGGTTTATATTTGATCTTTGAAGGATTCTCATTAATAGCGACAATTTCTTTATCACCGTCAATAAAATCTCCAACTTTAAGTTTTTTTGCTTCATTAATACTAAATCCGGTAGCTAAGGCAATAGCCATTCCACTAGTAAGAGCAAAAATTAAATGTTTTTTCTTCATAATAAACTCCAATCTTAATTCGTTTCTTCTAATCTATAAATAAATGGTAATTTCATGTATTCAGAAATGCTGTTATCAACATAAGTGGAAAAATAGTTTTGGCTGACGTTATACATAAAATATCCTAAACTCTCAACATCATTTTCTATAACCACACCATCTTCTAAATCATAATTAGCGTGGATATCCCAAAATTTATTAGTGTTACTAGAGGAATCTAGTTTTACTTTGCCTTGATGGGTACACACTAAATATTCATTGCTCTGAGCCTCTAAAGTCATGCCTTTATCTTCAATTCCTAAATAAAATTCAATTGTCCCTTCCCCTAAAGAAGTGATAGTTTTTTTATCACTACTAAAAGTAGAAGAAACTGGATTTAATTTAGAATGAAGAGTGTCTAAACTTGCAGTTAACCCATATTCAGGTGCTGCCATCACTAAAATATCGCCATCACTTAATGATTCATAATCATCTACTCTGACCCAAGCTTTTTCTTTAGTTGGTAAAGAGTCAACAATATTCACTGTGCAGCTAGCTTTAATATCAGGATTAACAGTGTATGTACAAGTGACAATCGTGCTACCTGTACTACTTCCTTTAGAGGATATGCCACCATATTTAGAAACATCTACTAAAGAACTATCAAAAGTAAATGTAAATGGAAAGTCACTAACATCGATGTCTTGGTTATTCTTATCTTTAATTCCTGGATTTAAGTAATGTTTACTTTTATCGCTTTTAACAATATCGATACGGTAAAAGTCAAAATACATATATCCTGCATATTCTTCAATTGGCTCACTAACAGTAATAGAGTATTTTGCGGTTTTACTTAAATAAGTAACTGTTACTTCTTTTTCTCCTTTAGTGGACATATCAGGAGTAGAGACTGTATATCCAGAAGAAATTACTTTACTAGATTCATCACTATAAGTAGCGGTGACCACTAATCCTTCATAGTCAAAAGCATCATCAACAAAGAAACTGGTTTGATATTCTCCTGATAAGGAAATGCTTTCTAAAGTAGGGTCTCCACTGGGTGGTTCACTAGGAGAAGAGGTATTTTCTCCACAACTCACCATCATAAATGATGAAAGCGCTAATAATGATGTAAATCTAAATATTTTATTCATCGATTATTTTCTTTTCTTTTTAATAACTAATAAGGTAGTAAACGCTAAAGCGGAAATCGCAGCAATAACAACAACAATCATCATTGTTCCGTTTTCGCTCATATCGGTAAATGAATTAGTTCTAGCGTTATTCATAAATGTGAAGTCATTAACAAATGGTGCAGAATCTTCACACGCTCTAGCCCAAGCAAGATATCTAGCAAGTTCAGCTTCATAAGTGCTATCGCTTTGTAAAGTTTCAATAATACCGGATTGTTCACTTTCTAAGGCTAATAAAGCGGTTTTAGCATCTTTATATAAGTTAGCAGTTTTACATGCACCAGTTCCATCTCCGTCATATGCTGGGTCACCAATAAATAAGTAGTTAACACCCCAGGCTGCAAGTTTATCTTCACTTGGCGAATGAATAACAATTTGATCAGCAGAGCTTAAAGAAATTTGATTACCATTATGATACGCTGCAACACATCTTAAAAATTCAACAGTGTCATCCTCAGTAATAGTTTTTAACTTATCAACGATTGCGGTTTTAGCAGCAGAATTAACACCTTTATGAATAAAGATAGTAACTGTATCGCTAGATTTATTTAAATCATATGCAGAGAATGATTGATCAGCTGTACTAGTTCCAGAGAATCCAGCAATCTTGGTAATGTTAGTGTCATCTACTTTAAGATTAAGCAAGGATGTTCTTGTACTTTGTCTACCAGCCATAAAGTCACTAACAGAAGTATATTCATTAGCATCTGGTAAAGCATGTGTACCTAATTTAGTCACAGTCGAATCAGTTGCGCCACAATCACATTCCACTAAGCCATTATATTTATAGACTTTAACATGTAACATGACATAATCACCGACGGAAACACCCGAATACCATACAGGATGCTTGCTATCTGAACCATAAACACAGAACCCGTATTCACCTTCTTGAATATAATAGGTATATCCATTAACTCCAACAACTACGCCTTTAATATCATACCAACTAGCTCCACTATATGAGGTCGGTAAAGTGATAGTACCATCATAGAAACTAGATAAAGGAGTTGTTACTGTGGTGTTCATAACAACATTAATTGAATAAGTTACTGAAACAGTAACACCATTTTCTGTATAGTGAGCGGTAACTGTTTGATTACCAGTTGTGGTCATATCATAACCGCTAAATGAGGCAGTAGTCACAACCGCACTACTTCCATCATCGTAATGAGCGGTAACAGTTGGTTTAACAAAAGTATCGCCTTGAACATAAGAAGTTTTTGCATTACTAATCTCAATAGAGGATACTGTTTTTTCTGTGGTTTCTCCAGAACCACTTCTCATATAGAAATCAACTGCATACATTCCAGAGTTAGTGTATGAAGCAGATTTATAAAATCTATATCTATAATTACTAGTATTTCCATTAAATGAGAATACCGATGTATTTGAGGTAATATCCCAGGTTCCGCCTTCTTTTCTACCTGTATTAGTAGCAGCAGTAATGGTTAATGTAGATGCTGTATCACCAAAATTTGTGGTATTAGATCCACTTGTGCCAGAAATATATTTTCCAGCATTATATGAACTAGAAGAATTAATTTTAACTGTATATCCTCCAGTGGTAGGAGAAACTATACAAGCCAATTTCGCTGTGCTTTCAGAATAAGCAATTTTATTGCTGGAGATAGTAACAGAAGAATATCCATTTTGTGAATCTCTACCATCATATGCATAATTAGTTGAGCCAATTTTTGTGACCATAATTATTTCACTATTTGCTTCAATGTCACTTAAACTTGTTATCTTTTCATAATCACCAGAGCTAGGTTGTGGAGCAGGTTTCTCACTAATAGAAACTGTGTATGTTTTACTTAATCCTCCAAAAGATACAGTAATAGTTTGACTGCTAACTGCGGCGCTAGAATCAAATCCAGTAAATGTCGCTTGTTCAGTAACAACAGCAGTTGTGCCGTTATTATAGCTAGCGGTAACAGTTGGTTTAACTAAAGAATCACCAACATAATATTCAGTGGTCAAACCACCTAAAGTAATAGAAGTTAATGTTACTGTTTGAACATTAATAGTATATGTAGCGGTCTTAGTAACTCCGTTTTCAGTATAACTAACTGTAATAGTTTTATTTCCAGCGGTAGTCATATCAGGTGAACTGACAGATGTTGGAGTAACATTTTTACTAGTAACAGTGTCTTCATATCTTGCAGTACAAGTTCCAGTAAAAGTAAATTTGTCTCCAACATAATAACTTGTTGTTTGTCCATTCAATTCAATAGAGCTTAGCACTAATTGTTTTGCGACAACGTAAATAATATAAGATGTTGTTTTAGTGACACCTTCTGAACTATATGTCAAAGTGATTGTTTTATTACCACTAGTAGACATATCTGGAGTAGAAACGCTATCAGGAATAACAGTTTCAATATTGCCATCACTATAAGTGGCTTTTAATACTCCATCAAAAGAGAATGTATCGCCTACTTCATAGGTTGTAGTCATGCCGCTGGCAGAAATAGAAGAAAGAACTACTTCTTCAGGATCAACACTTCCTCCAGAAGGATCACCATAAGTAATTGTGTAACTATTAATATATAAAGAATTAGTAGAACCAGTGATAGTTAAAGTAATGTTTTCACCAGTACCAGTAATATGAGTGTCATTAGTTAATGAGACATGAACATCTCTATAAGAGGTGCCATAGCTATCATTATCATACCAAGAATTAAATCCACCCGAAGTATTAGCTAAGTTTGTTGAACCAGCAACAGCGGTAAAGCTACCTCCACCACTAGAACCATTAGATTTCATATTTAAGGTAATACCAGTGATAACTTTTCCGTCATATCCAGATAAAGTTAAAATCGCGTTTTTACCAGAAGTAATTTGTCCTTTAGTGCTATAGGTTTGACTATAGCTAGCGCTACTACCAGAAGGAACGGTTCCACTAGAAGTCACCGCGCTAGTAGAAGAAACTGTATAAGTTGCAGTTTTTTCATTATCAACAT
Source organism: uncultured Erysipelotrichaceae bacterium (assembly GCA_902769185.1). Classification (GTDB taxonomy): domain Bacteria; phylum Bacillota_I; class Bacilli_A; order RFN20; family CAG-826; genus UBA2450. The sequence goes on along the minus strand of CACXNV010000029.1, from coordinate 1,534 downwards.
CGCTAGCGTCTCCACCACCTTCACCGCTTCCTCCACCAGTAGAATTAACAGTAATAATTACTTGAGCGATTGCGGTTTTAGCAGTTCCGTTATCATCATAAGAATAGGTAAGAGTTAAAGTAGAAACACCTTCAGAAAGGCCTTCAATAGTAACTCCGTTAGTGTAGCTACCTCTACTATAGTAAGTAGAACTTGTAACAGAATAATCAGTTAAAGACCAACTAACAGAAGCATTATATGCACCATCTACAAATGGTAAGAAGTTAACGGTATCACCAACTTTTAATGTATAAGCAGTTGTGTTAGAGGTTGCAATATTATAGCCATCATCAACTCGAATGCCAGCTGTATGACCTGCTGTTGGATAAGAGGCATTTGAACACATAGATTTAATTGTGTTATTAACATTGCCCCAAATTTTACAGGCATATTCTGGGTGATCGATAAATGGATTTCTATTACCTTGAAGATATTCAGCACCTTCGTTTCTATTCTTTTCTCTATCAGAAACAGGATAATTAATATTCCATTTAATAAGGGTTTCTAAGTTACCCATAGTGTGACCACTGCCAAAACTTTGACCAGTAACGGTGTCAGTGCCACTTGGGGTAGTGTTATTTGGAGCAAGAATTAATTTAGAGTTAACTAAAGTACAATAGAAAGTAATTCTTGCTGCCTCACCTCTAGATTCAGCGCTATATCCAGCGGTATATGGATCCCACCCATTAGATGAATGATTCATTCCCTCAACAAAGAAGGAGTTACCTCTAGAACTGTTTTCAGCAGGAACTGTTGGTCTAGGCATATGGATATCAGCATCTGGATAAGGTGAACCAGCGTCTCCCTTACTTCCACCACCATGGCTATTAGGCCAAACGTGTTCTCTATTCCAGCTTGTGGCAGATGTGAATGTATAGAAACTTGAAATCTGAGTTCCGTATGGCTGGCCATTACTATCATATTTCACATAATTAGGGTCATAGTCGGTATATTTATATTGTCCAGAAGGACTAGTTCCCATAGAGGAATAACCAACTGTAGATTTTCTTTTAGATAAATTTAAAGATCTTAAATCAGTTAATAAAGCATTACCAGATTTGGAGTCATCAATAGAATTATAGTAAGTCGCTCCATCTCCGTTAGTGTAAGTAGCAAACGCCACTTTTGCTTCGTTATTTGTGTTTTTAACACTAATAAAAGTACCCACACTTAAAGCAAGTACAAAGGAAGTTAAAATAAGTGCAATTTTGTTTCTTTTCATAATTATGTCCTATAGGCGCAAAAAATAAGTAAAGGCAATAAAACCTTCCAACACAGAGTTACGGCCTATATTAATTGTGCGTATATATACTAGTATATATTTATATATTATGTAAGAGTTATTTAAATTAACTTTTTAGTCAATTATAAAAACATGCATTATACGCTTCCTATAAGCATTTTTTGAAAAATAAAAATCCACGTCTTTCAAGGCGTGGTTTTTCTAACTCGTCTCCAAGACAGAGTACGGGCAGCAGCAATCATGCTGCTTTTT
>CACXNV010000028.1 GCA_902769185.1 uncultured Erysipelotrichaceae bacterium | reverse complement strand
TATCTCTATTCTTACACTTATCATTGCTTCAATCTTCTTCTTAGTTGCGGTTATTATTAAAATTATCTACGCATCTTAATTATTAGGTTTATATATAAAGGCGCTCCAAAGTTTAAGGGGGAGTAGATGAAAATCCTCCAAACTTAATGGGGGTGCAACAGTTACAAGTTTAGCTCGGAAATGTCAGTTTCCGGGCTTTTTGTATGGACCTCTAGCGCCTCTTGTTTTCTTGATAATCCTAGTCTTGACTGGAACTAAACAATTTGGTCGATTGTAGCAATACATTAGTCTATTTCTAAATCTTTGATGACTATATAATCCATTTGAAACAGTCATCATCTTTTTGAAATTGGAATTAAAACCTTCAATTGGACCATTTGAAATTCTTCTATCATTAACCACATTGAACGAATTAATAATCCATTCTTTCCAATTGATCAACATTTGAATAACCGGTAGGAATTCACCTATTTTTATAATCTTTGTGTCATTGATAAAACTATCAATCATTTCTTCAGCAGCTTCTATGTTCGTGATTTGATTTCTGTATTTATACATTCTATAGAATTCGTGAGCGGTTTTAAGGTCATTGTTAATATTCAAAATCATTTGTTGAATCTGATATTTGTTGAACCATTTTCCACCTAATCTAGTTAACTTAAATTTTTCGTCCCAAGGTTTATATTCAGAAAATAAAGTCTCGTTCCATTTCTTTAATAGATAATAGTTAGTTGTGCCTTTTTGACATCCGTTCATGATTCTTCTTCTAACTTTATCTAGGGCAAATCCAATCTCTTTTATCACATGAAATGAATCGATAGCGACAGTCGCATTAGGAAAATAAATAGTAGCGACATCTAAATATGGTTCCCACATATCAATAACAACATATTGAACCAATTCTCTTTCTTCTCTAGGAATTTTACTAAAGTAATGTGATAGATTTAATTTACTTCTATCTTCTATAACGTCAATTATCTTAGTGTTTAAAAAATCAAAGACGATGCATGAATAAGGCTTATCAAATTGGTGCTTGTTATAACATTCGTCGATAGAAATAACTTTAGATAGCTTTCCTCTAGGCAGGTTGACATAACGGTCAAATATATTGATAGCGGTTTCATCACTTACATGAGCTTTTTCTCCAATTTCCTTCCATGTAGCGTTATATTTCCTAGCAGCGTCTAAAACAACCATAATTGTTTCATAGCTTGTTTTTGATCTCCTAGGAGCCAGGATATTTGGCTCCATAAAAGTTTTGCCACATTCTAAACACCTATATCTTCTGCTTTTTAATAGGAATGTAGTTTTCTTTCCAATAAACAAGGCATGCTTTATTTCTCTAATTCGATATTCTTTAAAAGTGTATGATGTATTGTGGCAGTGGGTACAGCAGCAATCTACTTTGTTAAGAGTAATGGTGACGTAATTTCCATCATCTCTATCAAAAGTATCTATTTCTTTAATGTCCTTAGGATTTATGCTTAAAAAATTTGCCAAACTTGATATATTAATCATTGGTAGTCCTCCTTCAAGTTTTGTGGTTATTACTATGATAAAGGACTACTTTTAATTTATTGCAAAAAAAACTAGCTTTCTTTCTTCCGGCGGAAAGAAAGTCGACAAAGAAAGAAACATCCAAAAAACTATGCCCCCTTTAACTTTGGGCTTATTAAAATTTACCCCCATAAAATTTGGAGGGGGTATCAATCCCCCTTAAAGTTTGGAGTACTTATCCACGCTGATTTTTTTGTTGAATTGTTTATAAACAATACTATACTAATCTTGTTAATAAAAAGGAGCACAATTATGGATAGCTACGTTAAATGGATGGATGGTCACTCTAGACTTATCAAAATCATCTTATGTATCTGGATCCTTGATATTACCTGGGCTGTTTATAGAATCGGTAGAGCTGCTAGCAAACAAAACTGGCTTCACATGGTTCTCGGTATCCTTTGGGTTATCGCTGCTGGAACAGTCGGTTGGGTCTTAGATCTTGTTTGGATCATCCTTAATAACCGCATCTTCTGGTTTAAAGAAGACTAATAAAATTCGAATAGGCCTTCGGGCCTTTTCTTTTTGTTGATAATATCTATTAAAATAGATAAAATACTATTACTATGAATCCTATTTTTGACACAAGAGTACAAGAACTCAAATACAAAGTATTAAAAGAGATCGCTAAATCTTATTTTAATGGCACATTATTAGAAGATTATAATTCTATTCCTACTAAAATTGTTCCTGGCCCAAAACCAACGATGCGTTGTTGTATCTATAAAGAAAGAGCCATTGTTTTAGAAAGAATGAAACTTGCTTTAGGTGGATCTAAAGAAATTGATAATGTCATTGAAGTTATTAAAGTTGCGTGTGATGAATGTCCTTTAGGTGGATATGAAGTCACTAATAGATGTAGAGGCTGTATTGCCCATAGATGTCAAAAAGCATGTCATAAGGATGCCATTAGTTTTGATGAAGTTAGTCACACTGCTCGTATTAATAAAGATAAATGTATTAACTGTGGAATGTGCGCGAAAGCATGTCAATATAACGCTATTCAAAACTATCTAAGACCATGTGAACAAGCTTGTAAAGTTAAGGCTATTAGTATGGGTAGTGATAACGCAGCGCAAATTGATGATGAAAAGTGTGTTCAATGTGGAGCCTGTGTTTATCAATGTCCTTTTGGAGCAATTGTTGATAAATCTTATATTAAAGAAGCCATCGACATTCTTAAAGAAGGAGATCACGGCAAGAAATATCCAGTAGTAGCGATTGTTGCCCCTAGTATTGCAACTCAATTTAAATATGCAACCCTAGGTCAAATTGCTAGTGCAATGCACGAACTTGGATTTAGTGAAATTGTAGAAGCTGCTTTAGGAGCAGATATGGTCGCTTATAATGAAGCTAAAGAATTATCACAAAAAGGATTCTTAACTTCAAGCTGCTGTCCAACATTTGTTTCTTTTATCAAAAAGAACTTCCCAACTTTAGCAGAACATATTTCTTCTAATTTATCGCCAATGGCGAGTATCGCTAAATGGATTAAAGAACATTATCCAACTGCTAAAATTATGTTTATTGGTCCATGTATTTCTAAAAAGCAAGAAATCAAATTGGAATCCGTTAAACCTTATGTTGATATCACTTTAACTTTTGAAGAACTTCAAGCTTTAATCGACGCTAAAGAAATAGATGCTTCTAAATTAGAAGAATCCCCATTTGATAATGCATCTTATTTTGGAAGAATATTCGCTAGAAGTAGAGGTATTTCTGACGCAGTTAGACAAGCACTAAAAGAGCAAGAAATTGACTTTGATTATAAGCCACTTGCGGTTGATGGACTTGATAATATCCGACTAGCCTTATTAAAAGTTAAAGCCGGTAATAGAGATAATAACTTTATTGAAGGTATGGCTTGTCCAGGTGGATGTATCGGTGGACCTTGCTGTTTGACTCACGAAGTTAGAGATAAAGCAGATGTTGATAAATACGGTATGGAGGCAAATAGTCAGACCATTACCGATTCATTAGAAAAACTTAAGCGTTAATTATTATAAAAAAGGAAGAGGTTAGTTCTCACTAGCCTCTTTTTCTTCGATCTCTTCAATATCACTATTAGTGGATATCGCATCAAATTTATTGGTGATTCGACTTACTCTAGAATCTAATTTTTCTCTAGTTTTAGTAGCGGTATCAAGTTGTCTAGATAACTGTGTCCATTCATTTGAGAATAAAGTAAATTGCTTACCTAACGCATCTAATTGTTTAGATATTTCTTTGACGTTTTTAGCGCGTTCTGCCTCTATTCTTACCATATTAATGGTAACTAAGATTGCAGGAAGAGTACTAGGAGAAGTTAATATAACTCTTTTTTCTCTAGCGTAATCTACTACATCTAATAATTCTTGATGGATATAGGCAAACACTCCATCATTAGGAATGAACATCAAAGCTTCAGGAGCAGTTTTTCCTTCGATAATATATTTATCTTTAATAACTGTAATATGTTTTTTAACTGCACTTGCGAATAAACGTTTATATTCCTCTTTATTTGATTCATCTTCCTCTTTCATTAATCTTTCATAATCTTGGAATGGGAATTTAGAATCAATACAAATCATTTTATTTGGTTCAGGCATAAAGACAACAGCATCCGCTCTTACATCATCCCCGTCTTTAACTTTTTTAATTGTGTATTGTTCTTGATAGCAGCCAACTGTGTCACCAAAGACATTATGAAGAACCATATTGAGTTGATATTCACCATACGCTCCTCGAGTTTGATTGCCTTCCATAATACTTCTTAAAGAAACAACATCTTTAGATAAAGATTCCATATTCTTTTGAGCTTCATCAATAACCTTAAGTCTTTCTCTAACTTGGGCCATGGTTTCACTTGTACCTTGGAAGCCTTCTTTTAATTTATCTTCAACTTTTTGATTGATCTCTTTCATCTTCTCTCCAAGCTGAAGATTGATTGATTCAAAGCGTTTTGTCATTGTTTCAATGATATTAGTTTGGAATCTTTCTAACTTTTGATTATTAGTTTCATTAACTTGAACCATTTCCTTAGCTAAAGAAGCTTCAATATCTTTTTTAAGAATAACTTCTAAAGATTTAATTTGTTCAGATAACATTCCGAGTTCTTTATCTGAAACACCGCTTTCAGTGGAAGCTGGCTTTTTAGATAATTTAATAACTAGGACAGTTAAAATAACTAGACCAATAAAAACTACAATTAATATCGCTAATAAGGCATAAATCATAGCAAATCCCCCTTAAATTGCCCAATTTCCATATTTAAAGATAGTGGTTTTCTTGCCGTTAAAAGAGGTACCAACAATCTCTAAATCTTTAGTTCCAATCATAAAGTCAACGTGAATCATTGAGTCGTTTAAACCTCTAGCTCTAGCTTCTTCATTTGATATAGAAGCACCTTCTGGGAAGAGCTCCTTAAAGCCTTGACCAAGGGCTAAGTGGCAGGCTGCATTTTCATCAAATAAAGTTTCATAGAATAAAATCTTGGAGTTTTGAATTGGAGAATCATATGGCACTAAAGCGACTTCGCCAAGCATATGACTACCTTCATCAGTATTAACCATTTGTTCTAATAATTTTTGATTCTTTTTAGCGCCTACTTTACTAACTTTTCCATTTTCAAATTTCACCCAGAATTCATCAATAATTTGGCCGTTATAACTAAGTGGTTTAGAAGAATAGACAATGCCTTCAATTGATCCAGCTTTAGGAGAAGTGAATACTTCTTCACTTGGAATATTAGGATTATAAGATAAACCTTTATCAGTAAACTCAACTCCTCCACCCCATAAAACATTTTTCATAAGTTCGACTTTGAAGTCAGTACCATTAGAGGCTTTATATTCTAAGTATTGAAGGTCTAAGGCTGCTAATTGTTTTCTATGTTTCATTAATTCTTCGTTGTGTTTATCCCAATTATCAACTGCGTGTCCATCAACTCTAGAACAAGATAAGATTGATTCCCAAAGAGCTTCAATTGCTTCTTCTCCTTTTAATTTCGGGAATACTTTTTCAGCCCATGCTTTAGAAGGAACAGCGGCGATACACCATTTGTATTTGCCGTCCATCTCATCTCTATATGGTTTAACTTTCTTTCTAAAAGCAAAAGTTACTTTAGTTAATTTAGATTGGGAGATGCTTTTAAATGCATCAGGATCATCTGAGATAATATGGAGCATACTTGGATTATGCTTCACCATATATTTATATTCCGCGATTGTGTAGTTAGGAACTTTACTTAAAGTAGAAGTGGATGCGTATTTATAACCAATTTTAGAAATTTCATCATCTGAAAATCTCACTCTCACTTTTTTAGCGCCAGCTTTATATAACTCTTCAACCACTAAACGGACAAATTCCATTTGGTGAGTTTGGCAGTTTACCCAAACTTCTTCACCCTTTTGGACGTTAATGCCTCTTTTTGCTAAAAGTTCGGCGTATTCTTGTAATCTATCTAGTTTCATAATATTTACCTCTATTAATCTTTCTTATTGTAAATCTTTTTAAAAAAAGAAAAAATAATAAGGTATTAAAAAGAGGTAAAACTTTTATGAAAACATTTAAAGAACAAAAATGGATGATAATTGTCTATGGTGTTATCCTATTCTCAATTGGACTTGTTGACCTTATTTTAAGTATTGTAGATTTAGGATCTGCAATTAAAGTTGTTAGCTACTGTATAGCGGTTGGATTATTCCTTATTGGTTTACTTCATATTGTTGCTAACTTAATTAAAGACACTAAAAGCTTCTTTAAAGGAGCGTTAGCTTTAGGATGTATCGCAATTGGATTAGGAGTGGTATTTATTGCTAAACCTTTAATCTTAGGAGATTTCTTTATTTATTTCTCCGCAGCCTTTGTTATTGCAATTAGTGCTGTCTTCTTAGTTAAAGGATTTATCGGCATTAAATTCAAATATAAAAAGAGTTGGATCTTCTTATATTTCTTATTAGCAACTATTGGCATCACATTAAGTATTTTAGCGTTCGTTTATGAAGGATCTTCTACAGTTACTCAAATCGTATATATCTCTATGGGCGCTATTGCTGTTGCGGTTGGAGTTACCGCTATGGTGTACGGCATTAAATTGCTTAACAAAAAAGCCGAATAAATGATATCATCAAATATGAAAAAGACGCGGGAGACCGCGTCTTTTGTTATATCTAGATAACTTTAATGTCCTTTATTGAAACATCTTTTCCAGTGACTAGATACGTCTTACTTGAGTGACAATATGGACATTCTTTACCGAATTCAGTTGTGGAATAAGTTTTGCCACAATCTTCGCAATACGTAATACCTTTGATAGTGACAAAGTTGAGTTTACATTCCTTCATGTATTTGGTCTTTTTTATTGACCAATTAAAGGCATCAACGAAATATTCTTTAACTACTCCAGAAACTTCACCAACTTCTAGAGTGAGTTCGACAACTTTATTAACTTTATTTTCTTCGGCAATTTGTTCGATTTGTTTAATGACGTGAACAACGATACCTAACTCATGCATTGATGCTGTTACCTGTATCTGGCATGGTCTTCTTTGCTACTTTGTAGTGCTTCTTCCATGCTTTACGTTTCTTTCTCATCATTCTGGCTTCTTTACTACCAGCGTTGAACATGATTTTGAACCATCTTGGGACAGCATATTTGAGTAAGCCAGTGACTTTGTCTTCCGCAAATCTCATTCTTGAAGCTTTTGGATGGTCTCTAACTAAGTGAATCGCGTCGAATTCACACTTGGTGGTACAAATACCACAACCGATACATTTGTGTGGATCAACGAACGCTGCACCACAAGATAAACATCTACCAGTTTCAATCTTCACTTGTTCTTCAGTTAATGTCTTATGAGCATCTTTGAAGCTATTCTTATGATCGATGGATTCATCCATACCTGCTTCTTGTCTACCAGCATCATCATATCCTGGAAGAGTGATATCTTCTTTATTAAGTGGAGTAAATCCTCGTTTATTAAAGGCGATAGTTGGGTGAGCATTTGGTCTAACGTGTCTTGCTAAAGCATCGGCAACGGCATGACCAGCAGCGATAGCGTCGATAACAAATTTTGGTCCAGTAAAGACATCGCCACCCACAAAGATATCATCATCATTAGTTTGATATGTGACTTTGTCGGCAAATGGATAATTACCGTGCCAGAATTCAACTTTAGTACCTTTTAATAAGTCGCCCCATTCAATGGCTTGACCAATAGCGAAGATAATCTTATCGGCTTCCACTGTGACGGTTTCATTTTCATCATATTTAGGATTGAATTTACCGTTCTCATCAAGGGTAGAAACACATTTCTTAAAGACAATGCCTTTCACTTCACCTTTTTCGTTAACAAGTACTTCTTTTGGTCCCCAAGAATTATTGATAGCAATATCTTCTTCTAAGGTTTCTCTAATTTCTTCGTTACTTGCAGGCATATGGTCACGATCTTCTAAGCAGTACATTGAAACTGCACTTGCTTTTAATCTATGAGCAGTTCTTGCACAGTCAACAGCGACATTACCGCCACCAACGACAACGACCTTGCCTTTAAATTCTTTTTGTTTATCAAGCGCTTCTCTTAAGTAAGAAACAGCGATTTCGGTTCCTTTAGCTGTGTCATTAGCAACACCTGGTCTTCTTCCACCTTGGCAGCCAATAGCGATATAGAAGGCTTTGTATCCTTCTTTCTTTAAGGATTCAATAGTGACATCTTTACCGACTTCAACGCCACACTTGATTTCTACACCAAGCTTTTTGATGACTTCGATTTCAGCATCGATGACATCTTTTTCTAATTTATAAGCAGGAATGCCGTATCTTAACATTCCACCAGGTTTCTCATTCTTTTCAAAGACTGTTGGTTTAAAGCCAGCAACCGCTAAATAATAAGCTGCGGATAAACCAGCTGGACCAGCACCAATAATAGCGATTTTTTCATCAAATCCGCCATAAACTGAGGCAACAATCTTTTCTGGGATATATCTATCTTTAGAAGCGATTTCTAAATCAGCAACGAATTTCTTAACAGCGTCAATAGAGACTGCTTGATCGACTTTTCCTCTAGTACATTCATCTTCACAGCGTTTGTTACAAACTCTACCACAGACTGCTGGGAATGGGTTTTGTGTCTTAATTAAGGCCAAAGCTTCTCTATATCTACCTTCATGGGCCATCTTTAAATAGCCTTGAACTGGGACATGAGCTGGACAAGCGACTTTACATGGAGCTGTACCAGTTGGATAGGTATCACTAGCTCTAGCGGTGTCTCTATAATTTTCATCCCAGGCATATTTACCCCAATGGATTTTATCTGGTAATGGTTGACTTGGATATTTTTGTTCTTTGCCGTCACCCTTACATAATTTTTGTCCGAGTTTAACAGCACCTGCAGGACAGTTAGCAACACATTGTCCACACGCTACACAGTTTGTGGATGTGACTTTAGCGGTATAAGCACTTCTAGATAAGTTAGGAGTGTTAAATAACATTGATGTTCTTAAAGCGTTACAAATTTTAACGTCACAGTTACAAATATCAAAGATATGGTCTTTACCATCGATGTTAGTAATTTGGTGAACGAAACCATTTTTCTCAGAGAGTTCAATGATTTCTAAGGCTCTTTCTTTAGTAATATAGTGGGCACGTTTAGTTTCAACAGTGTAATCTGCCATATCACCAAGTTGGATACACCAGTCATTAACATCATCGATACAGCCATCACCTAACATTGCTCTACTTGCTCTACAAGAACAAATACCAGCGGAGATATGGCCTTCATATTTATTTAACCAGTGAGAAATCTTTTCTACAGAGATGGCTTCTTGATTACCTTCAATAGCCTTTTCTACTGGAATGGTGTGCATACCAATACCGTTACCACCTTCAGCAATCATTTCAGTGACGCCTGCTAAAGGAATAAAGGTCATTCTTTCAAAGAAGTTAGCAACTGCAGGATTCTTTGCAATTCTATCTAATGAGGAGTTCATTAATTCTGCTGAACCAGGAACAAAGTAAGATAATCTATATCTTTTAATTTTAGGAGCGTCTTCAATTGGATGTTCATCCGCATAATTGTCTCCATAGTCATATTCAATAAATCCAATGTAAGAAAGTTCATCTAAAAGTTGTTGAACCTTAGCAGGATCAAATTGGCCTTTAAACTTCTTAATTAAGTCTTCTAATGAATACCATTTTCTTTGTTTAAGTTTAAGTAAGAAGTTCACTTGATCTTCACTTAAAACTTCTCTTAGTCCCCAATATTCTGGATCAGTGTTTTTCACCCCAAATAATTTGTGTGGGACAACGTCGGTAATTTTCTTACCTAATTTCGCGTAGTTCTTATGGAATTCTTTTTCACCATCATATTTTGAGGTGACTTCTGGTTTCTTACATTTCTCTGGCATTAGTTATTCCTCCAATTTGAAACTATATCTTTGAAATATTTTGCGACTAATTCAATATTTTCGCCTGTTTTGGCGCTTATCGGTATTATTGTAGCATTTTTATTACGATATTTAATATTAGAAATACATTTCTCCATATTAAAGTCGAAGTATGGAAGTGCATCAATCTTATTTATTAACACTAGTTTTGATTTTTCAAACACAAGCGGATATTTAATTGGTTTATCATCACCCTCTGGAATAGAAAGAATCATCATATCCATTGAAGCCCCAGTATCAAATTCAGCAGGGCAGACAAGATTACCAACATTTTCTAGGAAAATAAGATCAAAATCATTGAAGTTAATGCCGTCTAATCCAGTTTTAGTCATACCAGCATCTAAGTGACACATTCCGTTCGTGTGTAATTGAATTGATGTCACTCCTGTTTCTTTGGCTACATTAATCGCGTCGACATCACTATCGATATCAGCTTCCATCACTCCAATTTTGAAATCTTTCTTAAGGAGATTAATTAATTTAATTAGAGTAGTAGTCTTACCTGCTCCTGGAGAAGACATTAAATTCACCACAAAAGTATTGTGATCTTTCAAGTAATCTCTAAGTGCATTAGCTTCTAAATCATTATCTGCATAGGCAGAACGATTCAATAGAATTGTTCTTACTTTTTCCATTCTCACACATTATACTCGAATTAATTAATAAAATGAAAATAAATATTTTTATTTTGTGATATAGTATTTAAGTATGGACTTTCAAATTGTAAAAGTTAAAGAAGATATATTAATCGAAAATAATAAAAAAGCTGATTCTTTGAGAACATTTTTAAAAGGAAAAGGCATTTATTTTATCAATGTTATGGCCTCTCCTGGAAGCGGCAAAACTACTTTACTCACTAGAGTCATAAATTCATTAAAATCTAAATATCGTATTGGCGTTCTTGAGGCTGATATAGACGGGGATGTTGATGCGGAAAGAATTAGTCAAAATACTGGTGTTAAAGTCATTCAAGTTCATACTTCTGGAGCATGTCACTTGACCGCTCAAATGGTGGAAGATGCTTTAAAAGCATTTGGAGTGGATGATTTAGATTTAATCATTTTAGAAAATGTTGGTAATTTAGTCTGCCCTGCTGAATTTGATACAGGTAGTAATATCAATATGATGCTTTTATCAACTTCTGAGGGACATGATAAGCCACTTAAATACCCACTTATGTTCCAAGTGAGTAAAATCGCGGTTATTTCTAAAATGGATGTCGCTGAAATTTTTGATTTTGATATTAACAAAGCTAAAGCAAACATTTTATATAGAAATCCTGAAGCAAAAATATTTGCTCTTTCTTCTATTAAAAATGAAGGTGTTGATAGCCTAATTAACTACCTTGATAGTTTAATTCAACAAAGCAAATAATATGAAATATTATAATGAACAGTCTTTTACTGGTGAGCGAGCAATGTTTATGACTAGTGAGGCCACTTTTCATAAATGTTATTTTCATGATGGAGAATCACCTTTAAAGGAAAGTAAAGATATTCAAATTATTGAATCAACTTTTCAGTGGAAATACCCTATATGGTATTGCCAAAATGTTAAGGTCAGGAACTCTAAATTTTTATTTACCGCTAGAAGTGGAATTTGGTACACAAAAAATATTGAAATAACAGATACAGTAATCGAGGCACCTAAAACATTCAGAAGAAGTGAATCTATATCATTAATAAATGTTAAATTACCACATGCGGATGAGACACTTTGGAAATGTAAAGGTGTTAAACTAATTAATGTTGAAATTAAGGGCGACTATTTTGGCTTTAATTCTGAAGACTTAGAAATTGAAAATATATCTTTAGATGGGAACTACGGCTTTGATGGGGCTAAAAACATCAAAATCCATAATTCAGTTTTAAAAACTAAAGATGCATTTTGGAATGTAGAAAATGTCGTTGTTACCGATTCTACGATTATTGGAGAGTATCTAGCCTGGAATAGTAGAAATGTGACTTTTATAAACTGTAAAATTATTTCTCACCAGGGATTATGCTATATGGATAACGTCAAAATGATTAACTGTGAACTAATTGATTCTGATTTATGTTTTGAATATTGTTCTCGATTAGATATTAAGATTAATAATGTGGTGGAATCAATTAAAAATCCAATATCTGGAAGAATAGAATGTAAGGGAATTAAGAAACTAATTCTAGAAAAAGATAAAGTTGATGTTTCTAAAACGGAGATTGTAATTAATGGGTAAATATAATTTCGACACAACGATTAATCGTATTAAAACATGTAGCGCTAGATGGTGTGTTAGTGAAGGTGAACTTCCCTTAGATATCGCTGATATGGATTTTTTAGTGATGCCTGAAATTGTAAAGGCTATTAAAAATAGAGCCGAACAAGCTTGCTATGGTTATACATATGTCCCTGATTCCTATTTTGATGCTTATATTCGCTGGTGGAAAGATCGACATAATACAAAATTAGAAAAAGAATGGTTTATATTTTCAAAATCAGTAGTGGCCTCGATTGACTCTATTTTTAAGCATTTAGGAAAATCAAAAGATATAGTTACAATGTTCACCCCTGTTTATAATGTGTTTTTTAACTGCATCAAGAATAACAATCTAGTTCTTAAAGAATGTGAATTCGTAATTGATGAAGATGAAATAAAAATAGATTGGGAAAAATTAGAAACTCAATTAAAAGGAGCAAAGTTCTTCTTATTATGCAATCCTCATAATCCTTTAGGAAGAAATTTCACTATTGAAGAATTAAATAAGATAATTAACCTCTGTAAACAAAATGATGTTTATATAATTTCCGATGAAATTCACGGTGATCTTGATTTAAATAAAGGAAGATATATATCTATTTTGAATAGTGAAGTAACTCGATATGAGAAAGTAATTTGTTTATTATCTCCTAGCAAAGTATTTAATGTCGCTGGACTTCATTCTTCAGTAGCGGTTATCCTTAATAAAGAATTAAGAGAAGAGATACAAAACGGGTTCTGGCAAGACGATATTGGAGAACCAAATTATTTTGCAATTGACCCAATAATTACCGCGTTTACTCAAGGTGATGATTACGTAGATCAACTTAACTCCTACTTAAATGAAAATAGGGCATATTTGAGTGAATTTTTGCTCAAAAATCTCCCAAATTTAAAAATTGTTAGTGGACATTATACTTATTTAGTGTGGATTGATATCTCTTGTTATAGTAGTGATTCAATACTATTTGCTAAAAATTTGAGAGAGAAAACAGGACTAGTTGTTGCTCCTGGAATAAATTATGGTAATTCTGGAGAAGGATATATTAGATTAAATATTGCTACTCCAAGAAAAAATTTAATTGATGCATGCAATAGATTAATGAACTATATAAGCGAAAAAGTGGAGGAATAATCTATGAAAAAGAAAATGAATATTTGCCCAGCAATATTCCCAATGCCAGTCATCTTAATAGCAACCTACAATGATGATGGTTCTATTGATGTTATGAACGCAGCCTGGGGATGTGCGTTTGACACAAAACAAATCGAGCTTAATATCTCTGATTCGCATCGCACAACCGAGAATATTAGAAAAAGAAAAGCGTTTACTGTTTCTTTAGCGGATGTTAGCAACATGGTTCCAGCGGATTATGTTGGTATAGTTTCTAGTAAAAATGAGCCAAAAAAGTTTGAAAAAACTGGTTGGAAGGCTCATAAGAGTGAATTAGTGGACGCTCCAATATTAGATGATCTTCCTTATTCTTTGGAATGCACATTAGAATGTTTTAAAGAAGATTATGGAATTATTGGTAATATCGTTCAACTTTTAGTTGATGATAAATATATAGATGAAAAC
The DNA here is from genome assembly GCA_902769185.1 of uncultured Erysipelotrichaceae bacterium. Classification (GTDB taxonomy): domain Bacteria; phylum Bacillota_I; class Bacilli_A; order RFN20; family CAG-826; genus UBA2450. The sequence goes on along the minus strand of CACXNV010000028.1, from coordinate 2,956 downwards.
GGCAAAGTTGATTTAGAAAAGATGCAAATCATTTCTTATGACCCATTTAATCACGGATATTATGTTGTGGGTAAAAAAGTCGGACAAGCCTTTTCAGAAGGAAGAAAGATTAAATAATGGAAGAATGTGTTTCCAATTTATTATCTAAATATCAAGGAATCTTTGCTAGTGAAGCAGAACAAGTATTTTCTTGTGGAGGCCGCTTTGAAATTTTAGGTAATCACACCGACCATAACCATGGACTATGTCTTGCTAGTGCTTGTAACTTAGAAATCATTGCTTCAGTTAGTAAAAATAGTTCTGAGAAAGTCTTATTTCAATCTTTAGGTTTTGAATTAGACGAAGTGGATTTAACTGGTTTAGAACCAAAAGAAATAGAATACGCAACTTCTAAAGGATTAATTAGAGGTGTTGCTGCTTATTTAATTAATCACGGCTATAAAGTTGGAGGATTTAATGCCTATAGTGAATCCTCAATTTTTAAAGGAGCGGGTGTCTCTAGTTCCGCTGCTTTTGAACTTTTAGTTGGTCAAATATTTAATGTCTTATTTAATGAAGGTAAAATCTCTAAATTAGAACTCTGTAAAGCTGGAAAATACGCGGAAAATGAGTATTTTGGTAAGAAAAGTGGTCTTTTAGACCAAATTGGGGTTGGCTATGGTGGAGTTGTGAAAATTGACTTTAAAAATATTGATGACCCACTAGTAGAACAAATTGATTTCCCATTTAAAGATTTACACTTTGTTTTAGTAAATACTGGTGGAGATCATTCTTCTTTAAGCAATTTATATTCTTCTATCCCTAGCGATATGTATGAAGCCGCTAAGGCCTGTGGACATAACTATTTAGTTGAAGGCTCACTAGAAGAAGTAGAAGCTCATAAAAGCGAAATGAGCGAGATGGCTTATTTAAGAGCAAAACACTTTTATGAGGAGAACGCTAGAGTGAGAAATGCTTTCAAAGCACTACAGGATAATGATCAAGAAACATTTTTAAAATTGATTAATGAATCTAGAGAATCTTCTACTAATTATTTAAAGAATATGATGGTGGAATCTAACTACAAAGGATCACCATTAGAAGCTTGTGACTTATTAATGAAATATAGCGATAATCAAGGGGCTGTCAAAATTAATGGTGGTGGCTTTGCTGGAAGTGTTATTGCTTTAGTCTCAACTTCTAAACTAGAAAAAGTTTTAGAAAAAATGAAAGAATACTACGGAGAAAATAATGTTCAAGAAATATTTGTTAGGGACAGTGGACCAAAAGTTATTTATAATAAGTGAAGGAGAACTTAACATATGGAATTAAAAGGAAGTCGTACTGAAAAAAACTTAGAGATTGCTTTTGCTGGTGAAAGCCAAGCTAGAAACAAATACACATATTTTGCTTCTAAAGCCAAAAAAGAAGGATTTGAACAAATCGCCGCTATTTTCTTAGAAACAGCGGATAACGAAAAAGAACACGCTGAATTATGGTTTAAATACCTTCATGGTGGTGCTGTTCCTACTACAGCAGAAAACTTATTAGCAGCCGCTGAAGGTGAAAACTATGAATGGACTGACATGTATAAAGAAATGGCAGCCGTTGCTAGAGAAGAAGGATTTGTTGAAATTGCCTGCAAATTCGAATTAGTCGCGAAAATCGAAAAAGAACACGAAGAAAGATATAGAGCGTTACTCGAAAGAGTGAAATCTGACAAAGTATTTGTCGCTGATGATGTTGTGATTTGGAAATGTAGAAACTGTGGACATATCCACGTTGGAAAAGAAGCTCCAGAACTCTGCCCAACTTGTAAACATCCAAAAAGCTATTTTGAAAGACAAGCTAAAAACTATTAATTCTTTCAAATAAAGATACGGCCTTATGGTCGTATTTTTTATTGCCATAATAAATAATTATTATTAAAATAATATCGCTATGAGAACATTAGATGCTTGGCAAGGTTGGGTAGAATTCTGGCAAAAGTTTGCGGATTTTTTCTGGAAATCTGACGAAACCGGAATTAACTATCTATCTCGTATTGGTGTCGCAATTGCGATTATCATTTTTACTTGGCTTGTTCTTAAGCTTTTAAATCCATTACTTAAAAAACTATTTAAGGTCAAAAAAGGACCTGATATTGATGCTTCTGCCAAACTAATTATTTTAGGATTAATTAAATTTTTAATTTGGATTGCTGTTGGTTTTATCGTTTGTAGTGTTCTAAAAATCAATTTATCAGGAATGGGTGGAATCATCGCCTCTATTGGTGTCGCCCTTGGTTTAGCCTTACAAGATTTAGTGGGATCGTTCTTCTCTGGCTTATTGATTATAAATCAAAAAACTATTAGGACTGGTGACCACATTTTAGTTAAAAACGCATTTGGAGAATGCGAAGGAATTGTTAAAAGAGTCCATTTCTTTACTACCATCTTAACTAGCTTCCAAGGTCAAAAAATCATCATCCCTAATAAGAATATGGCTAGTGCGGTTATTACAAACTACACAGTCACTGGTGAAAGACGAATTGATTATAATGTGGGAGTTAGCTACGATAGTGATCTTGAAGTTGTTAAAGAAGCTTTAGCTTCAGTCATTAAAGATGAACCGCTTGTGATCAACCCAGAAAAAACACAAATATACGCAGAATCTTTTGGACCATACTCCGTTAATATGAGACTAAGATGTTGGACTAAATTTGAAGATTATTGGGCTTTATATAATCAATTAACTGAAAGAATCTATCTCGCATTTAAACAAGCGGGTGTCTATGTCCCGACTTCCACTGATAGAAATATTAAGAAATAACTGGCTATGCCAGTTTTCTTTTTATTTATAAATATTTAAACTTTTTTTGCAAAAAAATTGAAAAAAACCACTCTTTATATAATGTAGGGACTTTTTTAAGTTCCTATAATCCGAGACTCATCCAAGAGGCGCACTTTGGATGACTCTAGTGATTTTCTTTCTTCTT
>CACXNV010000027.1 GCA_902769185.1 uncultured Erysipelotrichaceae bacterium | reverse complement strand
TTGATCTTCAGCTGGAGCAGGAATAGCTTCAATTAATTTAGCTACTTCATCAGCGTGATCATAAATTGTTCTATCATCCACTAAAGTTTGATGGTTGACCGAATCAACAATGGCTTTTACGTATTCATTATCTTTAATTGCATCATATGCAGTTTCTGCGGCTTCAATCTTACTTAAAGAATCATTATTGCCACCGTCATAAGTAAGTTCACCAATATTTTCAATTGTTTCAATTACATCTCTAGCTAAACCTTGATTAAATAAATATTCGGCATAGGTCATATTTGTAGCTGGATCAAAAATTGCTTCAATTAGTAATTGTTTTTCAGCGTCTTCTAAAGCAGCGTAACCAGTTCTAGCGGCATCAACGGCATCGTAATAATTTTGATCTTCAGCTGGAGCAGGAATAGCTTCAATTAATTTAGCTACTTCATCAGCGTGATCATAAATTGTTCTATCATCCACTAAAGTTTGATAGTTGACTGAATCAACAATGGCTTTAACATCTGCGTTATCCTTAATGGCATCATAAGCAGTTTCTGCGGCTTCAATCTTACTTAAAGAATCATTGATACCTCCATCATAAGTTAAGGTACCAATATTAGCAATTTCTTCAATCACCGCTCTAGCAGCGACGTTATCACCTAATACTTTTTCATAATCAAGTGCGGTTGCAGCATTAATAATTGCAAGTTGATCTGCGGTTAATTGAGCATAGCCAGCTGCCGCTGAATCAACAGCATTATAATATTCTTCGCTTGCCTCAGCTTCTGGAATTAATTCAATTAAAGTAGCGACAGCATCCACCGCATCATAGTCTGCTCTATCTTTAGTTAAAGTATTGTGGTTAACACCATCAACAATAGCTTTTTGAGCGTCGCTCAAAGCATTATATCCGGTTTCAGCGTATACAATAGCCTCTAAAGAATCATCATCGCCACTATAAACAACTTGTCCGATATTTTGAATTCTTTCAATTACGTCTCTAGCAGCAACATGATCAGCTAAATATTGAGCGTATGTAATTCCAGTTTCTGAATCAAATATAGAAACTTTTAAAACATTTTGTTCTTCTTCACTTAATAAGTTGAATGCAGCAATTGCTGTATCAACTGCATCATAATATTCTTCGCTTTCTGCAGCAGCAGGAATGGCTTTAATTAAATCAGCAACTGCACTGACATTATCATAAACTTCACGGTCATCAGTTAATGTGCTGTAGTTTGCACTATTAACAATATCTTTTTGATCGTCAGATAAATTACCATAATTAGTTTCAGCAGAAACAATTTTTGCTAATGAATCGTTAACACCACCATCATAAGTAACGCTACCAATATTAGCAATTTCTTCAATCACCGCTCTAGCAGCGACGTTATCACCTAATACTTTTTCATAATCAAGTGTGGTTGCAGCATTAATAATTTCAAGTTGATCTGCGGTTAATTGATTATAGCCAGCTGCCGCTGTATCAACAGCGTTATAATATTCTTCGCTTGCCTCAGCGTCTGGAATTAATTCGATTAATTCTGCAACTTCTTCCACTGCGTCATAATCTGTTCTATCTTTAGTTAAAGTATTGTGGTTAACACCATCAACAATAGCTTTTTGAGCGTCGCTTAAAGCATTATATCCGGTTTCAGCGTATACAATAGCCTCTAAAGAATCATCATCGCCACTATAAACAACTTGTCCGATATTTTGGATTCTTTCAATTACATCTCTAGCAGCTACTTGATCAGCTAAATATTGAGCGTATGTAATACCAGTTTCGCTATCAAAGATAGCAGATTCTAATAAAGCTTGTTCAGCTGCACTTAAAGCAATATAAGCGCTTTGAGCAGTATCTACTGCATCATAATATGTGTCTGATTCGCTTGGAGCAGGTATTGCTTTGATTAAATCAGCAACTGCATCAGCGTTATTATAATTAGTATTATCATCCACTAAGGTTTGATAATTAACGATAAATTCAGCTGGATAGCCTGCAGCAATATATTCAGCATACAAATCATTAGCGACATCTAATAAATCTTTACTTCCTGGATAAGAGAGATCACCAATATTATTAATTGCATTAATCACTAACAAAGCTTGTTCTCTACTTACCAACAATTCAAGTATATCTTCACTAATAAATCCTTTTTGGTCGCTTGTTAAACTGTTATAAGCTTCTCTAGTTTCATTAACTAAAGCACGATATTCATCGGTATCACTAACAGTTGGAAGAGTTTCAATAACGTCTGCAACATCATCTGCGGAATGAGCGTCTTCTAATTCTTTTAAATTAGTTATAACTGATGCATCTTTGTCAGAACTATCTAAAGCATCAAATAAGCCTTGAGCTGTAGCAATTTGCTCTTCTCTATTGTCATCAAATGGTTTAGAAATGGCATCAATCGCATCAATAACATCTTGAACTCTATCTTCTCTTAAAGCGTTATAGTCGCTTCTAGCTTGGAGTAAATCATTATAATTTGTCACTACTGTAGGAGTTTTTTCTTCTTCTGCTAAAGCATCATATAAAGACTCAGCGTTTTCTAAAGATGGTTTGCTATTTGGATATAAGATTTTCCCTTCGCCATCTCTAGATATGTTATTAATTGCTTCAATAACTTGATCAACTGCTATATCTCTTAAAGAATTATATGTATTTAAAGCATTATTATAATCACTTAAATTGGTAACAACTGTATCAACTCTATCTAATTCATCTAAATCAGCAAGAGCGTCTCTAGCAGCAAAAACCTCATCTCTACTTTCTGGATATGAAATAGGTTTGCTAATAGCATCAATCTTATCAATGGCATTATCAATTGCAGCGCTTCTTAAAGAATCATATTGATTTCGATCTTCAATTAATTCATTGACTAAATCGGCATAATCACTATCTAAAATAGCTTTTAAATCAGAATCTAAAGCATTATATAAACTTTCAGCATTTTCTAAACCTGTTTTGCTACCAGGATAAGAGATATTAGTTGGTCCACCAAGATTATTAATTGCATCAACAACATCTTGGAGTTCTTCCACTAATGCCCAGTTAGCAGTATATTTTTTATTTCCATATGTTCCTTTTGTAACAGTAACAGTTTCCTTATACCCTGATTTACCTTCTTCAGACCAACCTAAAAAGTTATATCCTTCTCTTGTTGGATTATTCAAAGTAAATGTATCACTTTCTATTGTATATGAAGTTGGATTGGCAGTTGCCACGCTACCACCATTAAGTTCGTAATCAATACTATAAGTTATTGTGGAAGCATTTAATGTACCAAAATCATATCCAGAGGATGAAACAGTTCCTGAACCAACGAGATATAATGCACCCGCAGTATCGGCAGTTCCTGCTTTTAAAGTCCACCCACTTTGCGCTTGATATCCTGCAGCAAGTTTGACATAACCATAAACTGTTGAATTTTGGGCAAAATTAGTGCCACTTGCTTTTAAATCTGATGAAGAAGCACTAGTAACGTTTCCGTTAGAGGACACATATACATTACTAAGACCGGTACCTTTAGTGATATTGGCCGGTTTTTGAGCTAATGTCCAACGTGCATAAAGTTTAAGGGAATCGTTTTTGTTCGTGAAGGTTTTAGCAGAAGATCCGTTGGCGTTATAGTACTTATTTCCACCAGTGTCGGCACTTGTATCGTAATAGCCTTGAAATACGTAACCATCTCTAGTTGGGAGGTTAGACGAAGAAATGGTCGGCATTGCACGATTATAAGGAACTTTAACTGAACTTAATCCTCCAGTTCCACCATTAGAATTAAGACTTACTGTATATTTCGTAAAAGTATAGGTAAGTGTCATCGATTCAATTATATGACGTTCGCCACTAGTAGTATCCTCAAAATAGACTTTATATGGCGGAGTATGATTGTAATAATCGTCAGTAACCGTCCAGCTGAAACTATTTGAGTTTCTAGCAAGAGTTTCGGCGACCATTTCGATTCGTGGGATGACATAACCATCTTTAAAGGAGATAGAAAAATCGATTTTTGTCGCCCCATCAGTATAAGCTTTGTTGTTTACAAAATAAGTATTATCACCAGCATATATTTCGCCATTCTTTTTTGGGACTTTCCACCACCCCCAATCGCCCCAGGTCTTTGCTTTATAAGTATCAAGAGCGTTTGCTAATACATCACTATATGTCAAGGTGGCTGTCGTAGTAGTAGCGGCATCTACATTTACTGGAGTGTTCTCTTTGGAAGCAACAGCAAAAGTTGTTGCAAGCACACCAAAGCCTAGCAAAAAAGCAAGTGATAACGATATACTTTTAATCCATGTTTTTTTCATATAATGTAATCCTTTCATAAAAAATATAGATATAAATATCTCCAATATCATATACGTGCATGTGTCACAAAAGTGTCACACTATCATAAATAAAACAAAAACCACTCTAAGAGTGGTTAATGATTTGTTTGTGTTACTGTAACGGAGTTAATAACTTAGAATTAGACATTTACTATGCGCTTACGTACGAATTAAAATTGAGATCATATAATTCTTTGTAATTTTCCATGGTACAAAAAAAGCGTTTTAAGGTGCGCCACCACTAAGCGAATGGGTTTAAGGTCTCCATTCCGACTAAGCGAAGGGTATATCTCTATATCCCCATCAATTGTATAGTACAAAATAAAACCCTATTTATCAATAGGGAATTAAGCTTTTGTCTTGCTGCAACTGAATTAATAGTTATTTAGTAATTTGCAACAGAGTTAATAACTCAGTGCATTTAATAAAATTTGATCAAAATATTTAAGAGTAGAAAACAAATATCTTTTAGCAATGTATTCATTTCCACCATTCTTTTTAAATGAAATATAATCAGTTACGTACTTCTTGAATTTTTTGATAATGAAAAATGCTTTTTCTTGTAGCTCAAGGTATTCTTTGTCGTTGATATCGGTTTTTTCGCCCAAATAACAATCTTTAGATATCACTACCGCTTTACTAAAATCGATACCGGTTGATGATTTGGTTTCACGATCTGATGTTTTGAATTTATAACAATATGAATGACGGATATTTGTTCTTAAAGGAATTGCAAACTTGATATTATTAATTTCCACCAGCAAAACAACATAAGGTCTACCTAATTTAGATTCCATCTCTGGAAATTCGTTATGAGGATAGGCCTTATAAAACTCTTTAGATAATTTTCTTAGTTCTACAAGTTTGGCCATAAAGATAATAAAAGCTTGGAAAATCCAAGCGAGTTCATTTGGGATTTCTTTTTAAGGTCTTACCCTCAGACCATATCTTCGTTTGGGATTTCTTTTTAAGGTCTTACCCTCAGACCATATCTATCAAGAGGTTTCCCTTTTGACAACTTTATAATACAAAATAAAACCCTATTTTTCAATAGGGAATTAATTGATTGTGTTGCAGAATTAATTGATTGTGTTGCTGTAACAGAGTTAATAGTCAAAAGTCAATTTGTAACGGAGTTAACATTCGACTGTTAGAATTTTCTTCTTCCGTTCCTGCAGGTGTAATCAAAAATGATTAATTATTATTTCTTTTTAAAGATTGCGACAAAGTCTGCCCATGTTTTCTTTTTGATAACAAACCAAACTAGAGCAAATCCGGCAATACCTGCTACTAAGATAGAGCCAATGACAATGCCTGCAATTGCTCCGCCACCAAGACCAGAGTTACTTGGAGTTGGCGCTACTACTGGCTTATAAGTTGCGGTAACAGTCACGTTGCCTTCAATCATCGTAAATGTTGTAGTAGCACTAGTAGTATCGGCGAATTCTACTCCACTAGTAGATACCCATTTATCAAAGACATAGCCGTCTTCAGGAGCATCAGCAGTGATAGTAATAGTTGTTCCTGCTACTGCAGTAACTGGATTAGCTGTACCTTTATTAACAGTCACAGCATATTGAGTAGGAGCGTTATAAGCATTAACCACTACATTAGCGATTTCGCCAGCTTCATGAGTGCTAGTTGCTTTAATACGAACATTATATATTCCTGGGACTAATCCAGTAATATCACTACCAGTACCATCAACCCAGCCTAATAATGAACTTAATTTATATTCCATATCAGTGGTAACACCTTTAAGTACACCATCATTATTGGCTTCAGTTGTACAGGCTACCGCAGTAATTCCTATTGGAGCAGCTGGTCCATCAGCTTTTGAAATAGAATCACTTGCTGTACCAACAATAGAGCCAGATTCAACTGAGCTAGTAATTACTACACTTAATGTATAGCTGATATCGTCTTCTGTAACTAAATAAGTGCTACTAGTAGCGTTAGTAATAGGTTCACCATTTCTTCTCCATTGATAAGAAAGAGTGCCACTGTTATTAGTATCAGTAACTGCCGCAGTTAATGTTTCACCATATTTTAGATTACCAGTGATATTTACTGTACCTGTTAGAGCAGCTGAAGCATCTTCCCAAATAGCATAGAAGGTAACATCTTTATATAAATAGTATGTTGCTTGAGCGTTATATTGAGTTCCACTGGCGCTATTAAGAGCCCAACATTTAAATTGTTTGCCTGTTGGAGCAATAAAAGAACAAGTTGGTAAAGAATATTTTCCTTTATAGCTTCCCCCTAGCATATTACCTTGTCCACCGTTTGCGTCAAAACTCACTTGATGATTTGTGGCGATATTCCAAACTGCATAAAATGTAACATTTTGATATAAGAGGCAGGAGTCTCCTTCTGAATAGTGTTTTACCTTAGACGATATAGAGCTGTCATCCCAATATCTAAATTCTAAATCCTGTTCGTATTCTGGAGGAATAAATGAACACTCAGGCAACGTGAAATATCCTTGAACATTTAAAACGGGATTCATTGTTCCACTTCCGTTATTAGAATCAAAAGAAACATTAAAATATTGCGAATCAGATATTAATCGATAAGTTAAATAATATCCGTCATATTGATTTCCATCAGTAGCTATATCAGCAAAATATCCATCAATTGGAGTTGTTGCAGCGTTAAGTAAATATGATGAATTTGTTAAATTACTCTTATATTGATTAGAAGAAACAAGTGTAATCGACTTACACTTAGTAAGAGTTACTGAATAAGTATATAAAGCTGTAGTTATACTACTTTCATTATGTACGCTAAGATAAAGTTGTCCTGTTGTATTTAAGACAATGCTATTGACATAAATTGAAGCATAATACTTTTGATTTTTGCTTACGGTATGTCTAAGCACTGCATTATCTAGAAGTTGAAATGTATCTGCTTCAATCAAATTATTAACATCATAATTGTAGCCAGTAGCGCCTAAAATAATATTCACACTCACGTTGCCACGAATTGTAAATGTGCCAGTAACTTTAACTCTGTTTTGCCAAGAAGTGCTGTAAGATTCATCGGAATTAGGATCAGATGTAATAGTTAAGTTCCCTTTTTCAAATCCTAAATTATAAAAATAAAGGCCAGCATGAAGCTCAATTGTAAAATTCTTAGATTCCTCATTAAGTCCATAAATAGAAATATATCTATCATAATCATCAATGTTCTGGGTATCATAAACCTTTAAAACACCTGTTGACGAATCGTACTCCATATCCGCACCAAGGCTACTATCATTAGTTGAAATAGTCTTATACGCTGGATTTATATGTAGATATCTTCCATTTTCAAAAGTAGTAGAAGGCTTGCCATCTACACTACTTAATTCAATTTTAATTTCAGAACTTAAAGCATTTGAATACTCTACTGCGTGCGTTAATTTGACTTCTCTAGTTGGTTGCAAACCAAACAAAAAGCCAAACGCTAAAGTAGTAGAAAGTAAACTTGCTACTATCCAATTTCTTTTTGATGTCTTCTTCATAAATATGTACCTCTATGACGACTATATTATAGCAACTAGTATAATGCAGTTAGAATAGCAAAAGACAAAAAATCTAAAAGAAAAAGGAGAATTAATCTCCCTCTTTTCGTAATTAGCCGCCTACCCCAATAGGCTATGCACAAGTCGCTAGGACTAATTTCTTTCGTACAGATTACAATTACTTGTTGGGGGCTGTACTTATCAAAGGTAGACCTGTTGCCTTTCTATCTTAGTTGTTTTAATATAATGACGTTAATAGCAAATTGCTATGAGTGAAATGACATTAATAGTATCAATGTGAGTGTGCTATTACCATTAAAGGATTTTGAAAATAATTATTTTTTGGTCCATTCATGACCGCATTTTGTGCAAGTGAGTTCATAACCAACAAATGGGAACCAAACCCATTCAGTTTTCTTTGATCCACATTTTGGACATTTTTCGTTACTAGAAGGTTCAGATGTACATCCACCGCCGTTAACAACCTCTAATTGTTCATCGGTTAGTTCAATACCTTCGGCTTTGGCTAAAGCAAGTAACTCTTCATGACTCTTACAAGCTTTGACTTTTGCGATTTGTTCTTCTGTTAATCCTTTTAACAATTCTTTTTTCATATTCAAAGTTCTCCTTTGCTAAATAAATGTTATCATACTGCTTGTCACAAAAGTGTCACATTTATTTATATTTTCTAAATATTTATACTTTACATAAAATAAAAGGGGCTGTTAAGAAACCTACAAGGTGACTTAGCCCTTTTTTCTTATGACCAATTCTACTTTTTAACAGGTAAACTGTTAAGAAACAAATAAAAACACCTATTATTTATACTTTAGTATAAGTTTTAATTAAATATTTGTCTTATCACATTTAACAGATTAACTGTTAAGAAACCATAAATTGCTAAGGCGTATTTCTCAAAAGAAATAGGTATAAAAAAATCCCTATTTCTAGGGAGAGGACAGGAGTCTCCTATTCCTCAGTTAGGTTGAACCTGGTTCTTTCGAACAGCTCACCATTATAATATCACAAATCACCGAAGATTCAAGATATTCGCGAGACTGTCTCTCGCGGTTTGGTGGGACCTAAACGACACCCTATCAAGAGGTTTCCCTTTTGACACCCATATAGTACAAAATAAAACCCTATTTCTAAATAGGGAATTAAATCAATGTCTCAATATAACGACATTACTAGTAAACACGACCAATCGTAACGACATTACACTAGCTACTGAATTATCAGCTTTTCATTTTTATAATTCCAATATCAGTATCAAAAATCTGAATCAATTTGTAATAAATGTCAAAAGGCAGAAAAAAGGCCGAAGTACACATGGACATCGGCCTGAATTCGCGGATTATTGCGACCCCTAGCAGGAATACCAGACCGTGAGGGAGGCGATGGAAACGCTGCCTTTCGTAAAGAACCCCGATTCGTCAGAAGGCTTAATTGATAGCCCTTTGTATTCATGCCCGCTGACGACGGAATCGATTTTCGTATTGTTGCTATCAAATTTCACGGATTCGCCCGAGAAAAAAATCGCAAAGCCGGTGATATGGGAGAACTGATAGGCACCGACCTCCGCCAATGCTTTGGTGGAGGAGAGTCGGAGGCTCCTGAAGGAAGCGCCTTTGAATGTGAAGTACCCCTCTTCGTTGTACCATCCCACCACTTCGACCTTAGCGCCCCTGGAGGTGGTTCTACAAATGGCGTAATTGTGGTCGCCTTCTGCGTCTACTACCTCATCGACGGTCGTGGATTCGCTCCAATCGAAGGTGATTTCGTATTCAGCTGGATCTGCTTTTACTGGAGATATATCTAATTGATTTACTCCGCCAACAGCTAAAGCGGTAACGCCAACTGTGCAAGTTAACACTACCATTGAGGCTAATAATAATGCTTTTTTCTTCATAATATTTTCTTTAAATCCTTTAAATAAAATAATCAATTAATTGCTTTACATTTTATAGGAGGAGAAGAAGAGGGGCAAGCATTTTGTGCTAGAGAGTGTTATTCATTTGTTTTTGGGGTGATGTTTTTAGAAGGAAATGTCAAATAATACTTAAAAGAGAAGAGCCAACTTAGTTGATAATCTAAAATCTATTCAAAAATATAAGCTCTATTTTTTATGCTAGTTTTTTCAAATTATATTCATTTCCCATTTTTAAGCAATTTTTGATTTTGGGAAATATAACTACATTTCTTTTTATTATAAATAAAAGACTAATATTGAAAATAAAATCCCCGATTTTGTATCAGGGATTATATACGATTGGCACCCTGGAGAGGATTCGAAACGTTCTCCGATTCTATTACCACACTCGAGCATTCTATGTAGGTCAGGCAATTGTTTGAGTTGTCTCGAGTTGGTATCAAACAAAAACCACTCATTGAGTGGTTAATGATTTGTTTGGTACCCTCGAGGCGACTCGAACGCCTGACCTACGGCTTAGAAGGCAGTTGCTCTATCCAACTGAGCTACGAGGGCATGTTGCCTAATCGCTTATATATTATCCTTAACTATTATTCTTTTTTCAAGTGTTATTTTAATTGATTTAGTGAAGTTTATTATATAACTCAGTAGCGACATCTCTAGGAAGAATTTGGCTTAAATCATCTACACTTGCTTCCTTTAAAGAATTGATATCTGGATAGAAATGTTCTAATAGTTCTCTTCGTTTACTACCTAAACCTTTCACATCTTCAAAAATAGAAACAGTCATGGCTTTATTTCTTTTTTGCTTATGGAAAGAGATCGCAAAGCGATGAACTTCATCTTGCATCCTAGTTAACAAGAAGAAAAGTTTCTTATCATTAATTGGATATTCTTTAGCCTCAATATCGATTAATCCACTTGTGGAGTGTTTATCATCTTTATATAAACCAAATACCGGAATAGAGACTTCTATATCTTCTAAAGCTTGAGTGGCGCTTTTAACTTGAGGAAGCCCACCATCAACTAAAATTAAATCAGGCATCTTTTTATTTTCTGATTTTAATCTTGAATAGTGTCTAGTGATAACTTCTTTCATTGAGGCAAAGTCATCTCGAGATTCTTCATGTTCAATTTTAAATTTACGGTATAAGTTTTTCGCAGCTTCTCCATTAATATAAGCCACCATCGCTCCTACTGGAGAAGAGCCTTGCAAATGTGAGTTATCAAAAAGTTCGATATGATATGGGGTTTTGATTTGTAATAACTTCCCTAATTCCTCAATTAAGGCAATCTTATCAGTATCTAATTTAGAAGATAAGAAATATTCATCTAATGCATTATCCGCATTACTTTTCGCACTCAAAATAAGGTCATAGACCTTCCCTTTACTAACAGAGGTGACATTCACATCTAAATAGTCTTCTAATTCTTTAGCGATACTTTCTGAATTAATCACTATTTCTGTTGGTAAAGGACATCTTTCATAAAGCTGAGTAATTAAATCTAAAACTTGCTCTTCAACTTCACCAAATTCTTCTACGACATGAGCTTCTTTACCAAGTAACATCCCTTTTCTATAAATAAGGAAGGCAAGAGATAAATAACCGTTTCTAGTGGAATAGGCAAAGATGTCTCGAGCAGTTTTATCTTTTGTTTCTACAGATTGAGAAGTATTAATATGCTCAATAGAATCAATTAAAGATTTATATTCTTGAGCAAGTTCAAATTCAAGTTTGCTACTTGCCTCATTCATCTTGTTTTTAAGTTCCATCACTTTTTGATGGTTGTTACCGTTAAGAAATTCTTTAATCTCGCTTCTTAAAGAATCATAAACATTTTCGTCAATTTTATTGACGCATGGAGCTAGACACTGCCCTAAATGATAATATAGACAAACGCTTGTAGGGATATTTCGACACTTTCTAATTGGATAGATTTTATTGATAAGATCCACCATTTTATAGGCCGCTCCAGAATTAGGGAAAGGACCATAATAATCATAGTTTTTATCTTTGTTATTCCTTTTAATAGATAAAGTGACATCACCCTTCTTTTTTAAAGCGATATATGGGTAGTGGCTACCATCTTTTAATAATATATTAAACCTTGGATAATATTGATGAATTAAATTCATTTCTAAGACTAAAGCTTCTTTTTCATTTTGCACAATTATCGTTTCAAAGTGGTCAACATTTTGCACCATCTTAAAAACTTTACCTGCTTGAGGTCTTAAAAAATATTGAGATACTCGTTTTTGTAAGTCTTTGGCTTTACCAACATAAATGACCGTATTATCTTTATCGTACATTAAATACACTCCTGGAGAGTGCTTTAAGTTAGAAATTAAAATCTTGATTTTTTCAGTCATGGAAAATTACCACAGTGGCCCCACTTCCACCTTCATGAATATCTCCTAAACGGAATTTCACTCCTTTTAGACCAGATAAATATTCATGAGTCATTTTTCTAAGGACTCCACTACCAAAGCCGTGAATGATACGAACTTGTTTTAAGTTTTTCACCATGCAGGCATCAATATATTTCTTTAAAGTGTCTAAGGCTTCATCTCGATGCAAACCAATAATGTTGAGTTCTAATCCCACATTAGTGTTTATTTTATCTTCATAGTGTTCATTTTTATTTTTAACTATGTTAACTTTTGGGGCTTCGATTTTATGGAGCTTAGCTTTTTCTACTTGAATTTCAAAGCCGTCTTGGCTCATTAAAGTAGCATTATTGCCTTTAAGTCTAATCACTCTTCCTTCTAAATTCATACTTGGCATAGAAACATAATCATCTAAAGTTATTTCTTCATTATAGAAGATGGTTTCAATGTCATCTTGTAGATTTTCTACTTTCTTTTTAAGTTCCACTACTTCATGAAGCTTGATATCATCTTTAGATAGTGCCTTAATGATTTCTTCAATTTCTTTTTTAGTAGAAGAGATAATTTGCTCTTTTTCGTTTTTCACTTCTTCTAAAAGGTGATCTTTTTGATTTTGCACACTCTTTTGGGCGATTTCTAAGGCTTTTTGTTCGCGTTCGAGATTTTCTCTTTCTTTATTAAGTTCGTCTTTTAGACGCTCGTTTTGCTCCACTCCGGATTGTAGGATTTTAAGTAAGTTTTCAAATCTATTATTAGAGTTTTCTTCTAATTCTTTTTTAGCTTCCGCAATAATTTCGTCTTTAATGCCGTATCTTGAGGCCACTTCAATGCCATACGATTTACCAGGAACAGAATATTTATATTTATAAGTTGGCGCTAATTTTGTTTCATCAAAAAGCATGGAGCTATTTTCAATGTTTTCACTAAGAAAGGCGTATTCTTTAATCTTTGAATAGTGAGATGAAATTAGACAAAGTGGTTTTTTAGATTCTAAATACTTCACTATTCCTAAAGCAATTAATTCTCCTTCTTTAGGATCAGTTCCTGTACCTAATTCATCTAACAAGACTAAGTCTGTGCCTTTAACAACATCTAAAATCTCTCCGATATTTTTCATATGGGCGGAGAATGTCGATAAGTTATCACTTAGTGACTGGTTATCTCCAATATCTAAATAGATATTCTTCACTATTCCTAGTTCGGCTTTACTGACTGGAAGAGCTAAACCGCACTGATTCATATAAACAAGTAAACCCACTGTTTTAATGGAGACTGTTTTTCCTCCAGCGTTAGGGCCAGAAATAATAACGATTCTTTTATCACTATTAAGATGATAATCATTGCTTACTACTTTTGTTTTATCAATTAAAGGGTGTCTAGCATCTAAAAGATGAATCTCAGGTTTATCTGATATTTTAGCAACATTCATCTCATTTTCTAATGCGTATCTCGCTTTAGAAGATAAAAAATCTAATCGAGCAATAATTTCATTATTTTTAATCACTTCGCCTTCTTGAAGTAAGACTAATGCAGTTAATCCTTTCAAGATTCTTCTTACTTCTTCATTCTCCTCAATCTTTTTAGAAGCGATGTCATTATTGATTTGAACAATTTCTAAAGGCTCAATGAAGGTGGTATTACCACTATCACTGACATCATAAACAATACCTAACACTTTATTCTTAAATCCAGTTTTTACTGGTAAAACAAAATGGCCTTCTCTAATAGTGAGATTAACATCACTTAAATAAGATGAATAACTAGTCGCAATACTAGTGATTCTACTATTAAGTTGAGACTCTAAAGATTTTATCTTTTGTCTAATAGATTTAAGTTCACTAGAAGCATTATCACTCACTGTTAGTTGAGGAGTGACAACTCTTTTAATTTCTTTATTTAAAGATGATAAATCACTAAAGTGTGAACATAGTTCACTAATTAAAGGGAAATCATTTTTTATTTTATCTAAATGTCTAATTAATTTAATTGATGTTTCAATATCGTTAGAGACATGGTTAAGATCTTGAGGAGTCATTAAGGCAGTCTTTTTAGCAATATCGATAAGTTTTAAAATAGAGACACTTGTAGAAATAGGTAAGTCACTATATCTAGAAAGTAAATCCATCATTTCTTTAAGAAAATCTAATTCTTTTTGGATGTTAGCTTTATCACTACTAAAAGAAATAGAATCAATGTATTCTCTTCCTAATTCGGTTTTTGCGTATTCTTTTAGAAATTCTCTAATTTTATAAAACTCTAGAGTTAACTCGACTTGTTGCATACCACTATTATATGATTTCGCTATAAATTTTAGAACAAAATTGATAGAGTAGTTATATATGGATTCCATTGCTTTAAAGTTTTCTATTGAAGAATATCAAAAGATTAAAGAATATTATTCTTCTTACTCTACTGGAGAAGTAGGAGAATATTTAGATTTTGTCGCAGTTTTAGAAGGGGCCACTATTAGAGGTTATGTTTCTAAAAAAGCCAAAAGATCAGTAGTCTTTTCTGGACCAAAAGGACATGAAGAGGCTCTCAAATGGGGTGAAGTTACTCTAGAAAATAAAAAACCAGAAGAAAAACTTCATATTGTCGATTTTGGTGAACAAATCGGAAGCGACGAAGTCGGAGTTGGTGATTTTTATCTCCCGATGATTGTGGTTGCCGCCTATATGAATAACCACCAATATCAAAGATTAAAAGAATTAGGGGTTACCGATTCTAAAAAATTATCTGATAAGAAAATTAGAGAGCTTGGTCCAATATTAATCAAAGAATTTAAATTTTCTAAACTTACTTTACCAAATGAAAAATATAACGAAATGATTTCTAAAGGAGAAAATCTCAATTCCTTAAAAGCTAAAATGCATAATCGCGCTTTAAATAATCTCCATAAAGAATATATCGATGTTATTGCTATTTATGTTGACCAATTTGTATCTGAAGAAAGATATTATTCTTATCTAGATAAGAAGGATGAGCCAATTTTAAAAGGAATATCATTTAAAACTAAAGGCGAATCTAGATTCCCAAGTGTTGCTGTTGCTAGTGTGATTGCTCGATACTATTTCTTACTAGAAAAAGATAAATTAGAAGCTAAATACGATTTAGAATTCCCTTTTGGCGCTGGAAAAAAGGCTGATGAATTTAAAAAAATCCTCTTAGACAAAGTCGGACAAGAGGAATTCGATAAATTAGTGAAACAAAATTTTAAAAACTATTTTAGATGACTAATTACTTCTTCGAAGTAATCTGGTAAATCAATTTTAAATTCCATTTCCTTATTAGAGGATGGATGAATTAATCTAAGACCAACGGCCACAAGTAGTTGGCCGTTTTTATATAAGGTGTCATATTTTCTACCACTATATAAGGGATCCCCTTCTACAGGATAGCCAATATAAGAAAGGTGTACTCTAATTTGATGAGTTCTACCTGTTTTTAAGTGACACTCCACTAGTGTGTGATCAGAAAATCTTTATGTAATTGCTTCTTTTGAATTAGAACGGGTAACAGCCATCTTTTGACGGTTATGAGGGTCTCTTCCAATTGGTAAATTAATCTCCCCAGTATTTTCAGCAATCACTCCTTTAACTAGAGCGACATAAGTTCTAGCCATTGTGTGGTCTTTAAGCTGCTCTGCTAAAGATAAATGAGCCTTATCATTTTTAGCAACACATATTAACCCACTAGTGTCTTTATCAATGCGGTGAACGATGCCTGGACGCATCACTCCATTAATGCCGCTTAAATCATGGCAATGATGTAAAATAGCGTTAACTAAAGTATGTTCGTAGTGACCATTAGCAGGATGAACCACCATTCCTTGAGGTTTATTAATGATTAAGATGTCACTATCTTCATAAATTATATCTAAAGGAATATCTTCTTTTTCGATTTCTAATTCCTTAGCTTCTGGAATATTTATTTCAATAACGTCTCCAACTTTTAAT
>CACXNV010000026.1:16606-20207 GCA_902769185.1 uncultured Erysipelotrichaceae bacterium | reverse complement strand
GCTTATCATAAGTTTTGACTGCGCCATTAAAAGTTATGTTAAATGACATAGTTCTCCTCCTTAAATAAACTAAGTGCATAATTATTTTAGTAAATTCAACACATATATTCAAATAAATATATTGATTTGGTGATTTTATGTGTGTGACGGACCGATTTTTATTGAATATTATTTTATTTAATAAGATAATATTGCTGTTATAAATATTAAAAGAGGTATGCGTCATATGAAAAACATGGTTTACATTCAATCCGGAGGACCAACATCTGTTATCAATACTTCCCTTTATGGAGCTATCAAGGAAGCAAAAAGACACGCTGATGAAATTGATCACATCTATGGTTCCTTAAACGGTATTGAAGGAATGATCGATGACAAATTAATTGATATCGGTCAAGAAGATGAAGAACAAATCGAATTATTATTACAAACTCCAGGCAGTATCTTAGGTACAACTAGAAGAAAATTACCTAAAGATGTTCATGACCCAATTTACATGAAAATTGTGGAGACAATGAAAAAACATGAAATCAAATACGTCTTTGTTAATGGCGGTAACGATTCCATGGATACTTGCTATAAATTATCTTTATTAACTAAAGAGCTTAATCTTGATGTGAGAGTCGTTGGAGTTCCAAAGACTATCGATAACGATTTAGCCTGCACAGATCACTCATTAGGATTTCCTAGCGCTGCTAAATTCGTGATTAATACAGTTAACGCCTTAAGTATGGACGCTAGCTGCTTTAAAGTCGGTAAAGTACATGTCGTAGAAATTATGGGAAGAAACGCAGGCTGGTTAACTGCTGCTAGTGATTTACTTCCAGAACAAACTAGACCACATCTTATTTATATCCCAGAAAATAAATTTGATTTAGAAAAATTCTTAGTGGATGTTAAAAAAGTCTATGAAACCAAAGGTTATGCGATGGTTTGTATTTCTGAGGGTATCGAATTCCCAAGAAGTAATAAAAACGCTAGAGTCGACGGCTTTGGCCACGCTCAACTTGGTGGAGCGGCAGCTGGCTTATGCGAAATCATTGAAGAAAGACTTGATTTACCAACTAGAGCAGTGGAATTCTCTTTAACTCAAAGAGCCTGTCCAATGTGTATCTCTAAAGTTGATAGAGAAGAAGCAATTAAGACTGGTGAAACCGCAGTTAAAGCTGCTTTAAGTGGTGTGACTGGCAAAATGGTGATCTTTAAAAGAGTTTCTCAAAAACCATATAAGATTGACTATGAATTAGCGGACTTATCTTTAGTCGCTAACGCTGAAAGCGTGATTAAACCATCCATGATGGTGGATGATACCAGAATGAGCCAAGAATTACGTGATTATATTGCTCCACTTATTGAAGGGGAAGTAGAACTCAAAACCAAAAACGGTATTGTCACAATGGCAAGTTGGAAGAAAGTTTTAGTTAAATAATGAAATTTTTATCTCGAATCGAAAGAAATTTACGCGTTGCTCTTTTAGTAGGAGTTCTTACTATAGTAGCAATCATTGCGTCAAGTTATTGCTTTGTTACTAAGTTCTATGAAATTCCTCTAGGGTTTGCTCTAGGAGGAGTGGTAGTTTCTACACTTTATTTAATTGGCCATTTTCTATATCAAATTGATGTAAAAAACGGAGAAGTTAAATATTCTATCTTAATGATAGGAATTAGAAACTTTATCCTTATTGGATCAATTATTATCCTTGCGTTAATGTATTATCGCTGGGGGATTAAATATTTTAATTTATTTGCCTATGTTGGCATTTATACAGGTGGAATCATCATCTTTGTTATTGACCACCTTGTTTATAAAAACAAATAGAAAGGAGAACGGTAGTGGGAGTTGTTTTAAGCGGCACTGATGATCTAGTAAAAAGATTTTTAGATACTTCTAGTGGGCTATCAGGAGAAACAATTTCCTCCCTAATTTTAATAGGGATTATTTCTCTATTAGCAATTTATATTTGCATTCGTTCTCGTTTTGCTGATCCACTTAAAAAACCAAAGGGAATATTATTCCTTGCAGAGGTTGGTGTTACATTTTTTGATGGGTTAGTGGAATCTTTAATGGGACCTAGATACCGTGGATTCGGTGGTTTCATTATGGCTATCGCTACTTATTTATTCTTAGCCTTTATTTGGGGTTTAACTGGTTTACCTGCTCCGGTTACATATTTAGCTACCCCATTATCTTTAGGATTAGTTACGTTTGTTTTAATTCACTTAAACTCTATACGATTTACAAGATTCCGTTATTTCAAACGTTATATTGAACCAATCCCTTTATTTTTACCAATTAACTTAATTTCTATGTGGGCGCCTTTACTAAGCTTAACGATGCGTCTATTTGGTAATGCTTTAGCGGGTTGGACTTTAATGACTTTACTCTACGCTGCTCTTAATGGTATTGGAGGTACAGTTATTGAAGCTGCAGGTCACGCGATGGGGGCGGGTAGTTTTGTCGCTCCAATTGTCACCCCAATCTTACATGCCTATTTTGATTTATTCTCAGGATTAATTCAGACAGTTGTCTTCCTCTTTTTATCGATGATTTTCATCGCTAATGAAGGTCCGGAAGATGATGATATACAAGAACTTTCAGTGAAAGGAGGAAACTAATACATGGGAAATGCATTAGCTGCAGCAATTGCTATTTTAGCCGTTATGCCATCAGCCTTAGGTGAAGCCTGGGTTTGTGCCAAGACTGTTGATGGAATGAGCCGCAATCCAGAAATGTATGGAAAATTAAGAACCAATATGATTCTTGCTTGTGCGCTTGTTGAAACAACCGCTATTTATGCATTATTAACTGCTATTTTAATTATTTTCGTCGCTCAATAAGGAGGGTAACATGAAGAGAAGAAAATTAATTTTCTTACTTCCAGCATTTTTACTTCTTACCAGTTGCGATGTTTCTGGAGAACTTAATTCCGAAACATTTTTAGGAAAACTAATTCCTAACTGGGTATCTTTTGTAGTGCAACTTGCTGCGTTACTCGTCCTTATTCTTATTGTGGTCATCTTTGCTTATAAGCCAGTAAAAAAGATTGTTAAGAAAAGACAAGATTACATTGAGTCTAATATTAAGGATGCCGAAGAAAGTAAAGCTATCTGGAAAGAAAATGAATTGAAATCTAAAGAAACTGTCCTTGCTAGCGATAGGACGGCGGCTAATATCGTTGCCGAAGCCAAAGCTAACGCGGTTATAGAAAGAAATAAGATTCTTGAACAAACTC
The DNA here is from genome assembly GCA_902769185.1 of uncultured Erysipelotrichaceae bacterium. Taxonomy (GTDB): domain Bacteria; phylum Bacillota_I; class Bacilli_A; order RFN20; family CAG-826; genus UBA2450. The sequence goes on along the minus strand of CACXNV010000026.1, from coordinate 16,975 downwards.
AAGAAGATGTAAGCCGTATGAAACTTGAAGCAGAAAACGATATCGCTCGAATGGAACTCGAAGCTCAAGATAAGATTAGAAAAGAGATTGTCTCTGTAGCTTTAGATGCGTCTAAAGAGTTGCTTGGAAGAGAAGTATCTTCTAAAGATAATAACCGTTTACTTGAAGAATTTATTGAGGATGTGAAGAAAGACTAATTATGAAAGAAATAACTTCACGATACGCTGAGGCGCTATATTCTTTAAAGAAAGATGAAAACTCTTTAGAGTCTAGTCAAAAAGAAATTAAAGAATTAATCAAGGTTTTAAAAGAAAACCCAGATTTCTTAGTGGTCTTAAATTCCTCATATAAAGAATTCGAAGAGAAAGA
>CACXNV010000026.1:0-16588 GCA_902769185.1 uncultured Erysipelotrichaceae bacterium | reverse complement strand
GAAGAAATCAAAACTTTAATAAAGATTGTGGTGAAAAATCACCGCGGACAATACTTAACTGAAATCTTTGAAAACTATAATTCTTTAGTGAACGAATATCGTGGAGTGTTAGAAGGTTTAGTGTATTCCACCGAACCATTAAGCGAAGCACAATTAGCAAAACTTAACTCCGCAATCGGTAAGATAGAAACGCGACCTGTCGAACTGAAAAATATTATTGATCCTAGCTTAATTGGCGGGGTCAAAGTCGTGATTAATGACCATATTTATGATGGTTCTATTAAACGTCATATCGATGATATGAAAATAGCCTTACTTAAGTAAGGAGGTATTAAAATGAAAATTAACGCAAATGAAATTAGTGCTTTAATTAAAGAACAAATTAAGAACTATAAACATGATGTTGATTCTAGCGATGTCGGTACAGTTATTTCTGTAGGTGATGGGATTGCCTTAGTCTATGGGTTAACTGAAGCGATGCTTGGTGAACTTTTGGTGTTCACTAACGGTATATATGGCTTAGTGATGAATCTAGAAGCAGATCACGTTGGTGCGGTCTTATTAGGTGATGATTCTTTAATTAAAGAAGGCGATGAAGTTAAACGTACTAAACGCGTTATGGAAGTCCCTGTTGGCGATAAAATGCTCGGTAGAGTTGTTAATGCTCTTGGTCAGCCAATTGATGGACTTGGACCAATTGAAACTAAAGAAACTCGACCAATTGAAGTTATTGCTCCTGGAGTTATCACAAGAAAAAGTGTCGATACACCTTTAGAAACCGGTATTACCGCAATTGATGCGATTACCCCAATTGGTAGAGGCCAAAGAGAATTAATTATTGGAGACCGTCAAACTGGAAAAACCGCGATTGCGATTGATACGATCATTAACCAAAAAGGGAAAGATGTTTTATGTATCTATGTCGCTATTGGACAAAAGAATTCCACAGTGGCGCAAATCGTTGATAAATTAAAATCTTTTGGCGCGATGGATTACACTTTAGTGGTTTCCGCTACAGCAAGTGAGCCAGCTCCAATGCTTTATGTTGCCCCATATGCTGGAGTAGCAATGGCAGAATATTGGATGCACCAAGGTAAAGACGTCTTAATCGTCTATGACGATTTAAGTAAACACGCAGTCAGTTATCGTACTTTATCGTTATTACTAAAACGTTCCCCAGGAAGAGAAGCTTATCCTGGTGATGTCTTCTATTTACATTCTCGTTTACTTGAAAGAGCCTGTAAATTAGATGACAAATATGGTGGTGGTTCAATTACTGCTTTACCAATTGTAGAAACTCAAGCCGGAGATATCTCAGCTTATATTCCTACTAATGTTATTTCAATCACAGATGGACAAATCTTCTTAGTGACAGATTTATTTAATGCTGGTCAAAGACCGGCAATTGACGCTGGTTTATCTGTCTCCCGTGTTGGTGGAGCCGCCCAAACTAAAGCAATGAAACAAGTCGCTAGAAGCTTAAAGATTGATCTTGCAAGCTTTGAAGAAATGAAATCTTTCTCTCAATTTGGTAGTGACTTAGATGCTTCAACTTTAGCGATTTTAAAACACGGAGAAGCTTTACTAGAAGTATTAAAACAAGGGCAATATAACCCTTATCCAATGGAAAAAGAAATTTTCTATCTATTTGCTGCTAAAAATAAATATTTAGACTCTTTAAACAAACATAAGATTGCCTCTTATTTATCTAAAGCCTATGAATATTCTTTAAGTAGTGATAAGTCATTACTTAATAGCATTAAAGAAAATAAAGAAATTCTTCCAGAAGTGGAAAAGAAGTTAACTGCTCAATTTGAGAAATTTAACGAATTATATTTAGAAGAATATAAATAAAATTTATGGGTCAAAACGTTGTCAAAATTAAATCAAGAATTAAGTCTGTAACTGGTGCTTATAAAGTGACCAGTGCGATGAAACTTGTTTCTACTGTTAAACTTAAGCAGTGGAAAAACAAGATGCTCGCTAATAAGGACTATAACAAGCAACTTGATGAAGTTGTGGATTTACTTTTAACATTCTCTAAAAAGACTAATTCTCCATTTATGAAGATTAACGAAAAGGCCAACAAAAAACTATATGTCATTATTTCTTCAACTTTAGGACTTTGTGGCAGTTATAACACTAATATTTTTAAAGTCGCCGATGCCAAAATTACTAAAGTAGATGAAGCAATTATTTTAGGACAAAAAGGAATTGTAAGATATTCCAAAGAAGAATTCAAAGTTGTTGAAGGATTTGAGGATTCTACTTCTTATATCGCTAAAGATTTTGTTAACCGTATTAAAGATTATATTCTTAAAGAATATATCAAAGGGACATATTCAGAAATTCACATCATCTATTCTGAATATAAAAATTCTTTAGTCTTCTTTGCTAAAGATTATAAATTATTGCCTTTTATTGCTTCTAAAGAAGAAAGCAATGACTATCCACCAATATTTGAACCTAGTGTTAACGAATTAGTGGATAAACTAATCCCATTTTATTTAGAAACTTGTCTATATTCTAAATTATTAGAAAGCGCGGTTTGTGAGCAAGCAGCTCGAAGTAATGCGATGGAAAACGCCACAAATAACGCTAAAGACTTATTAGACGAATTACATATTGAATTTAATAAAGCTCGTCAAGCTGCTATTACTCAAGAGATTACTGAAATTGTCTCAGCAGCGAAAGCGATGTAAAGGAGGGTATATGAAAGAAAAACCTGTCGTAAAAGGCTATATCAAACAAGCCGTGGGTCCAATTGTTGATGTTCAATTCAATAATGAACATCTTCCAGAACTTTTAACAGCCTTAAAAATTAATCTTCCTGAAGGAAAATCATTAACTGTGGAAGTTGCTCAACATATCGGAGATGATGTGGTGAGATGTGTCGCTATGGGACCAACTGAAGGATTAGTTAGAGGTTTAGAAGTTATTTCTACTGAAAAACCAATTGAAGTTCCAGTCGGTAGAGCGACATTAGGCCGTATGTTTAATGTTTTAGGTGAACCAATTGATGGACTTGAACTTGGTGAAGTTAAAGACGCTAAAAAGATGTCGATTCACCGTAACCCTCCAAAATTTAAAGACCAATCAGTAAAAACTGAAATCTTTGAAACAGGTATTAAAGTTATTGATCTACTTTGTCCTTATGTTAGAGGTGGTAAGATTGGACTTTTCGGTGGTGCTGGAGTTGGTAAAACCGTTTTAATTCAAGAATTAATGAACAATATCGCTAACGAAAAAGGTGGTATTTCTGTTTTCGCTGGAGTTGGCGAAAGAAGTAGAGAAGGTAATGACTTATATTACGAAATGAAAGAAAGCGGTGTTTTATCTAAAACAGCCTTAATCTTTGGTCAAATGAATGAACCTCCAGGAGCGAGAATGAGAGTGGGTCTTTCTGGCTTAACTATGGCGGAATATTTTAGAGATTATGAACACACAGATGTTTTGCTCTTTATTGATAACATCTTTAGATTTACCCAAGCTGGTAGTGAAGTTTCTGCTCTTTTAGGTAGAATGCCTTCCGCAGTTGGATATCAACCAACTCTTGCTACTGAAATGGGTCAACTTCAAGAAAGAATTACATCTACTAAAGATGGTTCTATTACTTCTGTTCAAGCAATTTATGTTCCTGCTGATGACTTAACTGACCCTGCTCCGGCAACGGCATTCTCACATCTAGATGCAAAGACAGTTCTTGACCGTTCTACTGCAGCACTTGGTATTTATCCAGCGGTTGACCCACTTAATAGTAGTTCTACTGCTTTAGATCCTCAAATCGTGGGACAAGAACATTATGAAGTCGCTCGTGGAGTTATTGAAATACTTGAAAGATATAAAGAATTAAGCGATATTATCGCAATTTTAGGTATGGATGAATTATCCGCTGAAGATAAAAAGATTGTCGAAAGAGCAAGAAGAATTAGAAACTTCCTCTCTCAACCATTCCATGTGGCCTCTCACTTTAACGGCATTCCAGGAATTTATGTAAAAGTTGAAGATACAGTTAGAAGCTTTAAAGCGATTCTAAATGGTGAGGCTGATGACCTTCCAGAAGTGGCCTTCTTATATGTTGGCACTATCGAAGAAGCAAGAAAGAAAGCGGAGTCACTTAAATAATGAATAAAACTATTCATCTAGATATTTATACCCCAACTGGGAAATACTTATCTAGCGACGTCGACTTTATAAAAGTCACTAGTAGCGTCGCTGTTTTAGGCATTCTTCCAGGACACGCCCCACTAGTTACTACTTTAGAAATTTGTAAATTAACTTTGCGAATTAATAATGTTGATAATTTTTATGCAATTAGCGGAGGAGTTTTAAATATTAAAAAAGACCGTTCAGCGGTAATGCTATTAAATTCCATTGAACGCTCTGATGAAATTGATTTTAACCGCGCAAGTGAAGCAAAGGCTCGAGCAGAAGAAAGACTAAACGCTCGTAGTGAAGAATTAGATGTCACTAGAGCTCAAGCTGCTTTAAGTCGAGCACTTAATCGATTATCACTTAAAGACGAATAAGACTATAATTATTATATAAAGGAGAAAGCAATATGCATTCATGGCATGATGTCAAAGCGTGTAGAGTTACACCTGATAAATTCTTAGCTCTCATCGAGATTTCTAAAGGAAGTAAGAATAAATACGAATTAGATAAAGAGACAGGTCACTTGATCTTAGATAGAGTTCTTTTTACTAGTACTCACTATCCTCAAAACTATGGTTTTATTCCTAGAACCTACGCTAGAGATTATGACCCACTTGATGTTTTAGTCCTTTGTAGTGAATCGATTATCCCTATGTCTTTTGTAGAATGTAAACCAATTGGTGTTCTTATTATGAAAGATAATGGCTTATTCGACGAAAAGATTATCGCTGTACCATTAAACGATCCTTTCTATTCTCCATATAATTCTATTAAAGATATTCCTGCTCATATCATGGATGAAATTAAACATTTCTTTGCTGTTTATAAAACTTTAGAAAATAAAGCCACCGCCATTGACGAAGTCAAAGATGTCGATGTTGCTAAACAAATTATTCGAGATTGTATTAAAGCCTATAAGACCACAATCGAACCAAAACATTTAGCGGAAAAACACGCTCAAGGTTTATGATTCATATTGTCTTATATCAACCTGAAAAACCACAAAATACCGGGAACATCATGAGAACATGTGTAGCGATTAATGCTACTCTTGATATCATTGGTCCCCTTTCTTTTTCTTTAGATGCTAAAGATCTTAAAAGAGCGGGATTAGATTATATTGATTCTTTAAAATATCATTATTTTTCAACTTACGAAGAATATTTAAAAGAATATCCTCACGCTGATACATATTACGTTACTAGATATAGTGACAAGGTCTATTCAGAATTTAATTTTCAGTCAATTACTCATGATATCTTTTTGATGTTTGGAAGAGAATCTACAGGTATTCCTCACGATATATTAAGAAGTAATCCAGATAGACTACTTAGAATTCCCATGGTCCCAGAAGCTAGAAGCTTAAATTTATCTAACTCAGTGGCAATAGTGGTGTATGAAGTTCTTAGACAATTAAAATACCCTAATTTGTCCACTCATGAGGCCATTAAGGGTGAAGATTTCTTATTTAATGAAAAAGATTAGAATCTTTTTTGATTAAGTAATAACTTTTTAGTGGAGTCTCTAACTTCTTTTAAATTATAAGACTCGTATTTATTAAGTAAAACTTGGCCGATGAATTGGCCTTTTTTGATGTCTTTAATTTTCGCTACTTGGAGTTCTGCATCACTTTTTCCTGAAAGTAGCAAAGCAATTTCTAATCCCACTAGTAAGATTTCTTTATTTACGTTACTTGAAAAGATAACAACGTGAGAAGCACTATAATTAGCGACATGAATAAAAGTGTCTTCTTTATTTGCTTTTTTAAAAGTTAAGTTATTGTTTTGTTCTTTATTTTTGCCAAACCCGATTTTAATCCCTTGATATTCGACATAATAAGGAGAATTAGATGAGACTATTTGTTTATTTTTCTTCGGCTGAGATTTTGGTAAATATTTATAACTAAGTTCTAAAATTTCTTCTTCGCTTAAATAATCAAAGATATTTAATAAGTGTTCAAATTCTTCGATTTCTTTATTAGCGATTTCAATTTCTCTAAAGTCATTTTCTATCGTGCGTTTATATTTTTTGTATTTATTAAATAAGTTAGAGGCATTTTCCTCTACTGAAATATCTTTATTATAAATATTAGATATAGAATCAATTACTTTATCTAATTCTTCTTTTTCATATTTATAAGTTAATAAACTTTCTCCATATTCTTTATAGATGAGTTTACTTTCTGCTTCGTTACATTCGTTTTCTAAAACCTTAACTTTTCTTTTAAGAGATTTTACTTTTCCTTTAAAGTAATTATATAAAGGAAGAGCCTTTTCTTTTTGTTTTAAGTTAAGAGAATCTAAAACATATTTTGATATATCTTGATTATATTTATCATAATCAAACTCACCCATTTCTAATTCTTTATTTTTGCTTAAAGGAACATATTTCATCTTTTGAATTACGGGTCTAGAAGCAGTTAAATCAGAATAATGTTTAGCAAAGATAATATTTTCTTTTGAATCTAAGAAAATCAAATTAGAAATAGTGGGAATTAACTCTAAAATCAGATAATAAGTTTCTTTCTCATAAAAGTCGTTAGATTTATGTAAGGTGAATTTAATTACTCGATCCTTATTAACTACATCAATAGCGGCAACATAAGATCCTTTTAAGTATTTTCTTAAATTATCGTTTAATTGCCCTAACACTGTATGACTATTAAAATCAGAATTTACAAAACCTAAAAATGGGGAAGAGTGGTCTAAACTGATTAAAAGCTTCTCTTTGTTATAAAAAGAAAAGGACAACAAGATATCATGAGAGTTCACCACAACTACGTTAGTGATAAAACTATTTAAGATTTTCTTGTCTAAATCAACTTTAATTTGAAATACGCCATTTAGATTTAATTTTTCCATCTAGCCTTATTATTTCATAAGATTAGGTTTGATAAAAGATAAATAGATATCTATAATATATAAAAATGAAAAAAGGGTTACTTATTATTTTGTCAGGTCCTTCCGGTGTAGGTAAAGGAACAATCAGAAGATATATCATGGATAACTATGATATTCAACTTTCTTATTCCATTTCTATGACCACCAGACCTCAAAGAGAAAAGGAAGTTGAAGGTGTCGATTATTATTTTGTTAGTAATGAAGAATTCGACCGTAACATTAAAGAAGATAATTTCTTAGAATGGGAAGAATTTGTTGGCAATCGATATGGCACTCCTAAAGACAAAGTCGAAGAGCTTAGAAACAAAGGCAAAAATGTCTTTCTAGAAATCGAAGTAAACGGGGCCGCAGAAGTGATGAAGAAAGTCACTGATGATCGCGTTATCTCCTTCTTCTTAATGCCACCAAATATTCAAGCACTAGAATCTAGAATTAGAAGAAGAAAAACAGAAAGTGAAGAAGTCATTCAAGCTCGACTTAATAAAGGAAAGAGCGAAATGACAAAGGCTGACCAATATGACCACGTCATTCTCAATGACGATGTCGCTAGAGCCAGTAGAGAAATTGTAGATCTCATCAATAGAAAATTAAAAAGTTAAGGACGAACATGAAAATAATTGAATTACTCATTGAGCATAATAATTATTCGTTGAATCGTCCTTTTTCTTATGTTTATTTTGGTGATAAACCTGTCGATAAAGGGTATCGCGTTTTAGTGAAATTTAATCACCAAGAATTAGTGGGTTACGTCATTAAAGTTAATGAGACTAATAAAACTAAAAAAGAGTTAGAAGAAGAATTAGGCTTTAATATCGACGAGATTGTTGATGTGATTGATTCTTCCCCTTTATTAAATGAAGACTTAATGAATCTTGCTGATCAGGTAAGTGATTATTATTTAGCGAGTAAAATCTCTGTTCTTCAAACGATGCTACCTCCTTCTTTAAGCCCAAGAAGAAGTTCTTTAAGAGCACCTAAAATAGCTTATGACCAGTATGTTGTAATTAAGGATTATGATGAAAGTGATTTAACCTCCACTCAAATTGAATTACTACGCTTAATTAGTAAAAATGAACCTGTATTAAAAAGAGAAATTAAGCAGATTAGTGTTTTAAATAAATTAATTGAATATAACCGCGTTGAAATCATTAAAAAAGAAAAAAGAAGATTACAAATTCCTAACTATGATAGAGTCAATATTCCTAATTTGACTATTGACCAGAAAAAAGTTATTGATGAGTTTAATAATTCAAGTGATCAAATCTATTTATTAGAAGGGGTTACTGGTAGTGGGAAGAGCGAAGTCTATTTACATTTATCTAAACAAATATTAGAAAAAGGTAAATCAGTATTAATGTTAGTGCCTGAAATATCTCTTACTCCGATGATGATGAGAAACTTTATCTCTAGATTTGGAGAAGATGTGGCAATTCTTCATAGTGAATTAACACCTGCAGAAAAATATGATGAATATCGTAAAATTGCTTCTAATAAATGTAAAATTGTAGTTGGCGCACGTAGTGCGATATTTGCCCCGCTTAGTAATATTGGTTTAATTATCTTAGATGAAGAACATGTCGAAAGTTATAAACAAGATGTTCCTCCTTTTTATCACGCTAGAGAGGTTGCGATTTTAAGAAGTAAGATGCATAACTGCAAAGTTCTTTTAGGTAGCGCCACCCCATCTTTAGAAAGTAGAGCAAGAGCAGGTAAAGGTGTTTATCATCTATTAACTTTAAATAAAAGAATTAATGAAAAGGAACTTCCAAAAACCACAATCGTCAATATGACTGATTACCATAATATTGATCGAGAAAGTTATATCTTTTCTTTAAAATTAAAAGAGGCTATTCAAAAGAATTTAGATAACTTTAATCAAACTATCCTTCTTATTAATAAAAGAGGATTTTCTACTAGCGTATATTGTCGAAGCTGTGGGCATATTTTTAAGTGTCCAACTTGTAATATTCCTTTAACCTATCATAAGAGTGATAGAATGCTTAAATGTCATCACTGTAATTATTGTGAAGTTGATCATGAAGTTTGTCCTGAATGTGGTTCTAAATATTTAATGCGAGTGGGTTATGGAACTGAACGAATTGAAGAAGAAGTCCATAAATTATTCCCTGAAGCTAGAACTTTAAGATTAGATAGTGATTCTGCAAAAATCAGAACTAAAATTCCTCAAATAATTGAAGCTTTTAGAAATAAAGAAGCAGATATTTTAATTGGAACTCAAATGATTGCCAAAGGTCATGACTTCCCTGATGTCACTTTAGTGGGTGTGGTTAACGCTGATATCGGTTTATCTTTACCAAGCTATCGAAGTAGTGAAAGAGTTTTTCAACTTATCACTCAAGCAGTTGGAAGAAGTGGTAGAAGCGATAAAAAAGGTGAAGCAATTATTCAAACCTATTCCCCAACGCACTATGCTATTACAATGGCCGCTAGACAGGATTATGAACTTTTCTATAGAAAAGAAATGGAAATTAGAAAGTTACAATTCTATCCACCTTATTCCTTTATTGCTAGTATTGTCGTAGCCTCTAAAAATGAAGAACTTACCATTGATACAGTTTATCGAATCATTGATAAGTTAGCGGAGGAGTTAAAAGAAGAAGCAGTGATATTAGGTCCAACCACTCCTTATGTTCCTTATGAGAACAATAAACATATTTGCTCAATTATGGTTAAATATCGTAAAGCGGAAATTGTAAAGCCTGCACTAGAAAAACTCTTAAAGAGCAGCCTAAATAAAAGCGGAATCTCTTTAACTATAAACATTGACCCTTACAATTTATAATGAAATTGTAGTATAGTATTAGGCGAGGTAAATTTATGATTAGTGTATTTATATATGGTTTAGATCAATTCTTAGTGGGCGATTTATCTATTTCTTTAGGTAAAGATTTGGCTAAAGTTTATGAAGTTGATGAAGATGAAATTAACTTTGTTGCTCCTAACACAATGGTGTTCCATAAAAGAGCGGAACAAACTTCTTGGAGAGTAATCGTGGAAGTTAACGTTCCTAAAAAACTTGAAGTATTACAAGACCAAGCTCAAAAAGTAATTGTCCATCATATTAAACAAATCGCTATCCACGTAGAAATCTTATTCAAGTATTTCCTAATGGATCATCACTTCCTAGAAATTAATGAAGAATATCCTTTATATCTCGAGGAAAAAGATGATATCGAAATTGAAACCGAATATCCTGAAGACCTACAAGAAGGTGAAGGTGAAGATGAGATTTATACCGGAGATATATTTGAAGGTTTGAAATAATAAGAAGAACGACTTAGTCGTTTTTTCTTTATCGATTTATAAAATTTAGTATAATATTTCCATGAACGTTTTCGAAACATCCAAAACTGTATTATTAAAATTAGTGAATGAAGATGTCCCTTTTACTATTGCTTTAAAAAACACATTTAAAAAGAATAATTTCGATGCTGTCGAGAAAAGTAATGTGGCTGCACTAGTGGGATGTGAACTTAGACATCACTATATTTTTGATAATTTAATCAATAGATTTTTTGAAGGAGTGGAATTTGAAAAAACTGTTTATCTAAGATTTACTTTAGCAAATGGTTTGTTTTTAAAAAGATTCCCTGAAAAAGAATTAGTTTCTCTAGCGGAACAAGATTTAGATAAAGAACAAATCTATGCTTTATATAAATTTGTCAAATCCACAAATGAGATTATCCCTAATGAATTAGATAAATCTTCTCCTGAATATTTGTCTTATCGATATAACACTCCAGCTTGGATTATTAGAATGTGGCAAAAACAATACGGTAAAGGTGTAGTTTTTAAAACTTTAAAAGTGAATTACCGCCAAAGCGTTCCTTCTATTAGAGTGAATGAGAAGAAAATCGATATCGATGAATTTTTAGCTAAACATCCAGATTTTTCTAAAGCTCCAGTCGATAATATGATTATTTATCAAGGCCGTGGATCTCCTAAAAAACTACCTGAATTTGATAACGGCAGTCTCTATTTTATGAAGATGGCCACCAAAGTGCTTTTAGATTCTTTAGATTTGGATGTTTTAAAAGGGATTGCGATTTATACCGAAGTTCCTAATAACATCTATTTAGATTTATTAACTAGATTTGGAGAAGAAGCGAAAGCAGATTTAGTGATTAATAACAGTAATTGTTATTATGAAACAAAAAGAAACCTTGAAAAACTTGGAAAACATCGTATGTTTATATATGAGGCAGAATATACAAGTTTATTAACTTGCTTATCTAAAAAAGTGCATACGATGATTTGTATGCCAAAAAGCTCAACATTTGATCTATTTAGAAGTACCCCTGATTATTTTTTAAGAATTAAACAAGAAGGGTTAGATGAATTAATCGCTAATGAAAGTGCTTGTTTAGCAGAGTGTTCTAAATATGTTGAAGATGGTGGGGAACTCGTCTATATGATCCCTACATTATCGAGAAAAGAAAGTAATAACATCATTGCCAAATTCTTAGTGGAAAACAAAGATTTTGAGCTTATTGAAGAAAGACAATTCTTCCCATTTGAAGTATATGACTCATGTTTATATTCTGCTCGATTAAAGAAAGTCGAGAAATAAAGTGATTAATCTATACGGACTAGAGTTAAAAAAATTACAAGAATTAATGGTGAAATATGACCAAAAGCCATATCGCGCCATTCAACTATATACTTGGATCTATGAAAAAAGAGCAACATCTTTTGATGAGATGAGTGATATCTCTATAAAGTTTAGAGATGTTTTAAAATCTGATTTTTGTTTATCAATTCCTAAAATCCACACTAAACAAATTTCTAGTGATGGCACGATTAAGCTCTTGTTAGAGCTTGATGATGGCTATAAAGTAGAAACTGTTTTAATGCGCTATAACTATGGCAACGCTGTCTGTGTTTCTAGTCAAGTGGGCTGCAATATGGCGTGTTCATTTTGTTCTAGCGGCATATTAGGTAAACAAAGAAATCTGGAACCACATGAAATGGTGGGTCAGATTTTAGTGATGAATAATCTATTAAAAGAAGAGGGTCGCGGAGAAAGAGTGACCCATATTGTTGTAATGGGAACAGGTGAGCCTTTTGATAACTATGATAACGTGATGGATTTTATCCGTATTGTTAACGCTCAAAAAGGTTTAGCAATTGGAGCTAGACATATCACCGTTTCTACGTGCGGATTACCAGAAAGAATTAGACAATATTCCAAAGAAGGACTTCAAACCAATTTAGCTATTTCTCTTCACGCTCCTAATAACGAACTTCGAAATAAATTGATGAAAATTAATAAAGCATATCCATTAGAAGTTTTAATGCCTGCTATTAAAGATTATGAAAAAGTGGCGGGAAGAAGAGTGACTTATGAATACCTTCTCCTAGAAGGTATCAATGACACTAAAGAATGCGCTCAGGAGTTAATTAATTTAATCAAAGGGACTAATGGCTATGTCAATTTAATCCCGTATAATGAAACCAATAAAAACGATTATAAACGTAGTAGCGGTAATCGCGTTCACGCCTTTTTAGATATTTTGATGAAAGGCGGAGTCAAAGCCACAATTAGAAAAGAATTTGGTAGCGATATTGATGCCGCGTGTGGACAATTAAAAGCTAAAGTTGGAGATTAAGATGAGCCAATATTTATCTGGAAATTATTATTGTTTAACTGATAAAGGCAAAGTAAGAAAGATTAATGAAGACTACGCTAATGCGCTCATTAATCCTTTTGGCAATGTCTTAATGGTGGTTGCTGACGGAATGGGGGGAGCCCAAAAAGGGGAAGTGGCCTCTAAAAATTTAGTCAATCTTATCACTCATGAATTTCTTTCTTTAGAAAAAGAATTCAAGAACGAAAAAGCAATGTCTAAATGGGTTTATAAAGTTGTTAAAGAAGCAAATAGTAAAATTTATTTAAAGGCTAATAGCGATGAGAAATTTAAAGGGATGGGAACAACATTATCTCTAGTTTTGCTTGTCAAAGATAAATTATTAACCGCCCAAATTGGTGACAGCAGAGTTTATCTACTTGTAGATAATAATTTAACTCAAATCACTGAAGATCAAACTTATGTAAATTACTTAATTAAAAGTAAAGGGATGCCTAAAGAGATCGCTAATACCCATCCAAAAAGACACGAACTCACTAACGCTTTAGGAACTAAAAGTCGCTTAAATGTTGATATTAATATTCGCGATTATCATAACGAAAGAATCTTAATTTGTAGTGATGGCTTATATAATAACGTTCCTGAAAGTGATTTAGCCTCTATTATTCGAGGTAATGACTCCTTAGATAAAAAAGCTAACCAATTAATTGCCTTTGGCAATTTTAATGGTGGTAGTGATAATATGGCTCTTATTTTATGGGAGAGCGAGAATTAATGACTTTGGAATTAAATAAACTAATTGATTCTCGATATATCTTATTTCGTCATGTCGCTAGTGGTGGGATGGCGGATATTTATGAAGCTCAAGATGTTATTTTAAATAAACCAGTCGCCTTAAAATTCTTAAAAGAAAAATATTTAGAGGACCCTGATTCAGTAGAACAATTTAAAAACGAATCGAGATTCGTTTCTATTTTTAATCACCCAAATATTCTTCACATTTATAATGTTGGGGAGTATGGTGGAAGATTATATGTTTCTTATGAACTTTTAAAAGGAAAAACCTTAAAAGATAATCTAGATAATCGAGGTAAAATTTCTATTGATGAAGCTTTAGATTATATGAGTCAAATCCTTTTAGGAGTTAAAGAGATGCATGAACTAGGCATACTCCATAATGATTTAAAGCCAGATAACTTATATCTATTACATGATGGCACGATTAGAATTGTTGATCTTGGAGCGGCCTCTCATATTTCTAGTAAAATTGAAAAACATATTTTAGGGACAATTAATTATCTTGCTCCAGAAGTAGTCACTAGTCGAAAATATTCTACTCAGTCCGATATTTATTCTTTAGGAATTATTTTATATGAATTTCTAACTGGTGAAGTCCCCTTTTCCTATGAAAATTCTAAAGACATAGTGAAAGTTCATAATAAAGATGAAATTGTGAAAGTTAAAGAGCAATATATCACTGTTAATGTTAATGATATTAATTATATAATTAATAAAGCAATATATTTTAATCCAAGTCACCGCTATAAAAGCGCGAAAGAATTCTTGGATGATTTAAATAAAATTAAAGCTCATCTTCCTATAAAAAAAGAAGGGCCATTAAAGAAGGAATTTAAATAATGGTAGGAACTGTTATTTCTAAAAAATATTCTACTTACTCTATTCTTAGCGATGGAGTGATTTATAATGCCTCGATTAGAGGGACATTAAAATTTAAAGGCCACGTCTATGTTGGAGATGAGGTCAGTTTTACTGATTCTAACTACATTATTGAAAGTGTTTTTCCAAGACACTCCTTATTAAAAAGACCAGAAATTAGTAATGTTGATCAAATTGTGTTGGTCTTTTCTTTAGTAGAACCAGACTTCTCTTATTTTTTAGCTTTTAAATATTTAACTTATGCTAATTATAATGAGATTCCTGCAGTTATTGTTTTATCTAAAAGTGATAAAGATGATAAACAAGTAGGCGAAATCGAAGAAATATTTAATAAATTAAATATCCCTATTTATGTTACTAGTAGTAAAACTAGTGAAGGAATAGAAGAAGTAAAAGAACTTCTTAAAGGAAAAAAATCAGTTTTAGTTGGTCAATCAGGAGTGGGCAAATCATCTTTACTTAATGCGATTAATTTTAATTATGATCGAGAAGTAGGAGAATATAGTGAGGCTCTTGGAAGAGGGAAACACAAAACCAAAGAAGTGGTGCTACTTCCTTTTATTGATGGGTATATTGCAGACACTCCCGGGTTTTCTTCGTTAGATCTGAACTTATCTAAATTAGAGATTGCTCATTATTTTCCTGGTTTTGAAAAGCTCTATTTATCGTGTTTTTATTCAAATTGTCTACATCAAAAAGAAAAAGATTGTAAAATACTTTTAGCGGTCAAAGAAGGAAATATTCCTTCTATTGCCTATGAAAACTATTTAAAATTATTATCAGAAGGAGATAAATATTGATATGGGTAAAATTATTGTTGCTCCTAGTATCTTAAGCGCTGATTTTAATCACTTATTAGAAGATATTAAAAAGGTCGAAGAAGGTGGAGCGGAATGGCTACATTTTGATGTAATGGATGGACATTTTGTGCCAAACATTTCTTTTGGTCAGCCAGTTTTAAAATCAATTAGCAAGTCTCATAGTCTAATAAATGATGTCCACATCATGATTTCTGACCCATATAAGTACGCTCCTGAATTTATTAAAGCTGGAGCAGATTATTTAACCTTCCATTATGAAGCATGTAAAAATGATTCTGAAGTTTTTAAGATCATTGATTTAATCCATGAATGCGGTGCTAAAGCTGGCTTATCGATTAAACCAAATACTCCAATTGAGAAGGTTTATCCGTTCTTGTTTTCTATTGATATGATTTTAATTATGTCTGTTGAACCTGGTTTTGGCGGACAAAAATTTATGCCTGACGCCGCTAGTAAAGTTATTAGATTAAGAAACTATATGGAAGTTAACCAGATTAAAAATGTCTTAATCGAAATCGATGGTGGTATCAATGAAGAAACCGCTAAAGTTGCTAAGATGGCAGGAGTGGATGTTTTAGTGGCGGGTAGCTATTTATTTGGCCATGATGATATAAAAGAAAGAATTAATAAGCTAAAAGAATAATATGATTAATAATCTAGTGATAACCGCGTTGATCGTTTGCTTTCTTTTTGAAAGCACATTCTTTTTATCACTTGGATTAATTTATAATTCTATTGAAAAGAAAAACTTAAGAATTCTTAATACTTTTATTTTTGAGATTACTCCTAGCTTTAAAGAAAAAAATGGTGTTCTTAATTATTTTTTATTCTTCTCTTTATTAGTAAATGCATTTCCATATATTTTCTATGCTTCTAGAAATATTAATGTCTATTCAGTAAGCATGATGATTCTAGCGGTATTAACTGTTTTTTGTTTGGCGACTTTGCCGTTTGTCTCTTTAAATAAATTGAAAGAGCATTTCTATTTATATTTTGGAGCATTACTTTGTATGCTTGCTTTATCTGGAGTAGAAGCCTTTTATTCTTATTATTTATATAAGACTTATCTAGATAATTACGCTTTAGCCTCAATGATTGTTTCTATTGTGTTGGCTTTTATTTTGTTATTGATAGTCTTTAATCCTAAATTATTTGATTTACAAAACAAAAAGAATGATGATGGATCGTTCTCCAGAAAGAAATTTATCTTTTTGGCGTTTTCTGAGTGGCTATTATATCCAGGCATGATATTAAGCCTAGTGCCGATTTTACTTATTACAATGAAATAAAAAAATGACCGCGAGGTCAATTTTTTTTAATATTAACAAGTTAATATTATTTCTCAGCTTTGTTGAGGGTTCTATAAGCACGAGTAGACATACGAACACGTACTTCTTTGCCATCAACCATAACAGTACGAACTTGT
>CACXNV010000025.1 GCA_902769185.1 uncultured Erysipelotrichaceae bacterium | reverse complement strand
ATAAATTTATATGAAATTAATTTATCTTTAAGATAATTTAATTCAAGTTCAAAATAAGGTTCATTGTTTAATAATTTCTTAAGGAAGATTTTATCTCCTTCCCATAATTCTAAAGAAAACAAATCACTCTTTTTAATCCATTTTAATGTCCCTTCATCACATTCGATGAGTTCGCCTTTAAAGTCATTAACAACGTATAAATGCATTAGTTCGGATATATCATCGTAATTAAAATAAATTAATCCTTTTTTACTATAGGAAATAACATCTAATCCTGTTTCTTCTTTGATTTCTCTAAATAACGCTAGTTCGGGAGTTTCATTATTTTCTAAATGCCCTCCAACCCCGATCCATTTATTAGCATTAATATCATGCTTCTTTTTGTTTCTTAAAAGCATAAGATAAGAGTTATCTTTTTCTATATAGGCAAGTACTGTTTCTTCGCATTTATTCATAGAGATAAATTAATGAGGACAAGAAAACTTTAAAACAATTGTGTCGATGGTAACTTCATATACTTCAGCTGCTTCAGCGCCACCAAGGTCATCTACAGTGAGTTTTAATAGATTCAAACAAATCATCAAATAGAATTTCTTTTCTTAGTTTCAAAATTCTTTTTAAAAACTCTTTTTGTAGTTCGCTCAACTGCTCAACTGAGTCAATTAATCCATTTATTACGTTCAAATCAATTCTTGGTAAAATTCTTTTAACTGCGTTGGTGCAATCCTCGTATTGTTTTGATGAGATTACCTTGTAATAATTTGCTCTTTTACCATCTATTAATATGGCCGACGTTGGAACATCATAAACACGAGCATTCATTTCTGTTTTTGATATTATAACCTTCTTTATTAAATCATCATCAATCTGCGGAAATAATGCCGATCCGCAATCAAAGATTGGAGCAATTTCCATATGATCAGTTTCTTGATTATATAAAAATCCCCAGTTTCCATTATGTCTGTCCCAGTTGCCGATGAATGCATCAATTACAAACATATTCCAAAAATGTTCTTTTAATTCTTTTGGGTCTACCACTGTTTGCTTATCAATAGTATCTAAAATATCAGATAATTCTGTTCCATACCCATTAGATGCCGAATCTATTATTTGGTTTTTAATAGATGCAAAATCCATAATAACAACGCCAGGAGATGTGAAATCTTTGCAAGCGACAACTGTTCTAACTTTCCCATGATATTCAAAATTTCCTAGCAAGGTTTCTTGGGCTTTTACTCCCAACATATTAAAGATATGGCAGCCAAGATATTCTGACGTGCAGCTGTTTGTATAGGAAAGGTTCGAATTTTTCAAAGCATGCATAGGAAGCTTTAGCATATATAATTCGTTGTTATAAATAACAGAAAGTTTGCTTCCGTTTGCTCCACCATAGGCTTTTTTCTTTGTTGGTGAATATGTAAAATCAATCATCATGCAAACCTCCTAAAAATATCTAGCACGCAATCTATCAGCTTGTTCTTTGGAAATTAATTGCTCAACTTCAGCAACATTAATTGAACTGTTTAGTTGATCGCTATAGCAATCGATAAGCGTGCTATCTTTTCTAATTGCTTTACGATAATCATTAATTGAGTCAGACAAAAATGAAGGCAAAACCGTCTTAGCCTCTTCCCTCTCTAAGGAAAGTAAATACTCTATAGATACATTTAAACATTTAGAAATTGCTAAAAGTGTCTTTCCAGAACATTCAAAAATATCTGCTTTTCCAGATGCAATATCAGTTAAAGTAGTTTTTGGTACACCGCTATCAATAGACAACGAATACACAGTTATTTTTTTCTCTGAAAGTAAATCTAAGAATGTCATATCTGTATTATATCGGTTAACCGACACTTTTTCAAGCGTTATTTTATAAAAAAGAACCAAATAATTGGTTCTAATTTCAATTTGTATGGAGCACCTGACGGGAATCGGACCCGCGTGTTCAGCTTGGGAAGCTAACATTCTACCATTGAATCACAGGTGCGTGCTTAATATTTATATAATAAATAGATTACGAATTCAAACGTAAAGATTTGAACTTTTCTTTTGCCTCTATACTAAATCTAAACGAATCGCTTATTTTAGAAATTGTTTTTAGTTTCAATTTTTCATCTTCTAAAGTAGTTAACAAATTAAAAACTTCATCAGGGTATTTAATTGCAATACTTTGAAGCAACCACGCTTCTGACATCATCACCATATATTCATCATTCTCTCTTAAATGATTAAATATATTTAATATTTTTGGATTGCTATAAAACTTTAAACCAAAAACATAAGAAAACCTTCTTGTATATAAATGCTTGTTGTTGTAGTGAGATAAAAAGAATTTCCAATATAAATCAAAACTACATTTTTTTAGGCTATTATTAATCGTATCTGTTATTCCCCAAGACTGAGCGTACTTAATATTTTTATCTAAAAAAACTAATTGTTCCTCAATATTCTTACACCTTTTAAGTCCAATTCCAAAATAGATAAAATCTATTTCTAAGTGTTTTGATAAAATAAATTCATCTAACTTTAGTTCATTATCCAAAGTGTGTTCTTTTATAATGCTTCTTAAAATAGGATTCTTCACTCCAATAGTGATATAACCACTATTAGAGAGGTGTCCAGCAAATTCAGCGTGTTTGTTATCTCTAATAGAATATAAGTAATCTAATAATTCTTTATAAGTCATAGCTCTACTATTATAGCAAATAAAAACCCCTATTACTTAGGGGAATTTTCAACGATTCTTAGGGGAATTTTCAACGATTTGGTGGGTACTGACGGGATCGAACCGCCGACCTTCTGTACGTCAAACAGATGCTCTCCCAGCTGAGCTAAATACCCAACCCACTGCTATCTAGCAGCGATACATATTATATCTTTATTATAAATAAAATGTAAATAGTAATTTTTAGAAAATAAAAATGGCAATAACGCCATTTGTTTTTTGTGCTGGTGCCGACTATCGGAATTGAACCAACAACCTACTGATTACGATTCAGTTGCTCTGCCAGATTGAGCTAAGTCGGCAATTCCTCTAGATTTATTTAATCTTTTGAGGCTTTTTATTGATATAAGTACAGAATTTAATCTTATACCCATTATCTTCTATTTCTTCACTTTCCTCTTTTAATTCAAAATAAGGATCTTTATCTAAATTAGGGAAATAGAGTTCCGCTCCTCCAATCGCGTCTACTTTAGTGAGTAAAACTTTATCAACATAAGGAAGAGTTTGTCTATAAATAGAAGCTCCGCCAATAATATAGACATCTTCAGATTCAGAATGTTTTTTAATTGCTCTTAAAAATTCATCAAAGTCATGGACATTCTCCACTCCTTCATAGTTATGTGATTCATCTTGACTAATAACAATATGAGTCCTATTTTTGAGTGGTTTAGAATTTGGGAAAGATAATAAGGTATTTTCTCCTAAAGCGACAACATGATTTAAAGTTGTCTCCTTAAAAAACTTCATATCTTTTGGAAGAGAAAATAATAGACCATTATGTCTACCAATACCCCATTTTTTGTCAACGCATAAAATTGTAATAATCATAATTAAATCGCCACCGGAATCTTTTTATCTAAAGGTTCATATTCATAATCAATGAGTTTAAATGAATCTACAGTGAAATCATAAAAGTTTTTAACATTTGGGTCAACCCAAAGTTTAGGAGCTTTGTGTTGAGGTTTGGCAATTACTTCTTTAACGATATCAACGTGTCTATCGTAGATATGCGCGTCAGCAATAACGTGCACTAGTTCTCCAGCTTTAAGTCCTGAGACTTGGGCAAACATAATTAATAACAAGGAATATTGAAGTACATTCCAGTTATTGGCGGTTAACATATCATTACTTCTTTGATTTAATATCCCGTTAAGAGTGTCTCCAGATACATTAAAAGTCATCGAATAAGCACATGGATATAAATTCATTTCATGTAAATCTTGGAAATTATATATATTAGTTAAAATTCTTCTAGATTGAGGATTATGTTTTAAGTCATATAAGACTCTATCGACTTGGTCAAACATCCCTTCTTTATATTGGTGTTTAATGCCAAGTTGATAGCCGTACGCTTTACCGATTGAACCAGTTTCATCCGCCCAGGAATCCCAAATATGACTTTTTAAGTCATGGATGTTATTAGACTTCTTTTGCCAAATCCATAGTAATTCATCTAAGCAAGATTTAAAGGCTGTTCTTCTAATAGTTAAAATTGGAAGTTCTTCTTGTAAATTATATCGGTTAACAATACAGAACTTTTTAATCGTATGAGCAGGAGTTCCATCTTCCCAATGTGGTCTAACATCTAACTTCTCATCAGAAAAACCATTTTCTAAAATGTCTTTCATATTTTGAACAAAGATTTGATCCGCTTTTGACATAATTTGGCCTCCGGCATATAACGTTAGTATTATATCGTTTTATTAACGATAATTGCTACAATAATTAAAGATTTTCTTAACCAAATCTAACGATACTTTTTTAGAATTTCCATTAGTAAGATAATCGTTTATGTTTCCAGGATTTAAAGATAAGTCGGTATATATGCGGTATTTACTGATTTTTTTATTATCCATCATCTTGATGATATTATCTCTAATCAAGGATTTTGTTTGTAAATCATACTCATAGGTGTTAATTCTTCTTAAATAACTCTGATAAATTTTTTGAAACGAATAATTAGAGTATGCTTCATCTAAAAAGTTTTCTTTTGTTAAAAGAACCAAATTCTGATTCTGCTCAAAATATTTATAATAAATATTCAATTTATTTTCTAAAAGACAATATAAAAGTAGAGGGTCTCGCAGCCTATAATTCTTTTTCGATAATTTGAACAGTCTATGGATTGATAAACTTGTCTGTCCAGAAAGATCAATAAGATATTGTTTTAAAAAAGCATTAAATGTTATTCTTCTCATTTTTTGCACTCCTCAACATATTCGTGATAGCCTTGCTCCACCACCAGCAACTGTTATGTTAATTCTTTCGTCGCTTGGTAATGCCATTAAACTTCTTCGTCAAGGGCATTTAATTTACTTATTAGTTTGTTTTTATTCGTGATAATTATCTTTTCATTAATACTATTATTCAATTACATTTTTGATAAATTTATTTTATATAAATAAGAAAAAAGCGCAAGAACTATCTTGCACTTAGTATCATAAATTGTCTTAATGTAATGACGTTAATAGTAAATTGCGACGAGTGAACTGACATTACACTTTGTGTAGAGTCAGAATAATTAAAACTACGCTTTAATAACTTATCTTAGTTTAAATGTTATTGCTCTTTTGGACCGCTATTTTTGAATAAAGCCAAAATAACCAATAACGCAACCAGAAAAAGGCAAATAATAATAGCTTCGGTAATCCAGAATGCTTTTATGCCGAAAGCAGGCTTACACATAAACACAATGCAATTTGTTAGATTAAACGTTATAAATATTAGCGTGCAAATCTTGCCACCAAAACTAATTTTAGATTCAAAGAAATATAATAAGCTCGGCATGATTAATGTGACTAATAATAATGTAAAAGCGCCAATACCTGCTCCATTAACAAATATGTTTTCACCACATGTTAGTCCAAAAGCTAAGCCAACAACAATGACAAGTAATGCGTTAATTACTAAAAATAGAATTTTCTTTTTCATGATTCTATCCTCCTATTTAGGCAATTCAGGTGGAAATAAAGAAGCAAATTCAGAAAATGTATCAGCGTTTGCCCAAGCAGGTGTTCCTTGCTTCCATAAAAGAGTCTCTTTTGTAATTTGACCAGAACTAATCATTTCACGTATTTTTGATATCTCAAAAGGTCCTACAGCTTTTCCATCAATAACTACATGGAAGGTAACTGTTGGAATGGTTGGAGGGACATTGCCAGCAGCATTCATTGCTTGATCAAGATTTCCACCGATATTCTTCGCAACAGCACCGCCAACAGCAAGACCTGCCATTAATGAAATGGGATTAAAACCAGGACCACCGCCTTCTTTTCCATCGCCGATATCGATTCTTCCAGCTCCATTCTCACCCATTTTTCCAAGTGCTTTTGCACTTTCAATGCCAACTTCTCCTTTAACTTCAGTTTCATAAGCACCAAGATTAGTTTGTTTTGTAGCCATATGTTGTGCATATTGGCCTTCTTCTCTTTGGATTCTGAGTTGTTCTTCATAGTGAGCAATATTAATCTCTGCTTCGCGAGTTTTCATCTCTTTTGTTATATGTTTTAGTTCTTGATATGATTCACTATCTTTATCGATTTCAATTGAGCTAATATCTAAGCCTGTAACTGTAACACCAAAATTTTCTAAAAGTCTATCTTTAACTTTCAACTCTGCCTTTTCGTTAATTAGATCGATTTTTGATTCAATTGCGACTACAGGAATATCATTTTCAGCTGGTGCTTGTGTTACAGCATCTTTGATATATCTATTTAGCGCATCAGTTACTTGTGATTTAAACTTTTCTAAATCAAAAGTAGCTAATTGATGCATTTTAACAAAACGCTTATAATCCTCGATTTTAAATGTAAGTGTCCCTCTAACAGCCACAGGAACTTGGAAATCAGGAAAACGTGGATCTATTACATCGAAATACGGAACACCAAATTTGATTTGAACAGTTTCTGCAGTGTTGATGAAGAACACCTCAGCCTGAAATGGCGTATCGCTTTCATACCACAATCCTATGATTTTACTGAGAACCGGGAAGTTTTTAGTTTTTATAGTCTCATCATGAGGTCCAACAATATAGTCTTCGTTTTCACCATCTTTTTGTTTGTAAACAAAGACAGCAACTTCTCCACTTTTGACCCTTAAAACAGAATTAGTTTTGATTGCTGTTTCGCGTTTTAATTTTCCTTCGTCATATTTGTCAGGATGCCACTTCCAAATCAAATAATTCTCTTGATCGCAACGAATGACATCAGACATTCCTCCTTTATGTTCTTTTTTAAATATGCTCATAAAATGAACCTCCTTTTATTTATTATTTTTCTTTTTTTCTTTTTCAATTTTTTCTTGCTCAATTTCTTTATTGGTTTTTTTACGTCTAAGACCAAAAATAAGTCCTAATATTCCAACAGCAAGTAAAACTAATCCAATAGCACCAATAGCAGTATTATCTTTGCTAAAAGCAGATACAATAACTAATCCTGCAGTAATTAAAACAGCTCCTCCAATAATTAAAATCCATTTTAATCTAGTAGCTTCTTTACTGTCTTTATGTACTTTTTGATAAATTAATTCAATCTGTGCTAAATCCTTTTTATCATCAAACATTATCTTTGCTTTTTCGTAACAAGAATCAATCTTTGCTAGCCATGCAGATGCAACATTATCTTTTCTTTTATTTGTTGCATAATATTTTGCGTCAAAAGATGTAGAAGCTAAAAGCATAAACTCAAAAATATCTTCTCTAGTATTAGAAATTGGATAGCCTTTTATTAATTCAATTTTCTTATCAATATCGTCTATTTTTTCTAATTTATCAAAAAAAGATTGAACTGTTTTATTAGCTTCTCTACCCCTAATTTCATTACCGCATGATGAACATCTTACAGCGTCATAAGGCAATATTTCTCCACAATAAGGACATTTAAAAACTTTGCCATCTTTTATTTCTTTTTCTATTTTATTAATTGCAGGTGTATCAGCTATAACTTTGGCGCCACAACCATCGCAAAATTTTGCGTCATCTGCTAATTTCTTTCCACAATTTGAACAATACACTATTAATATCCCCTAGATAATATTAATTGTTTCGCAAATATCACAAATATCACAATCAAGATATTCACAAATTCTCAATAAAACCGATAAAGCAACTTCTTCATTTCTTCTAAGTTTGGTCATAGTACCTGTTGCTATATTTAAATCCTTTCTTAAATCAGCAGGAGCTATTCCTTTTTCGATAAGTAAAACCCATAACTTTTTATAACTTATAGTTTTTTTGCTTTTCATAATCAAATTTTATTTCTTTGAATGTAAATATGTCAATAAAAATTAGCAAGTTTATAAGAAAAATTCGCAACATCTTGCGATTATTTGCATTAAATTTTCTTGTAAATACACTTAGAACGAACGATATTTTCTAATAATTTTAATTCGATTTACACATTTTAGACATTTTTATTAACTTCAATTTGCACTTTTTTGGAATAAATTTGCCATTCAAATTGCACTTTTTTGAGATTAACTTGTTTGTGATGCAATACATCAATCAGTCACAAAAATTAACTCTGTTTGTAATCCGATACATAACTTTTAATAATAAATAGTATTATCGGAATCGCTAAATACATTGGATGCGGGATTCATTAACTAATATATAAATCAACCTTCTTGAGTAAAAAGTCTATAACATTTATATGAGTGATACCATCGCGTGACATATCTATTTGATCTAAAGATATAACGTATTTTGGCGATCCATCTTTAATAGGACTAAAAGCGCCAAATTCTCTATCTATAGTTTCCTGCTGTTCCATTGTTAATGCTACTTGAATAAAACATTTTTTACCATCTTTAGAAGCCACAAAATCAACTTCGCCTTTATATGTCTTACCAACAAAAACTTCGTAATCTCTAGATAAAAGCTCGAGTAAAATAACATTTTCTAGAAATTTTCCCCTATCATAATTATTACCATTTGAGCATATGTATCTCATGCCATTATCAATTGCGTAATATTTTGGATTGGATTTAAGTACAGCTTTACCGGCGATGTTATATCTATAAATTGGTTTGATTAGAAAGCTCATCTCCATCTTTTCTAAATAATTATAGATAGAGCTCAAGGCGCAGTATTCTTTGCCGCCATTATCAGTTTTTAAATAGTTATATATTCTTTCAGGATTAAAATCACATCCAGCATTTAACAGCACATATTTTGCAATTTTAACAAATTTATTCTTCTCAATTTCCGAATCTCTAACAAAAATATCTTTTTGGCAAATATTTTCAAATAATTCATTTAAATAATCTCTTTCGGCTTTTTCATTATTTATTTCTAATCTTAAAGGGTATCCGCCTAAACGAAGATAATTATTAAAATCAATCTCACTAAGATGATTTAACTTTAAATATTCATTTGATTCAGAAAAAGTAAATGGGTAAATGTTAAATTCGATAATCCTGCCGGTTAGTAAAGTTGAAATCTCAGTAGATAACATTTTTGAATTAGAACCAGTAATAAAAATAGAACAATCAAAAGAGACTCTAAACGAATTAATGGCTTTTTCGAAAGAAGCAACATGCTGTATTTCATCAAAAAACAAATATTGTTTGCCGTTTCCTTTTCTTTTTAATACATAGTCGTTTAGTTTTTTATAATCATCGATTTCATCGTATTTCAAATCTTCAAAATTTATATAGATGATATCTTTATCTTTTATGCCTGATTCTTTTAGTTCATGAATGATTAATTCAATAACTTTTGATTTTCCGGCTCTTCTTGAACCAGTCAATATTTTAACAACATCCGCATTATAAAAAGGGCGTATTCTTGATAAACAGTTTTCTCTTTTTAATATCATATTAAATGCCTCGACTTAATTATTACATTATCTTGGAAAAATTACAAATATTTTAAGTTTTTCTAAGTTTTATTTTTTGTTTGTAAACGAAAAAACAGAATTATATTGATATTCTAGTTTGCATTTACCTTGAGATACATATCAACAATAATCAACAAAAAAACCTGAAATTAATCAGGCAATCTATTGACATTGGTGCCCGGGGTCGGACTCGAACCGACATGGCTGTTAACCGATGGATTTTGAGTCCATTGCGTCTACCAATTTCACCACTCGGGCAGTGGAAATATTATATTACTAATATGATATTAAGATAAAGACTTAATTTGATTGTTCTCTCCACTTTGGAACTAATGAATATCCATACTTTTTTTGATTCTTAAACGTGATTATTAAAGTTTGTATAGCGGATAAAGTCTCAGCGATAACAATAGATAGCCAAATCCCATCCACTCCCATAAGTAATGGCAAAGTCATGACTGCAATAACTTGATATACTAAAGTTCTACAAATAGAAATAATAGCGGATATAACCCCATTATTAAGCGCAGTAAATAAAGCACTACCAAACATGGAAAATCCTGCAACAAAATAACAGACAGAATAAATCATCATCGCTCTAGTCGATAAATCTAATAATTCTGGGTAGTTATTAGCGAATATCATTGATAATGGCCTAGCTAAGACAATTGATAAAGTCGTCATCAATATCCCAGAAACTGCGACTATATCAAAACTCCGTTTAATTACATTAGATAATTCAGGTTTATTTTTTGCCCCAAAGTTATAGGCAATAACAGGAGATATCCCCATGGAAAATCCTGAATAAACAGAGAAAAATATAAAGCAAACATATCCGATAATGCCATATGCTGAAACACCAACTTCACCAATATATTTTAATAACTGCATATTGAATAATATGGAGATAAGACTGCTAGAGACATTACCAACAAATTCACTACTCCCATTAGTGATACTTTTAAAGATGTCTTTGATATCAAATTCAGTTTTCCCTAATCTAATTAAATTCTTCTTTCTAAAAAAGAAATATAACATTGGTCCAACAGTAGAAATAAACATCCCTGCTAAAGAGGCAAAAGCCGCTCCAGCAGAGCCAAATCCACATAAGCCAACTAAAATATAATCTAAAAACATATTCACTAATCCAGAAGATAAAGAAAAGACAAAGCCAAGAGAGCTAGTTTCATTTACTGAAAAGAAACAGTGAAAATAACCCTGCATCATAAACAAAACAACACCTGCCATCATAATGCGACCATAAATTTCCGCATTATCAATCATCTCTTTAGAAGTTTTAATTGAATTAATTCCAGCAAACCCTTGAGCAATTGGTCGAATCGTAAAAAAGAAAATTAATCCTAAGACTAATCCAGAAATAAGAGTGGTATATGTAATTAAAGAAAATGTTTTATTAGCTTTATCAATTCTTTTTTCTCCTAAATATTTAGAGACTAATGCAGCTCCACCGGCTCCAAACATAAAGCCAACACAAGCCACAATCATAATAATTGGGAAAATTAAATTAACTCCCGCAAAAGCACTAGAAGAAGCATAATTAGATAAAAAGAAGCCGTCCACTATCCAATATATTGAAGTGATAAACATCATTAAAATTGGAGAGATAGTAAACCTCAATATTTTTTTATATGTGAAATGATCTGATAAATGAATTTTTGTCATATTTAATAAGAAAACGGTTTATAACCGTATTATTTGGTGTGGCTAAGAGGACTTGAACCTCCATGAATTACTTCACTAGCGTCTGAAACTAGCGCGTCTACCAATTCCGCCATAGCCACATAATATTTATGATTCAGAAATTTGTCTTTTCTTATTTTCTTCCTCCTGAACTTTCATATAGTTCACTTTGTGATATTTAGTGTATGGCAAAGAATCGACAAACTCAATCTCTTTAGGAATAGCCCAAGAAATTAATCTTTTTTGACATTCTGCAACAATTCTTTCTTTATTTTTGTTTTTAGCGACAATCACCGCTTTAGTGGCGTTAATTAATTTCTCATCAGGGATTTGAATTACACATACCGCACTAATTCCTGACATCGAAGAAATAACTGCCTCGATTTCACTAGGGAATACCGCAACTCCTGATACCTTAATCACTCTTTTTTTACGAGCTTTAAAATATAAGAAACCATCACTATCGATATAGCCAACATCGCCAGTTTTTAAATAGCCATCTTTAGTGTAGACGCTTTTAGAAGATTCTTCATCTTTAAAATAGCCAAGCATGTTATTATCGCTTTTAACAGCGATTTCACCAATTTCATCTGGTTTTAAAGTTTTATCATTATCATCTAAAATATGGAAACTCACTCCAGAAATTGGATAACCAATAGAGCCATACTTATGATGTCTATGCGTATTAACTGAACAAACCGCTAAAGCTTCAGTTAAGCCATATCCTTCAAATAAACGACATTTAGATTTTCTTTTAATCATTGCTGCATCAAAAACTTCTTTAATCACACTGTTTAAACTATCGCCACCAGAGAAGCAACTACCAAGCATTTTTAAATGTTTGTTCTTAGTAAATGACTTATCATTTAATAATGCTTTAAATACTGTAGGAACTCCACATATACAAATCGCATTTTTACATTTATTCATCATTTTGCTGACCATTTTAGAAGAGAATTTAGGAATAAGCACCACGCCAAAAGAATTAGCAAGTGGAGCGTGCATGGTCATACATAAACCAAAACCGTGGAAGCTAGGAAGAACAGATATCAAAGATTTACCAATAAATTGGTCTGGAGACATACACATAATTTCACTAATCCTGCTCGCGGTGAAATTAAAACTACGTGAGCTTAGACAAATGGTCTTACTTTCTCCAGTTGTAGAAGCACTATGAAGAAGAACACTAGTTTCTTCTTTTAAAATTGGAACTTCGGTTCCGTCAATTTTGATACGTTTTAAATCGTCATAGAAGAAGAATTTCTTCTCTTTTCTAAGCATCTTAGTAGCCCAAGAGTTTCTTATCTTATAGGCACGTTTTTGATAATGAGGTAAAAAGCTTTCAGCCTGGCACACTACTATATGTCCATTAAATTTACGGTACTGGATTAATTCGTTATAGACTTTTTGATCAAATAAAAAGGCAAGCTTACTATCCGCGTCATCATAATACTTTTGCATCACTTCACAAGGTGAATTAGGGTGCACCATATTAGCGATCGCCCCAATTTTATTAATCGCATAAAATAAAATGATAGTTTGAGGAATATTAGGTAAAGATACTAAAACGGTTTCGCCTTTTTTGATTAAGAATTGGTTTTGAAGTATCGCTGCCATTTCATCAATTTTTTCTAATAGCTTAGTAAAAGATATTTTGCTATTAAAATAGTAAATCGCGGTTTCTTTAGGGGCTTTTTCTGCACCTAATTTATATGCTTGATATAAAGTTAAATCTTCTAGCATATTAGATAAATACTCCTATTAACATAAATATACCAGTAAATATCACTTCGTGAGCAATATAAATAATTAAAGTGTGTCTTCCTAATAAGCAAATTGGTTTTTCCCAATTTCCTTTTTTAGAAATAACGCTTCTTTTCTCTTTATAGATGAATCTTGCAAATATCACTCCTAAAAATAAGAAAATGATATAAGGGAATAAAGGTAAATAATCTCCAACATATCCTGCTTTAATCGGATTAAATGGACAATATAAAATTGCAGTTAAAGGATTATAAGTTCCATCGTTATAATGATTAAATGTTATCGATATCATCGCGTAAAATAAAAGTAATAAACCCACAACAAAGAATAAATTCTTTGTGCTTAGTTTTTGACATAAAGCGTATAACAAAATAGATAAAGCAATCACACCTAGAATATTGATATCAATAATAATCACTCTATTAGCGAATAATGGGGTTAACTGTAAGATATGCGTTCCTAAAGTCACTAAAATAGAAAATGCTAAAAGCATTAGTCCACGTTTTTTATTATTTCTAGATAAGTGACATGATACTCCACACGTAAACATAAATAGCATCAACACTATTTGACGAACAACAAATCTTAAATTACTTGTCCAATACCAAGTTAAAAAACCACTACTATAATGGAAACAATAATAATTGATAAACCACATCAAATGGTCAAAGACCACAAGAAAAATTAAAAAACCACGAAGCAAATCAATCTCGTGGATTCGAGATTCAAATCTGGAATTGTAAAGTTCTTTAATTTTTCCCATAAAATCTGGTCGGGAAGACGGGATTTGAACCCGCAACCTCAAGTACCCGAAACTTGCGCGCTACCAAGTTGCGCTACTTCCCGAATTAAAAGTCTCCAAAATCAAATAAGGAAAGTTGGTCGCTTTCGTTTAAATTATCTAGAACTCCCATATCTGATAAATCCTTAACGTTTGTGGAAGTTAATTTTGTTCTTCTAAGTAAATCATCTTTAGAAGTAAATGGTCGTTTATTTCTTTCTTCTATAACAGTAATCGCGTTATTTTCTCCTAAGCCGTCAATGGTGATAAAAGGAGGAATAAGAGCTTTATTTTCATGGTCCACTACAAACTTAGTCGCGTCACTACGATATAAATCAATATTTTCAAATTTATATCCTCTTTCTGTCATTTCGACCGCGATTTGTAGGGTTTTATATTGTTCTTCTTCTTTTGGAGTTAACTTTTCTCCAGTAGTTTTTTCTTTCACTCGAAGCTGCTCAAGTCGATTAATAATCGCATCTTCTCCTTTAATCATTGGGATAATGTCATATTGTTTAGAACGAACCGAGAAGAAAGTGGCATAGAACTCTAAAGGATAATGGACTTTAAAATAGCCCACCCTTATAGCCATAGTGACATAAGCCACCGCATGGCCTTTAGGGAACATGTATTTAATTTTCTTACATGAACCAATGTAATAGCTAGGAACTCCATGAGAAATCATTGCTTCTTCATATTCTGGTTTAAGTCCTCTACCTTTACGGACATCTTCCATAATCGCAAAGGATACAGAAGGAGGTAATCCTTTAGAAATAAGATAACCCATAATATCATCACGACATCCAATAACTTCTTGTAAAGTCGCTGTTTTATTATCGATTAATTGTTCAGCGTTACCATTCCAGACATTAGTACCATGTGACAAGCCAGAAATAATAACTAAATCTGAGAAGGTAGTTGGTCTAGTTTTCTCTAAAATGCCTCTAACAAAGTCAGTACCAAATTCTGGAATCGCCATCGCACCAGTAGATTGATTTAAATAATTGTTATTAAGTTTGAGTGAATCAGTTTTAGAGAATAAGGCTAAAACTTCAGGATCATTCATTGGAATATCTTTAATATCAATATGCGTTAAATCACACATCATTTTTAAAGCAACTGGGTCAACGTGACCAAGCATATCGAGTTTTAAAATCGTGTCGTGAATGGAATGGAAGTCGAAGTGGGTTGTTTTCCAAGCACTATCAACTTCGTCTGCAGGCCATTGAATTGGGGTAAAATCATAAACTGTATGGTCGCTAGGAATAACAACAATACCGCCTGGGTGTTGTCCTGTAGTTCTTTTAACTCCTACACATCCACTAGCTAAATAATCTAGTTTCACTTTAGGATATTTCATTGCTGCTTCTTTAGCGTCTTCTTCACTCATCCCGTTAGCGATAAATTTTCGCTCTATATAACCTCGAGCAAATCCAAAAGCAGTCTTATCCGCGACTGTTTCAATTGTTCCTGCTCTAAAGACATTGTCTTTACCAAGCAAGACTTTTGTATATTCGTGAGCGGTAGCCTGATAATCTCCTGGGAAGTTTAAGTCAATATCAGGGACTTTTTCAGCGTGGAAGCCTAAGAAGGTTTCAAAAGGAATATCTTGCCCGTCTCTAATTAATTCTTCTCCACACACAGGACACTTTTTAGGAGGCAAATCAAATCCACTTCGAATGTCTGGATATGTTTCTTTACCCCATTCTAAATGGTGACAATGTGGACAAATATAATGAGGTGGAAGCGGATTAACTTCAGTAATCCCGCTCATTGTAGCGACAAAAGAACTACCAACAGAACCACGGCTACCAACAATGTATCCGTCTTCATTAGATTTCTTCACTAACTCATGAGCAATATAGTAAATGACTGAATATCCATTAGAAATAATACCGTTAAGTTCAGTATCTAAACGATTTTGAATAAATTCAGGAAGTGGGTCTCCATATAATTTATGAGCGTTAGAGAAGCATAAATCTTTAAGTTTGTTTTCGACGTTTTCAATTTGCGGAGTATATAGGTGGTCATTAGGAACAGGTAAAAGAGGTTCAATCATATCGGCAATCTTATTGGTGTTTGTGACCACGATTTCATTAGCGAGTTCTTTATCTAAGAAAGAGAAGCATTCAAGCATTTCCTCTGTAGAACGATAATGTTGATCAGGATTTTCAAATGGAGGAACTTTACTTCTAGAATATGGATTAAGTGGGTGATTCTTTTTACCAACTTGAGGAGCAGAGATGTAAACATCTCTAAAAACCTTCTGTTCTGGAGTGACATAGTGAACGTCACCCGTAGCCACTACAATTTTATTGACTTCTTTAGCAGCGTCAATAATATCGATAATATATTTATTTACATCACTACTTTCAATATCTCCCATATTCACTAAGAAGGAATAATTTTCAGGAGGTTGAACTTCTATATAATCATAAAAAGAACAAACTTCTTCTAGAGTTTCTTTATTGTAGTATCTAGCGGTGTTATAGACTTCTCCATTTAAGCACGCTGAACCAATTAATAAATTTTGACGATACTGTTCAATAATTCTTCTTGGTAAACGAGGTTGATCTGCAAAATAATCAATATTAGAAATAGAGACTAATCGATATAAATCTTTTAAACCTTCTAAGTTTTTCGCTAATGCGATTACGTGACGCGGTCTAAGATGGACAATACCTTCTTTTTTCATCTCTAAATTAAGTAATTCTTCATGTTTAAGATGAATGTTATCTTTAGTGAGTTGAACAAGTAAAGCTTGCCATACTTCGCTTAAAACAAAGGCGTCGTAATCCGCTCTATGGGCGCTTTCTTCATCGTAATTAACTTCAAGTCTACGACATAAAGAACCTAAAGTATGACTTCTAGCTTCAGGGAATGCGTATTGAGATAGAGCCAAAGTATCCACTACTCCATTTTTGGTTTTTTCTTGTCCTAACGATATAAGTGCTTCATTTAAGAAAGCGATATCGAAGGATGCGTTATGAGTAACTAAAATCGAATCACCAATAAATTCTAAAATCTTTGGCATCGCTTCTTTAATAGTTGGAGCATTTTTTACCATTTCATTAGTGATATTAGTGAGTTTAGTAATCTTAGGAGTAATTTCTCTTTCAGGATTCACTAAAATATCAATTCTATTAGTAACAGCACCATGTTCAATTTTCACTGCGCCAAATTCAATAATTTTTTCATATCTAGCGGATAAGCCCGTAGTTTCAAAGTCGAAGACGACATAGCTAGCTTTATTTAGTTCCACAGGTTTAGGATTAAAAACATATTTAATGTGGTCATCAACCATATAAAATTCACAGCCATAAAGCATTTTAATATCGTGCTTCTTACCTGCAGCTTGAGCGTCTGGGAAACCCTGTACACAGCCGTGGTCCGTAATCGCCATAGCGGTATGACCAAGTTTTTTAGCATAGCTACAATAATCATTCATTGTGCCAATGCCGTCTTGAGTGGACATATTTGAATGCAAATGAAGTTCTACTCTTTTAATTGGAGTGGCATCAGGAATAACTTCTTTAGGTGGAAGTAAATCAATATAATGCGCATTGATCATCATTTGATGAGAATAATCATCAAAATAAGCAACTCCTCTAACTCTAACGTTTGCATTTAAAAGTTGACTGACAAATTCATCGTCAACTTGAGTATTTTGATACATTTTACAGGCAATCGCCCCACCAAATTCATCAACCACTTCGAAATTAAGACGTTTTCTTTCGCCTCTTTCAATGACTTCTTTAGCAAATACTTTGCCGTTAAAATCTACGTGGTCACTTTCTGGAGTGATATCTTCAATACGTTCAACATATTCATATTTACCACGTCTATTTAATCTCGCCCTCTCTCTTTCTTTGAGCATGATTTCACGGTTTTTCTTCATCTCTTTTAAGAGTTGATCTTCCACTAAAGCATTTTTTTCACTTTGTTCTTTTTCTACTAGAGCGGTAACATCATTTCGATCTAAAATTTCTGGCTCTTCACTTGCTTGTTTAATATCTTCACTTGCTTGCTCACTAGCGGACTCTACAGTTTCTTTTCGAGTTTCTTCATCCGCAATAACACCAACTTCTTTTAGAGGTAAGACGTTTTCATTAATATCGATAAAGTCATAGGAAATAAAGCCTAAGAAATCTTTAAAGTCATTAACAATAGCCTCGTTTCTTTTCTTAAATGATTCATCAAGATAATTAACTTGGATAACATTATCATTAACCGGAATTAGTTCGATATCACTATCAGAACGATATAAATATCTAAACCAATCATCAAATAAATTAATCGCATCATTTGAAGTTGGTCTTTTCTTATAAGAAAAATGTAATATATATGGATAAGTAATTGTGTTTAATCCATCTTGAAATTGTCTAAGAAGTTCATAAGTCCAAGGAACTTGTTTAGAAATAATCATATCGATTTGTTGATAGTTAAATCGATTACGGCCAACCATCTCAAAATCAAGATCAAAATCATCGATATTTTCGATGTGAATTGATTTTAAGAAGCTCTTCATTTTTTCTTGCATATTAGAACACCGTAAAAATATCCTTGAAGACAATCACAATCATCAAGACGAATAAAAGCATAATGCCAATCGCAGAGACTGTATTTTTCACTTTAGGTGGAATTTCTTTGCGGGCCACTCCTTCCACAATAGTCACTAAGAACTGCCATCCATCAAGTCCTGGGAATGGTAATAAATTCACAATTCCTAAGTTAACAGAAATAATAGCCCAAAGTCTTAAGAAAGTTCCAAATCCGTTTTGCTGTAAAGTTTGAGTAGACGCTACTCCAATCGCAATAA
This sequence comes from uncultured Erysipelotrichaceae bacterium, assembly GCA_902769185.1. Taxonomy (GTDB): domain Bacteria; phylum Bacillota_I; class Bacilli_A; order RFN20; family CAG-826; genus UBA2450. The sequence goes on along the minus strand of CACXNV010000025.1, from coordinate 898 downwards.
TACCACCAACTTGTGACCAACCCTCTTTAGTGAAAAGAGATCCTAAGCCACGGAAAATTAAAGTTGTAGAAGTACCAAAATCTTTAAAAGTGTTTCCTACTGCCTCTCCATATGAATTTTTATGCTCATCTAGCTGCATAAAAACACCTAATTCATCAGAGAGGTTGTTATTTTTAATTTCAACTTCTATATGATGTAAGCCTAATACTGACTCTTCAGATTCTTTTTTAACAACATCAAAATCAAAACTAACAGAATTAGGGTTGATGTTAGTTTGTTTAATCAAGTTGTCTTTTTTATGTTCTGGATAACAGGTTTCATATTGAAGAATATTTAATTTATTTACTTTCTCACTAGTTCCTTCTTTGGTTTTTGTTTCCATATTTCCCACAACAGTGATTTTTTCGGAAAATGGAACGTAGTTATAGAATTTATCATATTCCTCATCGTTATAAGTTTTACGAAGAGTGACATATGTATCTTGCTTATCTAAATAATTTTCACTGATATCTAATTCGAAAATCTTTTTAGCAGTATCAAATCTAAAGGCTTGAATATATCCAGAAATATAATAATTAGTTTCATCTCCAGTATAATCATGAGTTCTTGCTTCTTCATAAGTTAAATGATGATATTCCGTGCTAGGATAAGTAATCTCTCCATAATCAGTTCTGGTAAAGGCTACTGCTTTACTAGCAATATTTTGATCTTTTAAGGTGATTTGTGAATAATTATAGCCAATATAAGCATTAACATCAGGAGAATCTAAATAAGACACCACACCATCATTATCGTAGAATATATAGGCTTTATTACCACTAGTGATAATAGAGGTATAGACATAGTCATGATTTTTTAATCCTGCAGTAGCAGCAATAGAGTTTTCTTTAACCATGAT